>JBQTKH010000001.1:0-1547 GCA_052386335.1 Microthrixaceae bacterium
GCGGATGCTCTCGAAGTTCGCCGCGAAGTCCCACACCCCCGCCGCGACGAGCAACACGCCACCAGCGACCTCGATCGTGCGGTGGTGGCCCGCGATGAACCGCACGACCCGCTGCCGGGCCGTGCCAGCGAGCAGCGACAGCACGACGAGCGGCAGGCCGAACCCGAGGCCGTATGCGATGAACGTCGCGATGCGCGGAAGGGTCTCGGCGAGCCCGACCGAATAGGCGATGAGCGAGAGCGCGAAGGCGCCGGCGCACGGGAGCGCGAGCGGACCCAGCATGAGGCCATAGAGGTACGCCTGGCCGAACGGGTTACCGACGATCGGGACACGGGTGCCGGGAATCCGTTCGAATGGGTTCCTGCCGGTGAGGAGGAGCAGCCCGAGCACGACCAGCAGCCCGTCGACGAGCGGAATGGCGTAGCCGAGCAGGGACCCGATCGGGACCGCTACGGCGACCAGCACGACGGCGACGCCGAGCATCGTCGTGAGGACGCCACCAAGGATGAGCAGACCAAGCAGCCCGGTCCCGCGGCGGCCCTCGAGGGCGCGGGTGTTCGCTGTCAGATACGCGAGGAAGCTCGGATACAGGGGCAGCAGGCACGGGCTCACCGCGCTGGCAAGCCCGAGCGAGAACGAGAGCCACAGGCCGTCCACGGGCAGAAGGCTCGAGCCGGCGGCGACTTACGCGCCGTGGTCGCGGGCGAGCCGCACGACCGCGGCCGCCGGCTTGTGGCCGAAATCGGTCAAGGTGACGCGGCCGTCGGCCCCGATCAGGATCATCGGCGTGGACGGCGGGTTGAGGACTTGATCGCCGAAATCGGCGGCCAGCGCCCGGGCCACCTCGTCACCCGCGATGGCGTAGGTGCCCGTGAACCCGTTCCCGGTCCGATACTTGGCGAGGGCCGGGCCGGTCTCCGAACGCAGCCACGATGGCGAGGGACGCGGGGCAGCGGGCTCGATCGGACATGTTGCCTCGAAGAGCAAGACGTTGGACGCCGACGGTCGGCGCCACGGGATTGTCCTCCCTCCACGTGACGACACGATGACCCTCCTGCGCTCGGAACGAAGCCACGGCGGACCCGTTGGTGGTGAGGCTCCGACAACGACCGTGGCGGCCGAGTCTGGATACCGTGCCGGTCACATGAACTGGGTCTCGCGGGTCAATGACATCAGCAGACCGTCCGCAGGTGTGACCATGAACGACCAGGACTGGCTCGCCGAGCGCTTCGAGGCCAGTCGCACCCACTTGCGTGGCGTCGCCTATCGAATGCTCGGCTCCTTGACCGAGGGGGACGACGCCGTCCAGGAAGCGTGGATCCGCCTGAGCCGCACCGACGCCAGCGACGTTGGCAACCTTCGGGCCTGGTTGACGACGGTCGTCGGGCGGGTTTCGCTCAATACGCTGCGATCTCACCGTGGTGGCTGGCTGAGCGCCCGAATCCCGAGCCTGCGGTCACCTTTAGGCCTGGCGGATTCAAGGGGTCTCCGCAACGGGGCGGCGAGTCGACGACGATGAGCTGACTCGAAGCGGAGGATCCCTTGTC
>JBQTKH010000002.1:0-51011 GCA_052386335.1 Microthrixaceae bacterium
TCGGCCTGGCGACGGCCGCCAGTCGCACTACGAACCCGATCCTGCTCCTGCTTCTGGTCGCCGTCATCGCCTACGTGGTGTCGGCCCGTCGCACCGAGGCGCCGTGGGCCCGCGGGTTCCGCGCCTACCTCGTGCTCGGGCTGGTGGTGGTGGCGATCCGCGTCGGGTTCCGGATGCTGCTCGATGGCCAGCACGGCGCCCACGTGCTGTTCACGCTGCCGGAGGTCCCGCTGCCCGATGCGGTGGCGGGCATCCGCATCGGCGGACCAGTGTCGGCCGAGGGTGTGCTCGCCGCCGTGTACGACGGGCTGCGGCTCGCCACCCTGCTGCTGTGCGTCGGCGCCGCCAACGTGCTGGCCAACCCGAAGCGACTCCTCAAGGCGATGCCCGCGGCCCTGCATGAGCTCGGCGTGGCCGTCACGGTGGCGTTGAGCGTTGCCCCACAGCTGGTGGAGAGCGGCCAGCGAGTGCGTCGAGCCCGTCGGCTGCGCGGCGAGACCAAGCGACGTAGGCGCGTGCTCACGGAGATCGCGATCCCGGTGATGACCGACGCCCTCGATCGCTCCCTGCTCCTCGCCGCAGCGATGGACTCGCGGGGCTACGGGCGAACGGCGAACGTGTCGCCCGCTCATCGGCGGCTCACCTCGGTGACGGTGCTCGCGGGCCTCGGCGGGGTGTGCGTCGGCACCTACGGGTTGCTCGACGCCACCGCGCCCCGCAGCCTCGGCTACCCGATGCTCGTGGTCGGGGCGGGGCTGGCCGTCGTGGGGCTGCGCCTCAGCGGGCGGCGTGTCGCGCACACGCGCTATCGGCCCGACCCGTGGCGGGGCGCGGAGTGGATCGTGGGTCTCTCGGGCGTAGCGGTGGCCGTGGTGGTGCTCGCGGTCGCCTCGATCGACCCCGCCGACCTGTACCCGTCGCTGCAGCCGCTGCGCTGGCCCGACCTACCCCTCGTCCCCGCGGCGGCCATCCTCCTCGGGGCGATCCCGGCATGGCTCGCCCCGCCCGTGACGCTCCCGCCCACGCTGGAACCGGCCCCGCCGGCGAGGTCGGCCACGCTGGTCCCTGAGGGCGTTCGATGATCCGCTTCGAGAACGTGACGATCACCTACCCGGACGCGCCCGAGCCCACCCTGCGCAACGTCGACCTCGTGCTCCCCGAGGGTGAGCTCTGCCTCGTGATCGGGCGCACCGGCGTGGGCAAGTCGACCCTCCTCGGCGCCGTCAACGGCCTCGTGCCCCACTTCACCGGCGGCCACCTCGCCGGCCGAGTGGTCGTGGACGGGCGCGACACGCGCACGCACCCGCCGCGCGACCTGGCCGACGTCGTGGGAATGGTGGGCCAGGACCCGCTCGCCGGGTTCGTCACCGACACCGTGGAAGAGGAGCTGGCCTACGCGATGGAGCAGCTCGCGGTGCCGAGCGACGTGATGCGCAAGCGGGTGGAGGAGACCCTCGACCTGCTCGGCATCGCGGACCTGCGGGGACGGCTCCTGCGCACGCTCTCCGGCGGTCAGCAGCAGCGCGTGGCCATCGGTTCGGTGCTCACCACCCAGCCGCGCATCCTGGTGCTCGATGAGCCAACGTCCGCGCTCGACCCGACCGCGGCCGAGGAGGTCCTCGCTGCCATCACCCGGCTCGTGCACGACCTCGGCATCACCGCCCTCGTCGCCGAGCACCGCCTCGAGCGGGTCGTGCAGTACGCCGACTCCGTGCTGTGCCTCCCGGGCGACGGCACCGCCGTGCTCGACACGCCGGAGCGAGCCCTGGCCCACGCGGAGATCGCACCGCCCGTCGTGCACCTCGGACGATTGGCCGGGTGGGACCCACTGCCCCTGTCGGTGCGCGACGCCCGACGCGCCGCGGGGCCGCTGCGCGACCGGCTCGCTGCATCGCCGCGGTTGCAGTCGAGCGCACCATCGAGCATCGAGGCGGATCGCAGGCCGCCGGGTGCTTCCGAGACGGTCCGGGCGGGTTCAGATCGCGTCGCCGCAGCGACGTCGGCAGGTTCGACGCGGCGCGGCGCGGTCGTTGCGGGGCCGCTCCTCGCCGCGCGCGGGGTCGTCGTCAGGTACGGTGATTTCGTCGCCGTGCGGGAGGTCGACTTCGCGGTCGCGCCTGGCGACGTGGTCGCGCTCATGGGGCGCAACGGGTCGGGGAAGTCATCGCTGCTCTGGGCGCTGCAGGGCGCAGGCCTGCGTCAGGGCGGGGTGGTCACGGTCGACGGGACCGACCCGGCGACTGCGTCGCGCTCCCAGGTGCGGCGCCTCGTCGGTCTCGTGCCCCAGACGCCGTCGGACCTCCTCTACCTGGCGAGCGTCGCGGAAGAGTGCACGCAGGCTGATCGCGACAGCGACGTCGCGCCGGGAACCTGCCGCGCGCTGCTCGATCGGATCGTGCCGGGACTGGACGGGTCCCAGCACCCGCGCGACCTCTCCGAGGGGGAGCGCCTCGGCCTCGTGCTCGCCGTCCAGCTCACGCCATCGCCGCGCGTCGTGCTGCTCGACGAGCCCACCCGCGGCCTCGACTACCTCGCCAAGGACCGTCTGGCCGCCATCGTCGCCGAGCTGGCCGAGGCCGGCAGCGCGGTGCTGGTGTCCACCCACGACGTGGAGTTCGCGGCGGTGGTGGCCCACCGCGTGGTGGTGCTCGCGGACGGCGAGGTGGTGAGCGACGGCCCAGCCGCGGAGGTCCTCGCCTCGTCGGCGGCCTTCGCACCCCAGGTCGCCAAGGTCCTCCACCCGCAGCGATGGCTCACCGTCGCAGCGGTGGCGGCTGCCCTCGGCGAGGTGGTGGCATGACGGGCGCCACCCGGGTGGCCCCCCGAGATCGTTCGGTGCTTGCCCTCTCACCGCGGTCGGCCCTCACGCTGGTGGTCGCGTCGCTCGCGGGGTTGGCCATGTTCGCGTGGCCACTCGTCATCGACCCTCCCGCTGGGTTCTCGCACACGCGTGACGCCCCGTATGTCTTCGCGCTGATGCTCCCCGTGCTCCTCGCCGTGGTGCTGGCCGAGCTGTCGAGCAAGGGCATGGACACGAAGGCGCTCGCCATGCTCGGCGTGCTGTCCGCGATCGGCGCCGCGCTGCGGCCGCTCGGTGCTGGCACCGGTGGCATCGAGCTCGTGTTCTTCCTGCTCGTGCTCGGTGGGCGTGTGTACGGTCCCGCCTTCGGGTTCGTGCTCGGCTCGACGACCCTGTTCGCGTCAGCGCTCCTCACCGGTGGGATCGGGCCGTGGCTGCCGTTCCAGATGATGGCGTCGTCGTGGGTCGGCCTCGGCGCCGGGCTGCTCCCACGAGCGCGCGGACGGGCGGAGCTCGCGCTCCTCGCGGTCTACGCGGGGTTGGCCGCGTACCTGTACGGGTTCCTCGTGAACCTGTGGGGCTGGCCCTTCAGCCTCGGCGGCGACACGCAGCTCTCCTACGTCGCCGGCGACGCGGTGGCCGACAACCTCCACCGCTTCATCCTCTACACGCTGGCCACGTCCACCTGGGGCTGGGATACCGGGCGAGCCATCACCAACGTGGTCGCCGTGCTCCTCGTGGGCTCCGCGGTCCTCACCACGCTGCGTCGGGCCGCTCGCAAGGCTGCCTTCGACGCACCGGTCACCTTCGACTGAGGCATCGCGCTCAGCGGTAGGGGCAGTGACGGCAGTCGTTGGCGCAGCAGTGGCCGCGGCGAACGTGCTCGGCGGCGGTGATGACGAAGAGCCCCGTCGCCGGATCGAGGTACCCAGGCTGGCCCGCCTCCATCGCGAGGCGATGAGCGTCGAGGATCTCGGCGCGGCGCGGGTGATCGACGGGCAGGCGCTCCGGGTGGGGCTCGAGGAGGGAGCGCCGAGCGGGGGTCTGCGCAGGCATGGCTCAGCGTACGACCCGTCAGCCCGCTGCAGCGCCGGCGAGCGTCGCCGCCCCGACGACCGCGAAGGCGATGGCGCCGATGCGTCGCAAGGTGCCGGGCCGAACCCGGGCGGCCAGGGCTCGACCGCCGACGATGGCGAGCGCCGTGGCACTGAGCATCGCGGCGCTGGAGCCGAGCCACACGGGCACGGCCCCGCGGTCGGCCGCGAGGCCCGCGGTGGTGAGCATCGTCTTGTCGCCCAGCTCGGCGAGGAAGAAGGCGATGGCCACGCTCACGAGGCCACCAGTGCCGGAAACCTCGTCGTCATCGTCATCGTCATCGGTGGACCGCCACGTCCACACCGCGAAGCCGAGGAACAGGAGACCCGCCGCCACCGCGATGGCGCGCTCGGGCACGAGGTCGCTGATCACCGCGCCTGCTGTCACCGACAGCGTCTGCAGCACGAGGATCGTGGCACCGAGCGCGGCCAGGACCTTGAGGGCGGGGTAGCGGCCCGCGAGCGTCAGGGCGACGAGCTGGGTCTTGTCGCCGAGCTCGGCGAGGAACACCACGGCGAACGCGGTGAGGACGTCAGCCACGGGACCCGCACGACGAACGCATCACGACATCTTTGGCAGCCGCGCAGCCGCAGACCAATCCGGGTGGGTCGGGGCCAGGGTCGGGGTGGTTGTACTTCCAGCGGTTGTGGAAGTCGCAGCCGCCTTGGGCGTTGTCCTGGGTGGTCTCGCCGCCTTTGGACGCGTCGAGGATGTGGTCGATCTCGAGGCGCTCAGGGACTTCGTCGCAGTAGGGGTGGAAGCAGGTGCGATCCCGGACTTCGATCGCCCTGCGGAGCGCACCGCGGAAGAAGCGGCGTTGGGCGCCGACGTCGATGACCCGTGAGGGCCCGTCGAACACGATGCGTTCGATGTCGGCTTGGTCGAGCCAGCGCGCCGCGGTGCCGGGGGTGATGGTGGTGCGGTTGAAGAGCTCGAGGAGGGGGCCGGCGAAGGTCTCGTAGTCGACGAGCACCGTGAACAGCGGCCTCGGCCGCTTCCCGTTGGCGGGGGCGGTGCGGGCCCGGATGGCCATCTCGACCAGGGCGTCAGCGCGCCGCTGCGCTGGGGTCCGCTGGAGGTCGACGATCAGCGGGTCGCGACCGAGGCGTTCCTTGGCCTGGGCCCAGTCCGCCTCGAACAGCTCCCGTTCGATCATCGACAACGTGCCGTGCACGATGTCACCGGAGATCGGGTCGAGGGTCATGCGCCCGAACCACATCCCCCCAAAGGACTGCGAGAGGTGGACCTCGCGTGCGGCGCGGTCGTCATCGGCACCTTGTTCGGCCCCGTCAGGGTCGACGAACGCTTCCCAGAGGTCGCAGTGCCGCTTGAAGTCCACGAACCCCCGCGTCCGGGCCGAGTCCAACAGCAGCTTGTGGTCGGTGTCGAACTGCTCCCTGGTGCGCGGGGTGCGAACCCCGAGCAGGGTGATCAGGTGCGTCCGGTCGATCTCACCGGAGGCCCATGCTGCCTCGACCGCGGGCAGGGTGCGTAGGGCGCGGGCGTGGCGGATCCGTTGCCGGGTCGTCTGGATCGGCAACCGCTGCTCACGGGCCAACCACGCCGCACCCGACCTCGCGCCCGAGGCCTGCCAGATCCGGTCGGCGTCCCAGCGCGCCAGCACGCGTGCTTCGGCCGCGTCGTGCTGACCGCGCAGGCGTTGCATCTGCAGCAGCGCGTCGGTCAGCTCCGAAGCGGTCATCCCGTCCGGGTCGACCCGGCCGACAGCCGAGGACGCGGTATCGAGCAACGCAACAGCGTCGACCATGACCAGTCCTCCTTCGGGGCCTCGGCAACCGACCATTGGTCGGGCACGCGATCTCGCACAGAACGGGGACCAGCAACCAGGTCCCGAAGGGGAAGACCCACACCCTACACGAACTGACGTTCCCCCCGCAACTCCGATCTGATCCTTTCTTGCCCGCCACACCGGCTGTGCGCCTCGCAGAGCCAACGCGCGGCGCGGCACCACGCTGAGGTCGACCTCGGCATGGCGAGCGACGTAGGGACGGGCCCGACAACTCGGTGCCCGGTGTCGGTGAGCCTCGATCATGATTGGCTGATGCGACTCGTCTGGGTCACCGGGATCTCTGGCGCCGGCAAGTCCACTGTGTGCGACGTCCTCAAGTCGCGCGGCGTCGCGGCGGTCGACACGGACTGGGACGGCTTCAACCGCTGGGTCGATCGCGCGTCAGGGGACTCGATCGTCGATCCGCCACATCCGACACCCGTCGGCTGGATGATCACGCACTCGTGGCAGATCCGATCGAGCCTCGTCCACGCGATCGCTGACGCAGATGTCGACGACACCACGTTCCTGTTCGGGGCAGTCGAGAACGAGAGCGAGGTGTGGGACCGCTTCACCCACGTCGGTTGCCTCATCGTCGATGACGACACGCTGCGGCACCGGCTCACGACGCGGACCACCAACTCGTTCGGCAAGCACCCCGCGGAGCTCGATCAGATCGTCGGGTGGAACCGAGATGTCGAGGCGAAGTACCGCGCCCTCGGAGCGTCGATCATCGATGCGACCCGACCCCTCGATGACGTGGTGGCAGATGTCCTCGCGCTCTCGCCCAGGTAACCGGAACGCGCAGCGGTCGTCATCGCACTGACGGCGGACCAGCGGGTCTGCGGATGTCGCGATGGGCCATGGGCGACTCGAAATCACATCGAGGCAGAGCGCTCGCATCGACCAGGGTGGGCGCATGCCCTGGATCTCGGACGACGACCTGCGCGCCTTCGCCGACAACGGATTCGTCGTCCTCCGGGGTGTCGTCTCCGAAGCGTTGCTCAGGGCGGCCGACGATGAGATCGACGCGCTCATCGCGAACGCTCCTCCTCACGAAGGCGACACGGGTCCCGGGCAGAGCGCCTGGTTCATGCCGCGCCGTCGGCTGCCGCAGTGCGAGGCAGCGCTGCGCTCGTCTCCAGCACTCACCGTCGCCAACGAGCTCGTGGCACCACACCGGCTTGACTTCGCGTTCGATCACATCCAGGTGGCGACCACGGTCTCTCCGTGGCACCACGTTCCGGGCGGACCCCACATCGACGGTCACGGGCCGGGCCAGGACCCGCCTGGCTCGTTCACGATGCTCGCCGCCATCCTCCTGACCGATCAGGCCGACCCGTCCTCGGGGAACCTCTGGGTCTGGCCCGGATCGCACCTGGTCCACCAGAACCTGTTCCGGGATCGGGGCACACGGGTCCTGCAACACACTGGCGGTCACTCGACCATGCTCGACCCGCCCGCCCCGGTCGGCGACCCGGTGCCCATCTTGGGCCGTCGGGGCGACCTTGTGCTTGCGCACTTCCTGCTCGGACACAACAAAGGTGGCAACACCACGGAACACCAGCGCCGGACGCTCTACTACCGCCTCGCCGTCGAGGGGCACGCCTCGCGCTGGGAGCTCACCTTCCTCGACGTATGGACAGAGTTCCCGCCGGTCCGCTCCCTCCAGCGATAGGCCCACGTCGACCGACGGCAACACGAGCAGCGGCGAGCGCACCTGGCGAGCCGATGGGCTGGGCTCGTGCGACGGACCGTGACGGAATCTCGGTGGTGCAGGCGTGCACGCGAGGTAGACAGTCGAGCATGGACGATCGCTTCGGGTGGGTGCGGTCCGAGCTCTTCCCGTTCACCGAGATCCCGGCGGAGGGCGATCCGCAGATCCGTCCACTCGACGCGCTCGTCGTTCCGGAGCCACCTCGAGGGGGTGAGCTTGGGCCGGAGCACTGTCGCGGCTGCGCACTGGAGGACGAGGAGTTCATCTGGGTCGATGAGCGCTGGCGGCTGTCCGTGATCAACGGCATCGGGGTCCCGCTGGCCCTGTCACTGCAGCCGCGCGCGCACCTCGATTCACCGGATCTGGACGAACAGATGGCTGGTGAGCTCGGCTCCCTCCTCGTTCGCATCGAGCGAGCGATGCTCGCTGCAGGGGACCTCGGTCGCGTGCACTTCTCGAAGTGGTGCGACGGTGGTGCCCATCTGCACTGGTGGATCCTCGGGCGCCCCCTCGGTGCGCTCCAGCAGCGCGGCAGCTACCTGATCCTCTGGGCGCAGGTGCTCGCGCCGCCCCCTCCGGAAGAGGTCGCGAAGCGAGCCCATGCGGTGGCACTCGCGCTTACCGAGACGGCTGGTTGGTGCCCACAGTCGATGTCCTGACGACTGAGGTCGACAGCGCGGGCGGGACTGAGCTGCCGTCGGCGAAGGCAGCTCAGGGTCGGGAAGCGAGGAACCGGTTCGCGAATCCGAGGTCCTCGACGGAGACCACCAACAGCCGCTCATCCTCGAGCACCTTGATGACATCGTCGACCTCCCAATAGGTGAACCAGCGACCAAGCGGCATGTCATCGCCGACCCGCACGCCGTCTCCCTGGTCGGAGAACTGCCCATCCGCTTGATGCATGGTCAGCTCGAGATGCCCACCGGGCTTCAATGCTCGACGCACCTCTCGAATCGCAACTTGGAACCACCTCCGCGGAAGGTGCTGCAAGGAGAAGTTGGCGAACGCGCCGGAAACGACGCCGGTCTTCACCGGCAACGCCACGACATCGGCCTGAACGAGCCGTGCATGGCCGAGCTCCTTGGCGAGCGCCAGCATGCCACCAGAGGCATCAACGCCGATGCTCGGTTCGTCAAGGTCGGCGAGAAGCCGTCCAGGTCCGCAACCGAGATCGAGGATGGCTCCCGCTCCGACGCGCGCTCGAAAGCGCAAGGCCGCAGGCAGCGGCGGTCGTGACGAGCTGTACCGGGTCGCCAGCCAGTGTTGAGCGGCGACGTCGTAAGCCTCGATCGTCTGGCGATGCACCTAGGCGAAACTACCCGTCACGTCGTCGATCGGTGGCCGAACACCCAAGCGGCGCGGCGGAGCGGCATTGCCCGCGCGGTCAGGTCAGGGGAGCTGCCAGTCAGCCCGCGAGCACAGCCTGAGCGATCGCGCCGACGTGCCTTTCGTCGGTGCCGCAGCAGCCACCGAGGACTGCGAGCGCCGGCAGTCGTGCCGCTAGCGCTCGGCACTGCGCGGCCAGATCGTCGGGATCGCCGGCGTCGAGCTCCTCGGCCGCGTCGAGCTCCTCGTGGCTGAGGCGCGAGGCGTTGGGCCGGATGCCGCGCACTCGGGCCGTCCAGTCGCCCTCGCCGAGCACGCCGGCGAAGTGCTCAGGGTGGGCGCAGTTCACCATGTAGTACGCCACGCGGCCGGCGGTGGCATCGTCGACCAGGTCGATCGCCTCACGCAGCGACTGGCCGCTCGGCAGGTGGCCATCGGTCTCCACCGTGAAGGAGATGACCGTCGGCAGGCCAGCGGCTGCTCCGGCCTGCGCGACTCCGGCCGCTTCGTCGCTGTAGGTCATCGTGACCGCGGTCATCATCGCCGCGCCTGCGCTCGCGAACGCTGACGCCTGCAGGGCGTGGTAGTCGGCTGCCTCGCTCGGCGACATCGCCGTGTCCACCACGTAGCCATCGCCGCGGGGACCGACCACCCCGTTGAGCACGGTGTCCACGTCGGGCCAGCCGCCCGCGAGCTCGGCGATCCAGCGCACCGCTCGCCGGTTGGCATCAGCGAGGCGGTCGGCGTCGTAGCCCAGCAAGGCGCCCCAGTCCGGGTTGGCCCGCCAGGTCGGGGTGTCGAGCACGAACCCGGTCCCGAGGCTCCGAGCCAGATCGAGGTAGGCCCCGTAGTAGCGACGCAGGGCGACCTGGCCATCGTCGGTGTCGAGCAGGGGGAAGGCCGCGAAGTGCTCGAGGTCGAAGCCGTCGTGGAAGACGAGCGTGGTCTCGAGCCCACCATCGGTGAGGTACGGCTGACCGGCGAGCTGGGGGAGCGTCATGACGGGTCCATCCTGTCGGGACTGCGTAGCGGGCTGATGACCGGGAGACTGCTATCACAACCACGGATCCGCTGTCGTACCGCGTCGGTAGCCTCCGGGTGTGGTCGCCCCGGATCCGCTCGCTCCCTTCGCGCCTGCCGTGCGCGCGTGGTTCGAGTCGTCGTTTCCCGAGGCCACACCGCCCCAGGCCCAGGGGTGGCCGGCGATCGCCGCGGGCGACCACACGCTGATCCTGGCGCCGACCGGGTCCGGCAAGACGCTCTCGGCGTTCCTGTGGGCCATCAACAAGCTGGTGAGCTCACCACCGCCGGCGGAGCGAACCCACCGGACGCGCCTGCTGTACATCTCGCCGCTGCGAGCCCTCGCCGTGGACATCGAGAAGAACCTGCGCAGTCCCCTGCAGGGGATCCGCCTCGCGGCCGAGCGACTGGGCGAGCCGTATACCGAACCTGTCGTGGGCATCCGCACCGGCGACACCCCCGCCGACGACCGGCGGCGGCTCGTGCGCAACCCGCCCGACATCCTCATCACCACGCCCGAGTCGCTGTACCTCATGCTCACGTCGGCGGCCCGCGAGAGCCTGCGCGGCGTCGAGGCGGTGATCATCGACGAGATCCACGCGGTGGCCGCCACCAAGCGCGGCAGCCACCTGGCGCTCACGATGGAGCGCCTCGACCACTGGGTGCGCACGGGTGGGGGCGCGGCACCACAGCGCATCGGGCTGTCAGCCACCCAGCGCCCGCTCGAGGAGATCGCCCACTTCCTTGGCGGCACGGAGCTCGGCCCCGGCGGCGCGCGCCAGCGGCGCCCCGTCACGGTGGTCGACGCCGGCGTGCGCAAGCAGCTCGACATCGAGATCGTCATCCCCGTCGACGACATGGCGGAGCTCGGCCAGATGATCGACGAGCCCACGTCGGGTGCCACGGCCGCCGGGCCGGTGCGTCGATCGATCTGGCCGGCCATGCACCCACGGCTGCTCGAGCTCGTGCGCGAGCACCAGTCCACCCTCATCTTCGTGAACGCGCGCCGGCTCGCCGAGCGGCTCGCCACCCGCCTGAACGAGCTGCACTGGGAGGGCGAGAACCGCTCGGCCGAGGCGGAGGGCAATCCACCCGTCGAGGTGGAGCTCGTGAAGGCACACCACGGCTCGCTGTCGCGCGAGCGACGGCTGCAGATCGAAGACGAGCTGAAGTCGGGCACCCTGAAGGGCCTCGTCGCCACGAGCAGCCTCGAGCTCGGCATCGACATGGGCGCCGTCGACCTCGTCATCCAGGTGGAGTCGCCCGGGGCCGTGTCCACGGGGCTGCAGCGCATCGGACGGGCCGGCCACCAGGTGGGCGCACCGAGCCGCGGCAAGCTCTTCCCGAAGCACCGCTCGGATCTCGTCGAGGCGGCGGTGGTCGTCGAGCGCATGCAGGCCGGGCTCATCGAGCGCACGCACTTCCCTCGCAACCCGCTCGACGTGCTCTGCCAGCAGATCGTGGCCATGTGTGCGCTCGGCGAGTGGCCGCTCGACGACATGACCGAGGTCATCCGAGCCTCGGCCCCGTTCGCGGAGCTGTCCGACGAGGTGCTGGCCTCCGTGCTCGACCTGCTCGCCGGCCGCTACCCGTCAGACGAGTTCGCCGAGCTGCGCCCGCGCATCGTGTGGGATCGGGTCGACGGCATCGTGCGTGGCCGGTCCGGCGCCCAGCGCCTCGCCGTCACCAACGCCGGCACGATCCCCGACCGTGGGCTCTTCACCGTCACGTTGCCCGACGGCACCCGGGTGGGCGAGCTCGACGAGGAGATGGTCTACGAGAGCCGCCCGGGGGAGACGTTCCTGCTCGGTGCGAGCACCTGGCGCATCGAGGACATCACGTTCCAGAAGGTGATCGTCACGCCCGCTCCCGGCGTGCCGGGGAAGATGCCGTTCTGGCACGGGGATGGCCCGGGTCGCCCGCTCGAGCTCGGTCGGGCCATCGGCGAGTTCACCCGCGAGCTGCGTGCGGGCGGCGATCCGGCGCCGCGGCTGGCCGCGGCCGGGCTCGACGTGCTGGCGAGCACCAACCTCATCGCCTACCTCGACGACCAGGCCGAGGCCACGGGCGCAGTGCCCGACGATCGCACGATCGTGGTGGAGCGCTTCCGAGACGAGATCGGCGACTGGCGCGTGTGCGTGCTGTCCCCGTTCGGTGCGCAGGTGCACGCGCCCTGGGCAATGGCGTTGCAGCATCGCCTCGGCGAGCGCTGGGGCGTGGCCGTGGAGATGATGTGGAGCGACGACGGCATCGTCATCCGGCTCCCCGAGTCGATCGACGAGCTCCCCGACGAGGAGCTGCTCATCGATCCCGACGACATCGAGGAGCTGATCATCAGCCAGCTCCCGGCCACATCGATGTTCGCCAGCCGGTTCCGTGAGTGCGCTGGGCGAGCGCTGCTCCTCCCGCGTCGGCGGCCGGATCAGCGCACCCCGCTCTGGCAGCAGCGCCAGCGCTCCGCCGACCTGCTGTCGGTGGCCGGCAAGTACCCGTCGTTCCCGATCCTCCTCGAGGCCACCCGCGAGTGCCTCAACGACGTGTTCGACGTGCCCGCCCTCGTCGAGGTGCTGCGCGACCTGCGCAGCCGCAAGATCCGTGTCGTGGCCGTCGACACCCAGATGGCCTCGCCGTTCGCCCAGTCGCTGCTGTTCGGCTGGATCTCCGTGTACATGTACGCCGGCGACGCGCCGCTCGCCGAGCGTCGTGCCGCCGCGCTCGCGCTCGACCGCGACCTCCTGCGCGACCTCCTCGGCGCAGAGGAGCTGCGCGAGCTGATCGACCCCGAGGCGCTCGCCGATCTGGAGCTCGAGCTGCAGCGGCTGGTGGAAGGTCGACTGGCCCGCGATGTCGACGAGGCCCACGACCAGCTCCGCCTGCTCGGTCCGCTCACGCTCGACGAGCTCGGCCTGCGCTCGGTCGATGGCGCCCCGGTGAAGGCCTGGGTGGAGCAGCTGGTGGGGGAGCGGCGGGCGTTCATTGGTGGGGTGGGCGGCGAGGAGCGGGTGTGCGCGGCCGAGGACGCCGGTCGTCTGCGCGATGCGCTCGGTGTGGCCGTGCCGGTCGGGCTGCCCGCGGTGTGCACCGAGCCGGTCGACGAGCCGCTCCTCGATCTGGTGAGCCGTTACGCGCGCACGCACGGTCCCTTCCTCACGCAGCACCCGGCCGCCCGCTACGGCGTGTCGGTGGAGCGCGTGCGCGCCGCGCTCGACGCGCTGGCGAGCGCGGGGCGCGTGGTGCTGGGCGAGTTCCGGCCCGATGGCGTGGAGCGGGAGTGGTGCGACGACGACGTGCTCCGCCAGCTCCGACGCCGATCGCTGGCCGCGCTGCGCCGCGAGGTGGAGCCGGTGGATGCCACGACGCTGGCCCGCTTCCTGCCGCGCTGGCACGGCATCGGGGTGCCGCGGCGAGGCCCCGACGCGCTCGTCGAGGTGATCGCCCAGCTCCAGGGAGCGCCTCTCGTGGCATCGGTGCTCGACCGCGATGTGCTCGCCGCTCGTCTGCCCGACCACCAGCCGCCCGACCTCGATGCGCTCTGCACGTTGGGCGACGTCGTGTGGGTGGGTGCAGGTGCGATCGGGTCGTCCGACGGGCGCATCCGGTTGGCCTTCCGCGATCAGGCGGCGCTGCTGCTCTCCGAGCCGAGCGCGCCCTTCGAGCGACACCCCATCCACAACGCCCTGTTGGACCACCTCGAAGGACGGGGCGCGTCCTTCTGGACCGACCTCACGGGTGCCGCCCAGGACGCGGGGCATCCCTACGACGACCCCACCGTGCTCGCCGCGCTGTGGGATCTCGTGTGGGCGGGGTTCGTCACGAACGACTCGCTGGCGCCCCTGCGCGCCTTCGTGGGTGGCACGGGACGGCGGGCGGCATCGCGCCAGGTCGGGCGGGGGGCACGAGGACGGCCGAGGCCTGGGCGCCTCGCTCGCAGCGGCCCGCCGGCTGGCGCCGGTCGGTGGTCGCTCGTCGCGCCGCTGCTCCGCCCCACGCCGCCGGCCACACAGGCCGCGCCCGCGCGTGCGGTGCAGCTGCTCGAGCGATACGGCGTGCTCACGCGCGAGGCGGCGCTCGGCGAGGGGGCCGAAGGCGGCTTCGCCGGTGTGTACCCAGTGCTGAAGGCGCTCGAGGAGCGCGGCCAGGTGCGGCGTGGCTACTTCGTCGCGGGCCTGGGGGCCGCGCAGTTCGCGGTGGGCGGCGCGGTCGACCGCCTGCGCGACCGACACGACGGCAACGAGGGCGGGCCTGTCGTGCTGGCCGCAACGGATCCCGCCCAGCCGTTTGGCGCCGCGCTGCCGTGGCCGTCGACCGAGGGGCGCCCGGCGCGCGCCGCGGGCGCCCTCGTCGTGCTGGCTGCGGGTGAGCCGCTCGCCTACCTCGAGCGCGGCGGCCACCGGCTGGTTCGGTTCCCGGCGGCCGATGACGACCACCGGTGGGCCGGAGCGCTGGCCGACCTCGTGGAGCGTGGCCGGTTCAGCTCGCTCGAGCTGCGCACGATCGACGGCGCGTCGGTCGCCGAGAGCCCGCCCGAGGTGCGCGCCGCGCTCGAGGCCGCCGGCTTCCAGCAGGCCTACAAGGGCTGGACCCGGCGCCCGCGCCGCTGCTGAGCGGGCAGACTGGCCGCTCGCTGCAACCAGGGGGACTCGACATGCGCCATCGCTCGCTCGGAACAACCGGGGTCAAGGTCAGCCCGCTCTGTCTCGGGGCGATGATGTTCGGGGCCATGGGCAACCGTGACCACGACGACTGCGTGAAGATCATCCACAAGGCGCTCGACGCGGGCCTCAACTTTGTCGACACGGCCGATGTCTACTCGGCGGGGGAGTCGGAGGAGATCGTCGGCAAGGCCCTCGCCGGTCGTCGTGACGACGTGGTGCTCGCCACGAAGTTCCACGGCGGGATGGGCAAGGACCCGAACCACCAGGGCAACTCGCGGCGCTGGATCATCACCGAGGTGGAGAACAGCCTCCGTCGGCTCGGCACCGACCACATCGACCTGTACCAAGTCCACCGCCCCGAGCAGGGCACCGACATCGACGACACGCTCTCCGCGCTGTCGGATCTGGTGCACCAGGGCAAGGTGCGCTACCTCGGGTCGTCCACCTTCCCGGCGGAGGCGATCGTCGAGGCGCAGTGGGTGGCGGACAAGCGCGGCCATGAGCGCTTCCGGGTGGAGCAGCCGCCGTACTCGATCTTCGCGCGCGGCATCGAGGCGTCGATCCTCCCGACGTGTGAGAAGTACGGCATGGGCGTGATCCCGTGGAGCCCGCTCAACGGCGGGTTCCTCACCGGGCGCTATCGAGCGGGCGAGGATGCCCCCACGAGTGGCCGGGCCGCCCGGTTGCCGGAGCGCTTCGATCCGGCGCGGCCAGCCGTCGCCGCCAAGCTCGCGCTCGTACCGGAGCTCGAGAAGGTCGCCGCCGAGGCCGGCATGCCGCTCACGCACATGGCGCTGGCCTTCACGCTCGCGCACCCCGCCATCAGCAGCGCCATCATCGGCCCGCGCACCATGGAGCAGCTCGACGGGTGTTTGGGGGCCGCCGAGGTGTCGCTCGACGACGACACGCTCGATGCGATCGACGCCCTCGTCCCGCCCGGCACCAACATCAACCGCGACGACGCGGGCTGGCAGGCGCCATCGGTGAGCGCGGCGTGGCGTCGCCGTCGCCCGGTGGGCCAGCGCTGATCCATTCCTGAGTCGCGTCGTCGCGACGACCGCGGCGCAGCCCCTCAATACACGGGGGTGGGTGGCTAGGTTCGGGCGGTGACCGATCTCGCGATGACCGTGGACGAGCTGAATGCGTTCCTCGACGCGGCCTTCCCCGGCGCGCCCCGCGCCTACCGGGTGGAGCACGCCGGCGCCGACGGCGTGCGAATGCGGGTGGCCTACGACCAGGCCCAGCTCCGTCCGGGCGGCACGCTGTCCGGGCCCACGATGATGAGCCTGGCCGACGCGGCGGCCTGGATGGTCACGTTGTCGCGCATCGGTCCGGTGGCGCTCGCGGTGACGAGTCACCTCAACATCGGCTTCCTCGCCAAGCCCGGCCCCGTCGACCTGCTCGCTCATGCCACCTTGCTCCGGCTCGGACGGCGCCAGTCGGTGAGCGACGTGCGCCTGTGGAGCGACGGCGGCGGCCCGAATGCGCCGGTCGCCCACGCCACGGTGACCTACGCCATCCCCGCATCGGCGACCTGATGCGCTGGACGATCCACGGCGAGCGCTGGCTGTACGAGAGCGATTGGGTGGGGCTGTCGCTGGTGGATGTGGAGCTCCCGTCAGGGGCGCGCTTCGAACATCACGTGATCCGCGTCCCGCAGGAGGCGTGTGGCGTGGTGGTCA
Source organism: Microthrixaceae bacterium (assembly GCA_052386335.1). GTDB lineage: Bacteria > Actinomycetota > Acidimicrobiia > Acidimicrobiales > VFJN01 > VFJN01. The sequence goes on from JBQTKH010000002.1 coordinate 16,085, forward strand.
CCGACCCAGACCGGGGGGTGCTGCTGCTCTGGCGCCATCGCTTCACCACCGACGTGTGGGGATGGGAGATCCCGGCCGGCCGCATCGACCCGGGTGAGTCGCGGGAGCAGGCCGCGCATCGCGAGACGCTCGAGGAGACGGGTTGGCGCGTCGGATCGCTCCGCCACCTCACGACGTACTTCCCGCTCAGCGGAACCTCCGACGCCACCTTCCACCTGTTCGTCGGCACCGACGCAGAGCGGGTGGGCGACCCGACCGACACCGACGAAGCCGAGCGGGTGGAGTGGCTCTCGTGGGAGCGCGTTCGACACGAGATCGGCTCCGGCGGCATCTCCGAGGGGATGGCGCTCACGGCGCTGCTGTGGATCCTCGCGCTCGAGCCCTAGCTCGACGGCCCTAGCTTGACGGTCCTAGCTCGACAGCCAGAGGCGCACGAGCTCGCGCAAGCGGTCGATGCCGACGTTCTTGGAGGCGCTCACCCACACGACGTCGCTCGGCAGCAGATCGCAGCCCACGGCGAGGTCCTTCTTGCGCTTCTCTCGGCCCTTGGCCTTCACCTTGTCGTGCTTGGTCGCGACGACGGTGTGGGGCACCGCCTCCTCTCGCAGCCACTCCAAGATCGACCGATCGAGCGCCGTGGGACCGACCTCGCCGTCGACGAGCACCATCACCATCTGCAGCTCGTCGCGTCCGAGGAGGTAGCCCTCGATCATCTCCGCCATCGCCGCCCGCTGCACCTTCGAGACCTTGGCATAGCCATACCCGGGGCAGTCGACGATGGTGGCGCCGTCGGGGAGCTCGAAGCAGTTGAGCAGCTGGGTGCGCCCTGGGGTCTTCGACACGTTGGCCAGCCCGTTGCGGTTGGCCAACGCGTTGATCAGCGACGACTTGCCCACGTTGGAGCGGCCCACCACCGCCACCTCGGCCCGGCTCTCCGGTAGGCGGTCGAGGTGGTCAGCGGAGGTGACGCAGCGGAGCTCGAGCGGCGGCGACACGGACGAACCTTCGCACGTCGACGCCCGCGGAGGTCAATGCCCCCGCCAGCGATCGATCTCGCGACGCTCGCGCTTGGTGGGCCGACCGGCCCCTCGCTCGCGCTCGGCGACGCGCACGCGGTCGGCCTCGGGAACCGCTGGTGTGTGATCGACGAAGCACTCGGCGGCCAGGGCAGCCCCGACCCGCTTGTCGATCACGCGGGCCACCTCCACGACCCGTTGCACCGAGTGCACCCGCACCTCCACTCGGTCGCCGACGCGGATGGGTGATGCGGGCTTGGCCGCCTTGCCGTTCACCTGGACGTGGCCGCCCCGGCAGGCGTCGGTGGCATCGGCGCGCGTCTTGTAGAGGCGGATGGCCCACACCCAGCGGTCGATCCGAGTTGAGTCCACTCAGCTCGGCCGCCTTCGCTCGGGTTCCTCGGTCGCGTCGGGGAACATCGGCCGGACGCTATCGCTCCGAACTCGTGAAGGTCTTCACAAGCACGGGTAGGCTCTTCACATGGCCGTGGTGCCCAAGGTTGTGGTGGTCGGTGCCGGCTTCGCCGGCATCGAGGTCGCTCGACACCTGTGCGCACAGCCGGTCGAGGTCACCCTCGTCGATCAGAGGAACTTCCACACCTTCCAGCCGCTGCTCTACCAGGTGGCCACGGCAGGCCTGAACGCCGCCGACGTGGCGCATGCCGTGCGCGGCCTGTTCCACGGCCAGCGCAACCTGCGGTTCCGGCAGGCCGCCGTGACCGGGGTCGACTGGCAGAGCCAGCGCGTGCACCTCGATGGCCAACCCGACCTGCCCTTCGACCACCTCGTGATGGCCGGCGGCGCCACCGTCACCTACTTCGGCACGCCCGGTGCCGAGGAGCACGGGTTTCCCCTCTACACGCTCGAGGACGCGGTGGAGCTACGCAACCACATCGTCGAGCGGTTCGAGGCCACCGAGTCCGACCCGTCGGAGGTCGAGCGTGGCGCACTGACCTTCGTGGTGGTGGGAGGCGGACCCACGGGTGTCGAGATGGCCGGAGCGCTCGCCGAGCTCGTGACGATGGTGTTCCGCAAGGACTACCCCGACCTCGACGTGCAGCGCGCCCGCATCGTGCTCGTCGAGATGCAGGACCACCTGCTCGATCCGTTCTCGCCGCCCAGCCGCCGCCACGCGCTCGACACCCTGCGAGCTCGTGGGGTGGAGGTGCGGCTCGGCGCGCCGGTCGCCGCCGTTGCGTCGCACGAGGTGACCCTCGCCGACGGCGAGGTGATCCCCAGCCAGACCCTGATCTGGGCAGCCGGCGTCCGCGCCAACCCACTGGCGGCCGCGCTCGGCGTCGCACAGGAGCCGGGCGGACGGGTGGCCGTCGACGCCGACCTGCGCATCCCCGGCCACTCCGGCGGATGGGCGATCGGCGACATCGCCGCCGTCCACGACGGCGCCGGCCGGGCGCTGCCTCAGCTCGCGCCGGTGGCGATGCAGGAGGGACGTCACGTGGCCCGCCAGATCCGCCGCCTGCTCGACGGACGGCCCACCGAGCCGTTCCGCTACCGCGACAAGGGGACGATGGCCACGATCGGTCGGCGGGCCGCGGTGGCCGAGCTCCCGGGACGGATCCGCCTGCGCGGCGGCGTCGCGTGGCTCGCGTGGCTGGGTCTGCACCTGGTGTTCCTCGTGGGGAAGCGGAACCGGTTGTCGGTGCTCCTCAACTGGGCGTGGAACTACCTCACCTGGGACCGCGGCCCGCGGTTGATCCTGCGCCCTGGTGCGAGACGCGGTGGGCGACCGGGCTCGGCGCGCACCGACGCCGGGTAGGGTCCGCGGCCATGACTGCAGACGCTCCCACCATCCGCGCCACCGTCGACGCCTACTGCTCGGCCTTCACCACGCGCGACCGGGCTGGCTACGTCGGTCTCTTCGCGGAGGACGCGTGGATCGAAGACCCGGTCGGCACACCACGCCGCGAGGGCCGGGATGCCATCGGCGGGTTCTTCGACGAGTCGAGTGGCTTGGCCGACTCGATCGAGCTGCGACAGACGGGCCCGGTGCGCGTCGCCGCTGGGGAGTGCGCCTTCCCGATGCAGGCACGGCCGAGCATCGGCGGCACCACCTTCGTGGTCGACATCATCGACGTCATGACCTTCGACGATGCCGGTCGCATCACCACGATGCGCGCCTTCTGGGACCCGGCCGAGATGCGCCCCGCGGACGACGTGTGACCGCGATCCCGCCGCGCCTCAGCCTCGTCACCCTCGGCGTGCGCGACATGCCCAAGATGCAGGCGTTCTACAAGGGGCTGGGCTGGCCACCGCTGCCGTCGGCCAGTGATCAGTTCTGCGCGTTCCTCCTCGCGGGTGTCGTGCTGGCGCTCTATGGCATCGACGATCTCGCCGCCGAGGCTGCGCCCGGTGAGCCGCTCGTGAAGCACGGCTGGGGTGGCCACACGTTCGCCCTCAACGTCGACTCGGCGGCCCAGGTGGACGAGGTGGTCGTGGCCATGACGGCGGCCGGCGCGCGGAAGGTCGGGCAGGTCGAGGACCGGCCCTGGGGTGGGCGCACGGGATACGTGGCCGACCCCGAGGGGAACCGCTGGGAGGTCGCCTGGAACCCTGAGGTCACCTTCGACGACCGCGGCGCGGTCGTCGGCTTCGGTCCTACCTGACGCGCCGCCAGCAGCTATCCGGCGGCCCGGGATCGGCCTGGGCGCAGCTCCTTGCGGAGGCAGAGGCGCAGACCTGACCAGGTGTCGTCGATCGCGCACACCTTCACGTCGACGAGCCCGGTGGGGAGCGCCACGTCCCGCACGACGTCCTCGGTGATGTCGGTGGGAACCCCCGAGGACCTCTTCGGCCACGCGATCCACAGACCGCCGTCCACGTCGAGGGCGCGCATCAGCGTCGGGAGCCGGTGCGAGAGATCCTGACAGGTGGTGTGGAACGAGACGATCACGTCGAGCGGACCCCGCGCCGAGTGCCGGACCTCCACCTGTGGTGGGAGGTCACCGAGCTCGAGGCCCTGTGGCATCCCGAAGAGGCCGAGCCGGCAGCCCTCCTTGATCCCAAGCTTCGTCGGCAGGGGTGTCCCCGAGTAGCCGGCCACGGCGCGGACCCTACCGGTCGGGTCAGTTGCCCATCGGCTCGCGGAACATCACGCTGATGCGAGGGCCGGCGTGGGCGCGCTTGGGAACGCAGTGCTCGAAGGTCCGCTGGCAGGTGCCGCCCTGCACGAGCAGGTCGCCGGCGCGGAGCGCGTAGCCGATCGAGGGCCCGCCGCCGTCGGGGCGGAGCAGCAGCGTGCGGGTGGCCCCGAGCGACAGGATCGCCACCACGGTGTCCACGCGGCGCCGACCGATCCGGTCGCCGTGCCAGGCCACGGAGTCGCTGCCGTCTCGGTAGAGGTTGGCGGAGATCGCCGGCAGCCGCACCCCGTAGCGGGTGCCGAGGCAGCGGGCCATGGCGTCGAGGATCCGTGGTCGACCCTCGTGCCACCCGCGCGTCTCGAGGCGGGGGACCTCCACCACTCGTTCGTACATCGGCCGCTCGAACGCACGCCACGGGGCGTGCTCCACGATGTCGTCGAACAGCCCATCGGCCCCCGGGACCCACCCAGGCACATGGTCGACCCAGGCACCGGCCCCGAGGAAGCGGCGACGGGCACCGTCGAGACCGGGATCGAAGGTGGGCTCGTCGCCACCGAGCAGCGACGGCTGCCAGGAGATGTGGCGATCGACGGCGACCTCGGCGAACACGCCGTCATCGTACACGAACGGACGTTCGTAGGCGAGCGCGCGTCACTCTTGGGCGATCGCCTCCAGGATGGCGAGGCGAGACGCACGTCGAGCCGGGAGGATCGACGCGGCTGTACCGAGCAACGCCGCCCCGATGGTGATGAGGACGAGGGACGGGATCGGCACGCTGAAGCTCGTGAGGCCCTGGCTGCCCAGCGACTCGATGAGCCCCCAGCTCACCACCAGGCCGAGCGCGAGACCCACCACCGTGCCGAGCAGCGAGATGAGCACGGCCTCCCAACGGACGGTCGACCGGAGCTGGCCGCGGTGCATGCCCACCGACCGGAGGAGCCCGAGCTCCCGAGTGCGCTCGTTGATCGACAGCGACAGGGTGTTGGCGATGCCGATGAGGGCGATGATGATCGACAGGATCAGCAGGGCGTAGATCACCGTCACGAACGACGTGATCTGACCCGCCAGGTCACCGATGAAGCCCTGCCGGTCGAGCACCTCCATGGCGGGGACGTCGTCGATGGCCTTCTCGATGGCGGGCAGGACCGTGTCCGGGTCTGCTCCCTCGCTGAGCCGGCCCAGCACCTGGATGTCGATGAGCTCGGGTACCACGCTCGCGAAGGTGTCGCGCGTGATCGTGAAGAAGCCCAGCACGGTGCGGTCGTCGCTGAGCGCCTGCACCTCGAGCTCGACCGACTTCCCGCCCGGGACCGTCATCGTGAGGCGGTCGCCGATGGAGACGTCGTGGGCCGCGGCGAGCTCCTGGTCGACGATCACGCCCGAGTCGCGCAGGTCGGCCACGGTGCCCTCGGTCATCCGCGGCTCGAACACCTCCTCGAACCCGTCGACCTCGACCGACGAGAGGAACTGCGTGACCGTCTCGCCGTCGGGGTAGGTGAACTCGCCTCGACTGAAGCCGAACGGCACCACCAGCTCGACGCCGTCGACCTCGCTCACGGTTGCCGCCACGGCGCCCGAGAAGCCCGATGGGGGACCGAACGCGCCCGCCGCGCTCTGGACGACGAAGTCGCCCTTGAAGCCGCGCTCGACCTCAGCGGTGACTGACGTCTTGGCCGACGCTGCGAACACGGTGATGAACCCCACGAGCGCCACGCCGATGACGAGCGCGGAGGCGGTGGCTGACGTGCGCTTGGGGCTCCGTGCCGCGTTCTCGGTGGCGAGCTTGCCCGTGATGCCCTTCAGCCTGGGCAGCGGCGAGCCGATCGCGCGGACGGTGGGTCCGGCGAGCACCGGCCCGATCACGATGGCCCCGACGATCAGCAGGAGCCCGCCGAAGCCGACCGTGGGGATCGCGTCGGAGGAGCCGTCGGTCCAGGCCGCGGACAGGTTGTAGGCGCCGTAGGCAGCGATCAGGACACCCAAGCCGAGGCGCACCCGCGAGGCGCCCGAACGATCCAGTGCGACATCGCGGAGCGCAGCCAGCGGCGGCACCCGTGTTGCCCGGACGGCCGGGACCAGCGCGGCGATCAACGTCACGCCGAGCCCGATGGCGAACGCCACGAGCACGGTCGACGAGCGGACCTGCAGCGAGGTCGTGGGGAGATCCGAACCGGCCGCTTCGAGCGCGGCCGTGACGGCCTTGGCCAGCCCGACCCCCGCAGCCATGCCCAGCACCGCAGCCACCAAGCCGACCAGCGCCGCCTCGAAGAGCACCGAGCGGAGCACTTGGGAGCGGCTGGCCCCCACGGCGCGGAGCAGGGCCAGCTCGCGGGTGCGCTGCGCCACGAGGATCGAGAACGTGTTGGAGATGACGAAGATCCCCACGAGCAGCGCGACGCCTCCGAACACCGACAGGATGATGGTGAAGAAGGCGAACCCGGACTGGACGCTGCTGGAGAGCTGGGCGGCGGCCTCTTCTCCGGTGATGGCCTCGGTGCCAGTCGGCAGCACCTTGGCGATGCGGGCGGTGAGCTCCTCCTGCGAGATGCCGGGGCTGGCTTGGGCGAGCACCTGGTGCACCAGGCCGCCGGTGCCGGCGATGCGCTGAGCCTGGGCCAGCGTCACGTCGGCGCTCACGGCGCCCGCCGAGCTCTCCGCTGTGCCGTAGGTGAGCGAGCCGACGAGCGTGAACTGCTCGCGTCCGAACTGGTTCACCATCGTCACGGAGTCACCCAGCTGGAAGTCGCCCTCCTCCACGGCTGCCACGTTGAGGGCGATCTCGTCGTCGGCCTCCGGGCCACGCCCCTTCGCGATCTTGTAGGGCGACAGCTCGAGGTCGGGCACCCAGCTCTCGATGAGCGTCGGTGGGCCCTGAGCGGCGCCGACGGCCTTGCCCTTCGCGTCGAGGATCCGATTGGTGCTCCCGAACCCGACGGTGATGACGAAGGGCGCGGCGCGCTCCACGCCCTCGACGGCGGTCACGGTGTCGAGCAGTCCGGCATCGATGGACGCGCGCTGGTCCCCTGCGAACGAGTCGCTGAAGAGGAGCTCCCCTTGGACCTGGGTGTCGACCTCGTCGAAGCCGACGGCGAACAGGTCATCGAAGACCTTGTCGAGCGTGTCGGTGAGCACGAAGGTGCCCGACATGAACGCCACGCCGAGCACGATGGCCACGACGGTGGAGATCATCCGGCGCTTGTGCGCCCAGAAGCTTCGGAGGCTGACTCGCAGCATCAGGTGTCCCCGAAGCCCTTCAGGCGGTCGAGCACCGAGTCTGCGGTGGGGTCGGCCAGCTCGTCGACGATCTTGCCGTCAGCGAGGAAGATGACTCGGCTGGCATAGGACGCGGCCACGGGGTCGTGGGTGACCATGACGATCGTCTGGCCGAGGTCGGTGACCGCCCGCCGCATGAAGCCCAGGATCTCGGCACTGGATCGCGAGTCGAGGTTCCCGGTGGGCTCGTCGGCGAAGACGATCTTCGGTCGGGCAGCAAGCGCGCGCGCAACGGCGACACGCTGCTGCTGGCCGCCGGAGAGCTCGCTCGGGCGGTGGGCGAGTCGGTCGCCGAGGCTCACGGTGCCGATGATGGAGTCGAGCCAGGCCTGGTCCGCCTTGCGACCCGCGAGGTCCATCGGGAGGGTGATGTTCTCCAGCGCGGAGAGGGTGGGGATGAGGTTGAACGACTGGAACACGAAGCCGACCTGGTCGCGCCGAACGGTCGTGAGCTCCTTGTCGTTCAGCGTGGTGAGGTCGGTGCCGCCGATGGAGACACGGCCGGAGGTGAGCGAGTCGAGCCCGGCTACGCAGTGCATGAGCGTGGACTTGCCCGAGCCCGACGGGCCCATGATCGCCGTGAAGCGCTCTGCTTCGAAGTCGACCGTCACCCCGTCGAGGGCGCGCACCTCGGTCGCGCCGGTGCCGTACACCTTGGTGGCGTCGACGGCACGGGCGGCGACGGCTCGGTCGGCGACGGCCGTGCTGGGTGAGAGGTCTGGGCTGGTCGGAGTCATGAGGGCAGACCTTAGGGGCCACCCAGCGACGAGATGGGGGGAGGTTTCGACCCATCCCGGTAGATTCACGCTCGGTGATCTGCCCCAGCTGCCGGAGCGATGTCTCGGCCGACGCGCGGTTCTGCCCGGAGTGCGGGCAGGACCTGCGGCTCCGCGGTGACGAACGCCGTGTCGCCACGGTGCTGTTCGCGGACCTCGTGGGCTACACGGCCATGTCCGAGACCCGCGATCCGGAGCAGGTGAAGAACTTCGTCGACTCCTGCTTCGAGCGCTTGGTCGCCGACATCACGGCCTTTGGGGGTCGGGTCGACAAGATCATCGGCGACGCCATCGTGGCGCTGTTCGGCGCCCCGATCGCCCATGAGGACGACGCGGAGCGGGCGGTGCGTGCTGCGCTGCGCATGCAGGAGACGATCGAGCGAGCGTCCCGTGAGCTCGGCATCTCCATCCGGATGCGCGTCGGGGTCAACACCGGTGAGGTGCTCGTGGGCGCGCTCCGCTCGGGTGGTGACTACACCGCGATGGGCGACGTCGTGAACACCGCCAGCCGACTCCAGACAGCCGCGGCACCGGGCACCGTGCTGGTGGGCGCCACCACCCACGCGGCCACCCGCCGGGTGGTGCGCTACGAGGAGCTCGAACCGATCCAGGTGAAGGGCCGCGAGGAGCTCGTGGCGGTGTTCCGGGCTGTCGACGCGCTTGCCCCACCTGGGTATCGGCCTGAGCGGAACCGCGCCACGCTGATCGGGCGGGAGGCAGAGCTCGGTCTGCTCACGAGCAGCGTGCACAACGTCGTGCGAAACGGGCGGGCTGCGCTCCTGTTGATGCTCGGTGAGGCCGGGGTGGGGAAGTCCCGCCTGGCCGAGGAGCTCGCGGAACGCGCCGAGTGCGACCACAACGCGCTGATCCTCGAGGGTCGCTGCGTGCCGTATGGCGAGGCCAACGTGTGGTGGCCTGTTGCCGACGCGCTGCGTCACGGTTGCGGGATCCGATCGAGTGATCCCGCGCCGGTCGCGGTCAGCATGGCCCTCGACTCGGTGCGGGTCGCCCTCGGCGACGACGCGTCCGACGCCGAGGTGGAGCGCGTCCACCAGGGCCTGCTCTTCCTCATGGGCTACGAGTCCGAGCTCCGGGGCATCGACGCCACCCGAGCCCGCGAGGAGGCCACTGCGGCGGTCGTCACCTTCGCCGATCGCTTCTCCGCACAGCGACCCGTCGTGGTGGTCCTCTCCGACCTCCACTGGGCAGACGACCTGGTGCTCGAGCTCGTCGACACCCTGCTCGAGCGGCTCGCCAGCCGTCGCTTCGTGGTGCTCGCGACGGCGCGCCAGGTCATCGACGAGCGCTGGCACCCGCCCCACGGGCGGCACAACCTCGTCGTGCTCACCCTCGACCCGCTCACCTCGGAGTCGGCGGCGGCCCTCCTCTGCGAGCTCGCGGGGGCCGATCTCGGACCCGAGCTCGCCGATGAGCTCCTCGCCCGCAGTGGCGGCAACCCGTTCTTCCTCGAGGAGCTCGTCACCCTTCTGGCGGACGCCGGGATGGTCGGCGCCGACAGCATCGTTCGCTCGGACGATGCGCACGTGGTCGAGCTCCCGGACACCCTGCGCGGTCTGGTGGCCGCTCGCCTCGACGGTCTCACCCCCGCCGAGCGGCGGGTTCTCGATGACTGCGCGGTGCTCGGCCGTCGCGGTGCGATCCAGGCGATCGAGGTGATGTCCCGAAAGCACCTGGGGATCGCCGACGTGCACCCCGTGCTCAAGGCGCTCGAGGCGAAGGAGCTCCTCCTCCTCAGCGGAGAGGGCGATGGCGCCAAGTGGACCTTCCGCAGCGATCTCGTGCGCGAGGTGGCCTACAGCACCCTCACGAAGGCCGATCGGGCCAGGTCCCACCAGGGGATCGCGATGTGGATGGAGGGCCACGAGGACACGTCGCGGGATGCGGTGGTCGACCGGATCACCTACAACTACGTGCGCGCCGCTGAGCTGGCGCACGAGCTCGGCCCCGTGGAGGGCTTGGTCGACGACCTCGACGAGCGTGCGCTCGAGTGGATCGAGCGCGCCGCCGCGCGCGCCACCCAGGCCGAGCTGCCCGTCGTCGCCGACCGTCTCTACAGCGAAGGCCTGCGGCTGCTCGCCGGTCACCACGGAAGCCGTCATCGCCGCTTCCTCACGGGCCGTGCCAGGGCACTGGCGGGTGAGCGTGAGCTGGCCCCCGCTCGATCCGACGCGCAGGCCGCGATCGACGAGTCGCGCCAGGCCGGCCCGGAAGGCGCTGCCGATCTCGGTCGCGCGCTGCTGGCCCTCGCCGAGATCGATCAGAAGGAGTCGAGGTGGGAGGCGTCCGAGACCTCCCTGGCCGAAGCGCGGACGGTGTTAGCCGAGCTCGGCGACGCCTCGGGCGAGGCCGAGGTTCTCCGGCTCCGGGGCTTCGGCGCGCTCTTCCGGCACGAGTACGACACGGCCACCGACCTCCTCGAGGAGGCGATGGCCCGCTTCGAGGCGCTGGAGGACCGCCGCGGTGTCGCCTGGGCCCTCCAGAACCTCGCCTGGTGCGCCTTCTACTCGGGTCGGGCGGAGGAGGCCGAGGTGCGCCTGCGACGCGCCGCGGCCGAGTTCGAGGACCTGGGCGACCAGGGTGGCCTCGGGTGGGCGAAGGGGCTGCTGGCGTGGACTCGGTTCCAGCAGGGGTACATGGTGGAGGCCGGGGAGATGGCCGAGGCGATCCTCGAGGACGCGCGCCGAGGGTGGGACCGATGGGGCTTGGGCATGATGCTCGTGCTGGCTGGGTCGGTCCGGTTGTGGACGGGCCGCACGCTCGGCGCCATCGAACGGCTGGAGGAGGCCCGCCAGCTCTTCGAGGAGATCAACGATCCCTTCGGCACCGGCCAGTCCGCCGCTGTGCTCGGTCGAGCGCTGGTTCTCTCCGGGCGGGTCGAGGAGGGGCTCGCTCTGGTGGCCGCGATCGGTGATCAGGCGGGGCTTCGCGGGAGCGAGCCCGAGAACATCGTGGCCACGATGGCCGGGCTCAGCGCTTTGGTTCAGGTGGGGGACATCGCTCGCAGTGAAGCGCTGCTGGCTCGGGTGCCCAACCTCGTCGGCGACGATGCCGCCAGCGAGCTGATCGTGGGCGACACCGAGCGGGTCACCGCCCTCGGTCTCCACCGTCTCCAGTCGGGGGACGTGACCGGCGCGGTGGCCATCCTTGCCCGGATGGCCGATCGGCTCGCTCCCGGGATCGACCCCAACCTCAGCTCGGCGCTCGCGCTCGCCCATGCCGCCCACGGTGCGCTGGACGATGCCATCGCGGAGGCCGATGCCGTGGACGCCCATGCCCGCTCCAGCTACATGGATCGCCTGGTGGCTGGCGTGGCACGGGGCCTGGCACTGGCTCGCGAGGGTGAGCACGCTGCCTCGGTGGCCGAGTTCGACCAGCTGCGCGCGGCCGCCGATGGAACCGAGGACCGCGTGTCCCAGGCGCTCGTCCGGCTGGCCGACGCGGCGGCAGCGTCGACGCGCGGCGATGTCGACGCGGCCGCGCGGGCCGCGGAGGCGGATCGGCGTCTCGACGACCTCGGCTTGTCCCACACGGGATGGCGCGCTGCGTTCAGCCTCGCGCTGGGCCTGAGCACCGCTGCCTGATCGGCCCGGCTGGGTCGTTCGCGACCCCGGTCTGTGGATCTGCCGGTGGTGGACACGTTGCCCATGTGCCAGCGAGGGTGCCGCATGTCACGTTGCATATCAAGCAGGCTGCTTGCTATAGTTAGCAGTAATCCCCCCGCCCCAAGGAGCGCATCACATGAGCACCATCCTCGACACCGTCGTGACCTACGAAGACCAGCTGATCGATCTCGTGAAGAAGGCCAAGGCCCCCGTGGTCACCTACGTGGCCAAGGGCGTCGAGCTCGTCTCGACCCGCCTCCCCGAGGTCACCTACCCGGCCACGCTGCCGACCCCGATCGAGGTCGTCGAGTCGCAGGTCAAGTTCGCCAAGCAGCTCATCGACGCCAACACCGCCATCGTCACCTCGGTGCTCGAGACCGTGGCGCCGATCGCTGGCTTCGCCAAGCCGGCCAAGAAGGTTGCGAAGACCGTCAAGGCTGCCTGACCCACGTTCCAGGGCTTGTCCCTGCGACGCCGGATCCCTCGTGGATCTGCTGCGATGAGCGGCGCCCTCCCCCCGGGCGCCGCTCAATCGCGTTGACGGGATGTCCCTGAGCGGCGAGCGCGCTTCGGCGGAACCGCGAGGTCGTCGACGAAGCTCCGGTAGACCGACAGGAGCGCCTCCCGCTGCTCGTTGCTCAGCGCGGGGTCCGCACGCAGGGCTTCCTCCACGGATGGCGTGCGCACGCCGACACCCGTCGCGGGGGTCTCGAGGATGCCTGCTTGCTGGAGCAGCGACTCCGCGGAGAGGTTGAGGGCACCCGCGATGGCCTTGAGCACGCGCACCGACGGCTCGTGCAGCCCTCGCTCGATCTGCGAGAGGTAGGGGTTCGACACGTTGGTGCGAGCGGCCAGCTCGCGAAGGGTCAGCTCGGCTTGCTGGCGCTGGGTGCGGATCAGCTCGCCGAGGAGCTCGAGCTGGCGGCGCGCGCCGGCCTCAGGGGTCATGACAGGTCGCTCGGATCCAGCGCGCCGCGTGGCGTCGTGGTGCGCATGACATCCGGCTCGATGTACATGATCCCGGCTGTGGGCACGCTGCTCCGAACGCTTCGCTCCACGCGGTCGACGGCTTCGGCGAGCTCGGCCACGGAGAGGTCGTCGATGAAGCTCACCTTGGCGCCGATGAGCAGCTCCTCGGGGCCCAGGTGCTGCGTGCGCAGATGGATGAGCCGCTCGACTGAGGGCTCGATCTCGATCGCGGACCGGATCGTCTCGCGCACCGTCTTGTCGGCGGACTCCCCGATCAGGAGCCCCTTCATCTCGATGGCGAGGATGACGGCGATCACCGACAGGAGGCCTCCGATCGCGGTGGTGCCGATGCCGTCCCACAGCGGATCGTCGGTGATGAGCGTGGCCGTGACGGCGGCGAGCGCCAGGACGAGGCCGACCAGCGCGCCGAGGTCCTCGAGCACGACGACGGGGAGCTCGGGGTTCTTGCTGTGGCGGATGAACTGCCACCAGGACGCATCGCCTCGGATCTTGTTCGCCTCGTGGATGGCCGTCCGGAACGACAGCGCCTCGAGCACGATGGCGAAGATGAGGATGCCGACCGCCACCTCGGGTGCGCTGATCTCGTGGGGGTGCCGGATCTTCGAGATCCCCTCGTAGAGCGCAAACGCGCCGCCGAGGCTGAAGAGCACGAGCGCCACGATGAACGCCCAGAAGTAGCGCTCCCGGCCGTAGCCGAACGGGTGCTCGATGTCGGCGGCGCGGCGGGCCCGCTTGCCGCCGAGCAGGAGGAGGCCCTGGTTGCCCGAGTCGGCCACGGAGTGGATCGACTCCGCCAGCATCGAGGCGGACCCCGTGATGACGAACCCCACGAACTTCGCGATCGCGATGCCGAGGTTGGCGAAGAGCGCCGCAACGACCGCCTTCGATCCGTGTCCGCCTGCTGCCATGGGTGGCAGGTTAGAGGCCACGCGCCAGCGCGCTCCGACCATCCCTGCGAGGATCCGCGCCATGACGATCCTCGATCACGCTGCCGCCGACCCGCACGCGTTGGCGGTGGACGACCTCGAGCGGACCCGTTCTCGGGGCGAGCTCGTCGACCGCGCCACGAGGCTCGGACGCTGGCTGCTCGGCGACGGGGGTGCTCAGCCCGGCGGGCACGTGTCGATGCTGCTGGGCAACCGCGTCGAGGTGATCGACGTGCTGGTCGCTGCCCAGCTGTCGGGTGTGTGGGTGACGGCGATCAACTACCACCTGACCGCGCCCGAGGTGGCCTACATCCTCGACGACTCCGGATCGACGCTCCTCTTCACGGACCCAGCTCACGAAGCGGTGGCGCGCGCCGCGGCCGACCTCGCGCCGGGAGAGGTCGCGGTGGTCCTCGTGGGGGACGAGCTGGAGGCGATCGTTGCCTCGGGCGGTGACGAGCCGTTCCCCCTCGACGGTCCCGGTGGTGGGACGATGCTGTACACCTCGGGAACCACGGGCCGCCCCAAGGGCGTGAAGCGAGCACGACAGGCGACGCTCGGTGCGACGCTGCACACGGCGGTGGCGTCGGGTCGTGCCCTGGGGTTGGACGGGCGCGGCCCGCACCTCGTGACGGGCCCGCTGTACCACGCGGCGCCGCTCGGCTTCGCGGCCATCGACCTCGCGAACGGGGCCTCGCTCGTTGTGATGCCACGCTGGGACGAGGCGCAGTGCCTCCAGCTCATCCAGGATCGAGGCGTGCGCAACAGCCACATCGTGCCCACGATGTGCGTGCGCCTGCTCCGACTCCCCGAGGATGAGCGAACGGCCTTCGATCCGTCCTCGCTCTCCACCGTGCTGCACGGCGCCGCGCCGATCGCCCCTCAGGTGAAGCACCGGATGATCCAGTGGTGGGGCCCCGTCCTCACCGAGTACTGGGGGAGCACCGAGGGTGGCGTGTTCACCCTCGTCGACGCGCACGCGTGGCTCACCAAGCCCGGCACCGTGGGCAAGGCCGTGCCCACCTATGAGGTGTTCGCGGTCGACGGCGCCAACGAACGGCTCCCGGCGGGAGAGGTGGGCACCCTCTTCACCCGCAACGTCGTGACGAGCGCCGTGTTCGAGTACCACCAGGCGCCCGAGAAGACTGCTGCCGCCCATCTCGCTCCCGACACCTTCACGATGGGCGACGTCGGTCATGTCGACGAGGACGGTTACGTGTTCCTCTCAGACCGTGCGGCCAACGTCATCATCTCGGGCGGTGTGAACATCTACCCGGCCGAGATCGAGCGCGAGCTGATCGATCACCCGGCGGTGGCCTACGTGGCCGTGTTCGGCATCCCTGACGACGAGTGGGGCGAGCAGGTCAAGGCGGCCGTGCAGCTCGCCGAAGGCGTCGAGCCATCGCCCGAGCTCGAAGCCGACCTGCTCCGCTTCGCCCGGACGCGCCTGGCGGGCTTCAAGGTGCCCCGCTCGATCGACTTCGAGGACGAGCTGCCACGCCACCCCACGGGGAAGCTCTACACGCGCCTCCTGCGCGACAAGTACTGGGCCGACCGGGTCACGGCGGTGTAGGACAGGGGGATGAGCGTGGGGCGGGCCGATGACGGTGAGGTGGTCGAGGCGCGGGCGGACGCCCTCCCGCCTCGTGCCCCGCTCACCACCAAGGCGTTCGGCTACAACCTGAACGGCCTCGAGCTGCGGATGGCCTCGCTGTGGGCGGTCGTGTTCGACCGTGACCGCGACTCGTTCAAGGTCGATGACGACCTCTTCGAGCTCGGTGCTGACGACCGACAGGTCGAGCTCCTGTTGGATCTCGTGGAGGACGAGTGGGGCATCCGCCCGTCATCGTCTCAGGTCCGGGAGACGCCGACCCTGAGGGCGCTGGGTCTGGCGATCAAGGCCGAGGCGCGCCTGAGCTTCGGTCACGCCGCGCCGCCGGAGTGGATCGCGCCGGGCCAGCCCGATCGCAGTCCGGTGGTGTGCGTGGCCGCCATGGGTGCCACCAACCTGACCTGGCGACGCCTCGCTGCTCGCCTCGATCCGCGCATCCCGATGATCGGCGTGGAGTCAGTGGGGTTCGACGGGCGTGGACGCCCGCTGCCCCGGGTGGAGACGATCGCCCGCTACCACGTCGAGCGGCTGCACGAGCTCGTGGGCGACCGGCCGATCGTGCTGTGCGGCCACTCCTTCGGGGGCACGGTCGCGTTCGAGATCGCCCGGCAGCTCGCTGCGCGCGGCCAGAAGATCGTGGGGTTGGTGCTCCTCGACACGGCTGCCTCCCGCCGGCTCGGCCGTGAGCCCTGGACGGTCCGCCGCTCTCCGGTGAAGATCCGCAACTTCTTCAGTCGGCATCGCCACGGACACCACGTGCGGCTGGGCTGGGCGGCGCGCTACCTCGGGTTGCTCGGGACCGAAGGCGAGGGGCGGGTGCGGTGGGTGCTCCACGCGCAGAGCGTCGCGTTCCGCAGCTACCGGCCGAAGCCCTTCCCCGGTGATCTCACGTTGCTCACCGTCGACTCGATCGGTCGCGACCGAGACGAGACCCTCGGCTGGGGGAAGCTGGTCCGCGGTGACATCCGGCTCCACCTGATGCCGGGCCTCCACGAGGACCTCCTGCGCACCGCCACCGTGGACGAGACCGCCAAGGTGCTCGACGAGTGCTTCCTGCGGCTCACCGCGCCCGCTGGCGGCGACGCCCACACCGACTGATCCGCCCGCTCAGGTTCTCACCGGCGTGGACGGCGTGAAGCGCACCGGCAGGCACTCGATGCCGCTGATGAAGTTGGCGGGGCGCAGCGGGGGAGCGGCATCGGGCTCGACGAGCGCAAGGTCGGGCAGGCGCGCCAGCAGCTGGTCGAGCATCACCGAGACCTCGAGACGGGCCAGGCTGGCGCCGAGGCAGAAGTGCGGCCCGAAGCCGAAGGCCACGTGCTCATTGGGGGTGCGCGTCACGTCGAAGCGGAACGGGTCGTCGAAGACGCGCTCGTCGCGGTTGGCGGACGGGTAGAGGAGCATCAGCTCGTCGCCCTCGCGGAGGTGCTGATCGCCGAGCATCGTGTCGCGCGTTGCGGTGCGGACCATGTTCTTGATCGGCGTCACCCATCGCAGCATCTCCTCGACCGCGGTGGGCCGAGCGGCAGCGTCGCTGGCCACCGTCTTCCACTGATCCGGATGGAGGAGCAGCTGGTGGACGCCCCCGCTGATCACATGGCGGGTGGTCTCGTCGCCGCCGACGAGGATGAGCAGCGACTCGTGGAAGATCTCGTCGTGCTCGAAGCGGGTGCCGGCCACGTCCGCGTGCACGAGCACGCTCATGAGGTCGTCGCGGGGGTTGGCGCGCCGGTCCGCGATCACCTCGGTGGCGTAGGCCCAGTACTCGCCGAACGCGGTGGCCGCCGCGTCGAGCTGCTCGGCGGTGGCGTTGACGTCCTGGCCCTTCACCATGTCGTCGGACCAGCGCAGCAGGTCGGCGCGGTGCTCGGGACGGACCCCGAGCGCGTCGCCGATCATGATCATCGGGAGGTGGGCGGCGATGTCGCCCACGAGGTCGGCCTCGCCGCGCTCGCACACCGCGTCGAGGATCTCGGTGCAGGCCCGCACCACGGCGGCCTCGCTGTCCCGGACCCGCCGCGGGGTGAAGCCCTTGTTCACGAGCTTGCGGCGCTGCAGGTGAGCCGGATCGTCCATGTCGATCATCATCGGCAGCGGCGCGAAGCCCGGACGGATGCCACCGGCGTTGGAGAACGTCTCAGGGTTGCGGGACACGTCCTTCAGGTCGTCGTACCTGGTGATGCCCCAGATCGCGCCGTCCCAGTAGACCGGCGCGGTGGCTCGCATCCAGGTGAGCGCCTCGTGGTGATCACCCGCCCAGAAGGCACCGCTCATCAGGTCGATGTCGGTACGCGTGGGGTGATCGGCCACAGCGGGAGTCTGGCACAGGGCCGGTACGACCTCAGCGCTGGTCGTAGCTCCCGAGCACGGCGAGGAGGTCGACGTCGCGCTGACGGATCGGTGCGTCGAGCCAGGTATCGTCCTGCGCGCAGAGGAGACGGTCGTCGAGCACCCGGCCCGAGAGCGCCGAAGCGGCCGCCGCGCTGCAGTACTGGAGGATCCAGGCCCGGCGAGGGCGGTCGGTCGTGTTCGGGCCGCTCCGGTGCATCAGCAGCGACGAGAACACCAGCACCGAGCCGCGCGAGACCGGCACCGGGACGCCGTCGACGTCGGGACCATCGTGACCCACACGGAACGGTCCGGCACCGTTGTGGTGCGCCACGGTGCCGTGCTTGTGGCTGCCTGGGATCACCCAGAGGCAGCCGTTGTCGACGTCGGCATCGTCGAGCGACAGCCAACAAGTGAGGTACTCCTCGGGCACGAGCGGTGTGTAGCCGTTGTCCTGGTGCCACGGGAGCTCGGTGCGAGCCTGGGGCGGCTTGGCCACCGCCTGCTCCCAGTACAGCCGGGCGTCGCCAGTGCCCACGAGCGGCAGCACGATCGGTGCCCAGTGCGCGCCGGTGGCCACCGCCGTGAGGGCGGGGCTGGTGAGGTGCATCATCGGCCGGTAGGAGAGCGGCCCATCAGTCGGCTCGCCCAGGGCGAGCTCGAACGCGGCCTCCTCGATGTGGGCGGTGATGTCGTCGCACGCCCGGTCGCTGAACATCCCCTCGACGGTGAAGAAGCCGTCGGTGGCGAACGCCTCCAGATCGGCGGTCGACAGAGCGATCGATGCGGTCATGAGTGGATCCCTTCGGGTCGCGGGCGGAGCCCGTCGAGGAGGAGCGACACCACGAAGTCGGCCAGCTGATCAGCCGACATGCCGTCATCGGTGGTGAGGCGGCGCAGGGCAAGCTGGCTGACGAGCGCGGCAACGCTGAACGCCACCATCCGCGGTGGTGCGTCGATCACGTAGCCGGTGGCCTGCGCGAGCTGGATCATGTTCTCGATGTCGACGATGAAGCCCTCGAAGATGCCGGCGAGGTGGCGGTCGAAGCGGTCGCCGAGCACGAGGGAGTCCTGGAAGAGGAGCCGCACCGCGTCGCGGTCGGCCTCGAAGAACTCGAAGGTCGCGCGGACCGACGACCGGAAGAACGTGACGCCGTCGATGCCGTCTGCGAGCTCGGCGACCGTGCGGTCGATGTGGGCGCGCAGCGCTCCTTCCTGGTGGTCCATGAGGGCGTGGAAGAGCGCGTCCTTGGATTCGAAGTACCAGTAGATCGACCCGTACGAGATGCCCGCCGCCTTGGCCACGTCACCGATGGTGGTGGCGTGGAACCCCTTCTTCGCGAACGTGCGCGTCGCCGCGACCAGGATCTCGTCGCGGCGCTGCTCCTTCGCTTCGTCTCCGATGGCGCGGCTCAGGCGCCTCGATTGGGGGCGTGCGCCCGTGGCGGTCACCTGGGACCCCTTCCGTCGGGAGGCCAGGAGTCGATCCCATCCTCGAGCGGCACGTCGAGCGACTGGAGGATGCTCGAGATCATTCGCCAAGCGCCGATGGCGGCCACGAGCTCGAGCAGCACCTCGTGGCGATCGCTCACGTGCTCGACGCACGCTCGCCAGGTCGCCGCGGTGATCGCGCCATCGGCGAGCGTCTCGTCGGTGGCCGCCAGCACGGCGCGCTCAGCTGGGCCGAAGCGCCCCTCGTCACGCCAGTTGCGCACGGCGAGCAGATCGGCCTGGTCGACCTGGAGGCTGCCCGCGATGCGCCAGTGCTGCGTCCACTCGTAGTCGGACCCGGTGGCCCAGCCGAGCCGCATGATCACGAGCTCTCGCAGGCGCGCGTCGAGCTGGTTCTCCCAGAGCAGGCCCATGAGCAGGTCGTTCACCGACCGCGCCAGCTTCGGATGGTGCAGGAGCACGCGGAACACGTTGAGGTCGGCGGTGATCTCGGTGATGCCGGCGACCGTGGTGGCGGCCTTGGCCTCGTCGAGGGCGAGCAGGGGGATGCGGGGCTCGCTCACGGCACGAGCACTCCGTGCACCGGCGGTGCGGCGTCGCGCTCCCCGGCCATCGTCGCCACGAGATCCTCGGCGTCGTCCAGACCGGCGATGCGGCGGGGCAGGTCGGCGAAGGGGTAGCGCCCAGAAGCCAGCAGATCGAGCGCCGCGCGGTAGGCCGGGGCGTCGACGCCGAGCGCGCCCAGGATGCGCAGCTCCTTGTACACGATGAGGTCGGGCCAGAAGCCGGGGGTGTCGGCGCTGCCGCGGGTGCCGGCCATCACGATCGTGCCGCCGACCCGAGCCAGCGAGATGGCTTGGGCGAGGGCAGTCGGTGCCTTCGCCGTGACGTCGACCACCACGTCGGCGAGCGCGCCGCCGGTGGCGTCTCGCAGCGCGGCGGCGGGGTCCGTGTCGCTCACGTCGACGGCGAGGTCGGCGCCGAAGGCCTTGGCCAAGCGCAGGCGCTCGTCGTCGCCCGGGCCGACGCCGGTGACGAGCACGAACCCTGCTCCAGCCTCCTTGGCTGCGGCACAGGCGGCGAGGCCGCGGATGCCCGGTCCGAGCACGGCGACGACATCGCCGGGTTGGGTGTCGGGCACCGTGACGGCCCAGCGGATGCCGGCGCCGAGCGGGTTGAAGATGGTGGCCAGCACAGGATCGAGGCCGTCGGGAACGGGCAGGAGCATCGAGTCTGGCGCCAGGTACTGCACCTCCGCGTAGCCACCCCACAACCCCGGTGCGGTGTCGACCGGCACGAAGCCGTACATGTCGCGCATCCCGTGGCGCACGCAGCGGCGGTAGCGGTCGGCCGCGCACTCCGCGCAGGTGCCGCATCGCTGGAACACCTCCACCGCCACCCGGTCGCCCTCCTGCACGCCCCAGCGGGCGGCGGCCTTCGCGCCGATCGCCTCGATCGTGCCGACGCTCTCATGCCCGGGCACGAACGCGAAGCCGGCTGGCAGCGCCCCGGTGTACTGCTCGTGGTCGGTGCCGCAGAGGCCGCACGCCTCCACGCGCAGCAGTCCGTCGTCCGCGCCGATCTCCGGCTCGGTCAGGTCGCGGGCGACCAGCCGCCGCGGTCGTTCGAGCACGAGCGCGCGAGCGGTGGTCACGCGCTGACGACCACCGAGCCGATGTTGGCGAGCACCTTCTCGGCCTGCTCGACGATGCCGCGCAGGATCTCACCAGCAGGGGTGATGGCGTGGATGCCGCCGGTGGCCTGCCCGGCGGGGTAGCACTCGCGGTCAGGGTCGATGCCCTCGGTGTTCTCGTCGCCGCCGAGGTGGAACACGCCGTCGTTGATGGCCTGGATGGCCTGCATCGGGAAGCGCTGGATCTCGTCGGCGCGCTCCTCCCACTCCTCGGTGTACCGGCTGCGGATCACGCGCATCGTCTTGCCGGAGTACGCGCGGCTGATCACGGTGCCGTCTTCGCCAGCGCGCACCAGGGCTTCCTTGAAGCCCATGACGCTCTGCGCCTCGGGGCTCGCGATGAAGCGCGTGCCGAGCCACACACCGTCAGCGCCGAGGGACAGGGCGGCGGCCAGCCCGCGCCCGTCGAAGATGCCGCCCGCGGCGACCACCGGCACCTGGTCGCCCACGGCGTCGACGATCAGCGGCACCAGCGGGAACGTCGCCACCTGACCGGTGTGACCGCCGCCCTCGGTGCCCTGCGCGATGACGAGGTCGCATCCGGCGTCGACGGCCTTGCGAGCGTGGACGACCTTGCCGCACATGTTGGCCACGAGCACGCCGTGCCGGTGGCAGAGCTCGACGGCTTCGGAGGGCACACCGAGCCCTGCCACGAACACCGTGGCGCCCCCCTCGATGAGCAGCTCCACCTGCTTGAGCATGTCGCCCGGCATGGCGGTGAGCAGGTCGACGCCGAAGGGCTTGCTGGTGGCGGCCCGCACCTGCTTGATCTCCTCGACCATCTGGTCGTTCTGCATCACCGATGCGCCGAGGCACCCGAAGCCGCCCGCCTCGGAGACGGCCGAGGTGAGGCGGTGGTACGACACCCCGCCC
Organism: Microthrixaceae bacterium; assembly: GCA_052386335.1. Classification (GTDB taxonomy): domain Bacteria; phylum Actinomycetota; class Acidimicrobiia; order Acidimicrobiales; family VFJN01; genus VFJN01. The sequence goes on from JBQTKH010000002.1 coordinate 37,748, forward strand.
ATGCCGGCGAGCATCACGGGGTGCTCGATCTGGAGCGCCTCGGTGAGCCGGGTGCGCAGGGTCATGGGGGCCTCCGAAGTGCGGTGGGACGGGCGGTCGTCACGCATCCCAGCACTTGACTGATTCGTCAGTCAAGTGCTGGTGACCCACCATCCGGACTGCACGGTTGCCCGGGGCAGGGTCAGGCTGGCTCAGCAGATCGGCGCGAGCGGGCCCTGCTCCATCGAGGGCGTGCAGGAGTACGGACCGGGCGGCGGTGGCCCCTCGCGCTCTTCAGCCGACGGGTACTCGTGGGCGAAGGTGCCCCCGGCGTTGCGCGTCCAGACGTGCATCATGGGCGGCGTCTCCCGGGGCTGCTCAGGGTCGCCCTTGAAGAAGTACCGGTAGCCCCAGAACGCGTAGACCGCAGCCTCGTCGACGTGCGCATGCCACGGGTGACACTGGGTCTGGTCGTCGTTGACGTAGAGGCTGTCGCCTTCGGTGTCGAGGTCGGCGATGAACATCACGCCGATGGGCCGGTCCCACTCGTCGAGCAGGATCGACTCGGGTCGCAGCGGGTTCAGGTTGTCGCCGTCGTCCATCCACCAGGGCTGGATGTAGTGCTTTACCCAGGTCCGCGGATCGGGACCGCCCTCGTTGAGGTAGGGCAAGCCGGTCTCGACCCCCGCAGGCCATGGCGTGGTGTTGCCGTAGGGCACCACGGCGTCGAAGTACGGGACGTAGCCCGCGGCCAGGATCGACGCGAGGTTCCGGTACGGGCCGCTCAGCACCTCGGCGACGCGCGCCCGCAAGTCGACTACCACCGGGTGGTTCTCGTCACACCCGGCCTGGTGGTCGTGGCCGCCGTCGGCGGTCGCCACGCTGGGGATCGACGCGAGGGTCGCGAACGCGACCGCCACGAGCAGCGCACGCCGCAGGCGGTGGCCGCCTCTGGCGCCGGGCTGGTTGCTCCCCGCGCTGGTCGGCGGGGACTGAGGGGTGCGCTTCATGGGAGCTCCTTCAGGTGGGCAGCGCGTAGGCCACGACGTAGGAGCCGAGCGCTGCGTAGATGGTGTTGTTGGCGATGGCGACGCCTCCGCTCGATGTCGTGGTGACCATCGAGGTGCCGGTCGCGTTCTGCATGGGGAGCTTCAGGATCGGCGCACCGGTGAGCGCGTCGAAGGCGTCGAGGAACCCGGCGGAGTCGGTCATCCACACCAGACCGTTGGCGACGCTCGCCGGGTTGTAGGTGAAGCCGCCCGCCACGGGGCTGGCCCAGGCGGGCACGCCGGTGTCCAACGTGCCGACGTCGACGGCGACGAGCTGCCCTGGCGGGCCGGCGGGCACGAAGGCGCGGCCCGCCGCGTACGCCGACGAGGCGGCGCTGCAGGCGAAGCAGGGTGCACCGACCTGGGTCATGCTCACCCCGTCCATGCTCGACGTGTTCACGAGGTGGTACGTGCCCGACTTCTGCTGGGCACCCACGAGCGTGCGACCGCCGGTCTCGATCAGGTTGGGCGACGCCCCGAAGTCGACGTCGACGGCCAGGCAGGTCGCGCTGAAGCTGCCGGTGTAGTACACGCCAGGAGCAGCCGTGCAGGCCGGGTTGTGCTCCGGATGGACGCCGGCGCCCTGCTCCACGGCGGCAGGGGTCATGGTGTCGCGGAAGCCCTGGTAGACGTCGACGATCTGGCCGAAGGCATCGCTGGTCCGGTTGAGGTCGATCTTGAGGATCGAGGTGCTGCGCTCGTGAACCTTCTGTGGGTTGTGCGGGTTGCTCGTGCCGACGTAGGCGAACCCGGTGTGCGCATCGACGACCGCGGTTCCCCAGATGCCCGCACCGGCGTAGGTGTTGCGTCCGGCGCTGGCGTCGAAGTGGGCGTCGGGGATCGTGTAGGTCTTCTCGAGGATCGTGCCGTCGTTCGCGTCGAGCAGCGCGAACCCGCCTCGCTCCGCTGTCCAGGGACCGGCCGCTCCGAAGAAGCCGAAGAACACGAGGTCGTCCCAGACCGTGATGCCGGCGTTGGTGCCGCTCGACGGCTGGGTGTCCACCGGGTCGGATTCCCAGGCGACCGTGCCGGTGTCGCGGTGCAGCGCGATCGCGAACGGGCCCGCCTTGCGGTTGACGGGCGCGATGACGAGATCGCCGTGCACGACCGGTGAGCCGACGATCGCCCCGCCGTAGGCGGCTGCGCCGACATCGATCGGGTGGCTCCAGCGCAGCGTGCCATCGTCGGCGTCGATGGCGGTGACCGACGCGTGCGTGGCGTCATCGCTGGAGGTGATGAACACGCAGCCGCCCGCCACGACGGGTGTCGAGTTCACCGTGCCGGCGGCGCCCGGCCCGCGGAACACGAAGGCCGTCTCGATCTCCCTGGCGTTGGTCAGGCCGATCGTGGTCTCCGCCGGCTGGGTTCGCGTGTTCGACAGGTCGTGTCCGTAGCTGGGCCAGTCGCCCCCCTGCATCGGCGGGTCGGCGCAGTCCCCACTGGCGAGGCTGTGGCCAGGGTTGGTGAAGAAGACAGCGCTGGCAAGCGCCAGGGCGCCGCCGATCCGGCCGGCGCGCTGTCGAGCGGCGTTCACGCGCCCACGACCCGGATGACTCCGACCATGTCGGGGTGGATGGTGCAGAAGAAGAGGTAGTCGCCGGGCTGGGCGTCGGATACGCCTAGCACGGGCGTGGTCGCGCCGACGGCGCCCTGGAGGAGTGCGGACGCGAACAGCGGGCAGCCGGTGAGCCCGTAGAACGTCCAGGTGCGCGTCGAGCACCACGGCGCCGATCCCGCCGGACGGACGGCATCGCTCGCCACCACGTCATGCCAGACCCCGAGGTCGGCGTTGGCATAGGTGACCTCACCGCCGGCCGCGACCACGATCTCCGTCGGCGCGTAGGTGTTCGACGGGACGCTGGTGATCACGGCCTGGGACCGGAGCGGCGCAGCGCTCGTCTGCACCGGTCCATCGATCTCCTCGAGGAGTGCATCGCGGGAGGCCTCGCCGCTGTAGCAGCCAAAGCGAGCGATTGGCGTCGTGCCGACCTTCATGCGCCCGTGGCTGTGGGCCAGGCACTCGACGCCGACCACCTCACGGGGGAGTGCGCCGGGCAGTGCGACGGGTGTGGCGGTCTCGCCGTTGGTCTCCACCTCGCAGCGAGCCTCACCGAGGGCGGGACCGGAGAGGTCCGGGTTGCCGGCCTCGCACTCCGCGTACTTGCGCCCGGTGCCGTTGGCGAGGCGGAGCCACACCTCCACATGGATGTCGACGGGGGCGTCGGCGACGACCTCGCCGGTGACCGGGTCGAGGGCTCGGCTGACGCCGATCGCGCCCAGGGGGAAGCCCTCGAAGGTCGTGGAGCACTCGCCCTCGCCGTGGCCTGCCTGGGTGCCGTCAGCAGCGGGCGGCCCCGACGACACGACCGTGAACTCCGCCGCGCAGCGCGACTGTGCGACGTCGGCCTCGCTGGCGGGGGCGATGAGCGCGTTCGCGACGATCATCCCCGCGATCGCGGCGACCACGCCCAGCTTCGGAACGTTCACGCAATCCCCCCCCAGGTGGTGCGAACACGCTGACGCTACTCAACCCGCCTGGTGGGACCCTAGTTGGTCGATATCGGACAAGTCGGGCCCGCCGACCTTCCTGAGCGCCCTCGGCATGATTCGAACATGCGACACACGGTTTAGGAAACCGATGCTCTATCCCCTGAGCTACGAGGGCGGGGCCGGCGCGACCGAGGGAGAAAACCTCCTACGGGCCGCACCGGAACTTCGGATCGATCGTAGGCGCTGGCCCCGAGGGGGCCTCGAGTCGGTGAGCGGCCGGATCTGGCGAAGCTGCTCGCTCCAAGACGCGTCGAAGTCGCACCTCGGGTGGGTGAGGCTGGCCTAGGCGGCGATGGTTGCGGGTGGGTCGCCGTGGTGTCGCTGGTGGAGGTGCACGGCGAGGGCGTTCACGCCAAGGGCTTGGGTCATGAGGTTGAGGTGCTGGCGGCGGTGGCCGACGGAGTGGGCTCGGCGGAGCCAGAGGGTGTCGAGGCCCCACTCGGGGCACGGTGTAGGTCACCCTGCGGTGGTACCCGCGTCGCCGAAGGGCTCGGACCGGCTCCGAAAGGTAGGACGGAGCGTCGTCGGCGGACGCGTCATGGGCGGGTGCAAACGCAGCCTCCTCCACGGGATTCTCGAGGGAGCGCTTGTACTGGCAGCCGCACCCGTCAGCCTGGCAGGCGACGCCTTCGCGAGAGCGACGGCTGCGTCCCCCCAGGGCTCGAGTGAACACGCGGCACACAGCGCCGTGGTTACGCGCTGGTGACGGAGAAGACGGTCCAACTCCCAGGCACACCCTTGAGTTCGATGTCTTGTGGCTGCTCGAAGACCAGCCCGGACCCGGCGACGAGGTCGACGACGGTACGGGTAGCCAGGATCTGCCCCGCCACCGCCTGCGACTCGACGCGGGAGGCGATGTTGACGGCGATGCCGCTGACGTCGTCGTCGCGGGCCTCGACCTCACCAGCGTGGATCCCGATGCGGACCTCGACGTCTAACCGGCGGAGGCCATCGCGGATGGCGAGGGCGCACGCAACGGCGCGAGCGGGCCCGTCGAACGTCGCCAGGATCCCGTCTCCTGTCCTCTTGACGAGCCGACCGCCGAAACGCCCGAGCTGACGCTCAACCAGCGCATCGTGTTGATCGAGCAGCGACTTCCAACGCGCATCTCCGAGTCGGACGGCGATTCTCGTCGACTCGACGATGTCAGAGAAGAGCACTGTCGCCATGACACGGTCGATCCGCCCTCGAGGCGGGGTTCCGGTCACGAACTCGACGACTTCGTCGACGACCACCGACAGGTCGACCGCTGCTAGCGCGTGCCCGTCGCCCGTCAGCTCCCGGTACCGCGCTCCGACGATGTGGTCGGCGAGGTAGCGCCCATTTGCCGCACGCACGTAGGGGTTCGCGGCCGTGTGCAGCACGAGCGTCGGCACCTGCACGAGCGGAAGGACGTGTCGCGCGTCGGTCTCGAAGTCTTGTCGCACCAGGGCTGCCAAGGCGCCCGGAGGCGCGCTGCGTCGGAACGCTTTCAAGAACCACCTCCGGAACCCGGCATCGTCCAGCCGTGGGCGACCCAACAACTCGACGGCCTGGTCCATCGCATAAGCCTCGGCGGCCTCGAGATAGAGCGCGACGATCTCGCGGGGTATGCCGATCGGATAGTCGCGCCCCCACGCCAGCCGGACGTACGAGTTGAGCAGCACCAGGCCGGCGACCCGCTGGGGCTGGGTGGTGGCGAGCAACACCGCTGAAGCGGCGCTGTCGGTCTTGAATACGAATGCTCGCTCGCACTTGGCGGCATCCAGGACCGCCATCGTGTCGACCATTTCGTCCTCTGTCGTCAGAACTCGTCCGTGCGGGAGAGCATCGGACAGTCCCTTGCCGCGCCGATCGAACAGCACCAGCCGTGTTGACGCAGAAAGTCTGTCGACGGCGTCTGCGAGTTCAGGGTCCTCGGACATGAGGTCAATCGGAATCGTGTTGACGTCGAGCACAAGATCGTGCGGCCCGGACCCGATCACCTGAAACGCAAGATGAGCGCCATCGACAGTGACGGCGTACTCGATGTCAGGGTCCTGTAACACGCGCCACCCCCAACCCCCGAACGCCGTCTTCCCACAGTCTGCCCGATGACCGGCTCGACCTACCGAGTGATCCGGCAGGCATGCCCTCCTACGGGCCGTAGATCGCCCCTCGGCTTTCCACCCGCGAGCCGCAGCCAGCGGCGGCCCGATGACCCGCATCGTCGCTCCGGCGCGCCGCGAGCGCCGCGGGCATCAGGAGCGTAGGGTTGCGTCAGCGAGACGAGGGGGACGCCATGTCGTGGACCATGAAGCTTCGGCTGCTCGAGTCATGCAGCTGTGCCCAGATGTGCCCGTGCATCCTTGGGCCGGCCAAACCCGATCAGGAGTGGTGCTCGGGCGTGTTCGGCATGGAGATCGTCGAAGGAAGCGGTGACGGTGTGGACCTGGCCGGCGCGAAGCTCGTCATGCATTTCGAGTTGCAGGGCGACTTCATCAGCGGCATCGACAAGGCGAAGCTGTACGTCGATCCGAGCGTCTCCGACGCGCAGCGGTCCCAGCTCGACTCGATCTTCCACGGCGAGCAGGGCGGCTTGTGGGGCGGCATGCGCGAAGCGATCAAGGAGTGGCTGCCGTCGACGGTTGCGAAGATCGACTTCGGCAGCGACGACGCCCCGGGCGTCACGGTCGAGGGGATCGGCAAGGTCACCCTCCAACCGATCAATGCCGAGGACGGCGCGCCGGCCATGAGCGCTGACGCGCCGGTCATCCGTGCCTTCGGAATGAAGTCGGAGCATCTCGCCTACGCGCAGGGTACGAGCTTCGCCGATCCCGAGCTGCGTTCGTGGGAGAGCCTGGGCGCGGGCGGCATCGTCCCCGACCTCGTCGAGTGGGCGGGCTGAGCACCGCCGCTCCGCCGGTTCCTCCGGCGGTCGCACGTCAACGCAACGCCATCCTCGTCGTCCTGGTTGTCCTCGCAGTGGTTGGCTGGGTCGTGTTGCTCCGTCAGGCGTCCGAGCCGATGGCCATGGCGATGCGCGACGACATGGGCCCCGACCTCACCATGGGCGGATCGTGGCCCCTCTTCCTCACCATGTGGGTGGCGATGATGGTGGCGATGATGTTCCCGGCCGCCGCGCCCATGGTTCTGATGTACGGCCGCATGCGAAGGAGCGACCCGCCGTCGGTTGCGCTGTTCGCCGGTTCGTACATCGCGCTGTGGTTCGTCTTCGGATTCGGCGCCTACCTGCTCAGCGCGGCGATCGAGGACGCCGCATCAACGTCCGAATGGGTCGCCATGAACTGGGGCCGCGCCGGCGGTGCTCTGCTCGTGCTCGCGGGCCTCTACCAGCTCACGCCGTTGAAGGACATCTGTCTCCGGCACTGTCGCACGCCGCTGTCGTTCGTGATGACGCGGTGGCGCGACGGCCGTGCCGGCGCACTGCACATGGGCCTGGTCCACGGGGTGTACTGCGTCGGCTGCTGCTGGCTGCTGTTCCTCATCCTCATCCCCCTCGGCGTGATGAACGTCGCCGCCATGGTCGCCGTAGCCGCCGTCGTGTTCGCCGAGAAGGTCGTGCCGCACGGACGCGCTTTCGGGATGATCGCAGCGGTGGTGATGATCGCCTGTGGTCTTGCGGTCACCGTGCACCCGTCTCTTCTGCCGACCGTCGCCTGAAGCGTCAGCGCGAGGCTCGGGGAGTCCCTCGCGCTGCGCGGTGGCGCAGGCCGGACTCAATCCTGCACGGCGAACAGCTGCCACACTCCGGGTACGCCTTTGAGCTGATGCTCGCCGCGGTCCTGGAAGCGGATTCCTGATCCTGCGACGAGATCGGTGACGGTGCGGGAGACCAGCACCTCTCCGGGTTCCGCGGCTGCGGCGATCCGCGCTCCGATGTGGACCCCGATCCCGCCGATGTCATCACCACGGAGCTCGACCTCTCCGACATGCACCCCCGCTCGCGCCCGAAGGCCGAGCCCGGTCACGCCCTCACAGATGGCCGTTGCGCACAGCACCGCCCGAGCCGGGCCATCAAACGTCGCAAGGACCCCGTCGCCTGTGGTGTTGATCTTCCGCCCAGCGAAGCGCTCCAGCGCCCGGACGACCAGAGCGTCGTGACGGTCGAGCAGATCGCTCCACGTCCGGTCGCCTTCGCGCACTGCCATTGCAGTTGAGTCGACGATATCGGTGAACATGATTGCTGCGAGGACACGATCGGAACGGAGCGGTGGACGCCGCCCGGTCAGGAACTCCTCGACGGCGTCCGCCAGGTCGTCCATGGGCACAAAGAAGAGATCGGTCCCCTCCAGCTGGACGAGCTTCGCGCCGGGGATGTGTTCGGCGAGGAACGTCCCGTGGCCGAGCTCGATGAGGCGTCCGTCGCGGCGATGGACGACGAGGGTCGGGCACCGGATCGCAGCCAACACCGACCGGACGTCGGTCGCGAGCGCCATCTCCATCATCGTCACCGCGGCGCTTGGACTCACCGACAAGCGCTGCATCGTCGTCCACCATTCGATCGCCTCGGGGTCATGCTGATGCGATGGCGCAACGAGCTGGAGGTTGACCGGCTCGTCCCAGTGGTCTTCCATTCGGTCCAGCGTTCGCGCCGCCTGCTCGGCGGTGATGCCCCACGGGTAGTCCTCGCACCGCACCAGCCGCGCCATCGCGTCCTGAACGATGAGAGCGTCGACGCGCTCGGGAAACGTCGCGGCGAACACCATTGCCAGCTGTGCCCCGTAGTTCGCGCCGTACAGGACGGCGCGGTCGACCTCGACCGCGTCGAGAACCGTGACGAGGTCATCGACTCGCGCCTCGAGCGAGGGCAGGTCGTGGGCCGCCACACGGTCGGACAGGCCGGTCCCGCGCTTGTCGAACAAGACGACTCGCCCCAGCTCACCGAGTCGCTCCCAAAAGGTGCGGTAGTGGCGCTCGGTCCACTGGTATTCGAGGTGCCACCAATGAACACCGCAATGAAGGATGGCTACTGGCCCATCGCCGAACACCTGGTAGGCAAGGTGCACGCCATCGCGCGTTCGCGCGTAGCGCGTGCGCGGGACGTCACCCATGAGACGGACGTTAGGGCGTAGTTGGGTGCAGCGCGTCAGGCGAGGCCGCTACCACGATGATCCGAAATCCTCTCTGGAGCGCTTCCCGCCTGTTCGGGACACGCTTAGGATCCCTGGCCGGATGACGACAGCACGCCAGCCCATCTTCGTGGAGCTCTGGGGCGACGGGCCCCGCGTGGTGCTGGTGCACGGAGCAATGACCACGGGCGCCGCGACTTGGAAGCGTCAACGTCCGCTCGAAGAGCGATGGAAGCTGGTAGTTCCGAGTCGACGCGGCTTCGTCCCGAACCCTCCAGAGGAGGCGTCGGATTACGAGGTCGACGCCGAAGACATCGCGGAGCTGCTCGTCGACGGCGCCCATCTCGTGGGCCATTCATTTGGTGGGCTGGTTGCTCTGCTGGCGGCAGGGCTCCGACCGAGTGATGTGCGGTCGCTGTGTCTCTTCGAGCCAGCCACCCAAGCCCTCATGCGCGGCGACCCCGACGTCGAGGCGGGGATCGCAGAGCACGAACGCCGCCGGCTCCGCTTCACCGACCCGAGAGATTTCCTGGTCGACTTCATGGGTGCGCTCGGCGCACCCGACGCGACGGTGCCCGACCCCTTACCGAACGAGATGCACCAGCACGCGCAGCTCTTGCTTCGCGAGCGCGTGCCGTACGAAGCCCAGATCCCCGTCGAGGCGATCGCATCGATGCCATGTCCAAAGCTGGTCGTGTCGGGCGATCACGACCGATCACAACAGCGAGTCTGTGACATCACCGCGCAAGCGATCGGCGCAGAGCGCGCACACCTGACCGGCGCCGGCCACCTGATCCCGCGGGCGGTGGGATGCAATGAACTCCTCGAGCAGTTCTGGGAACGAGCTACCTGAGGTGCGGAGCTGCGCGATGCCTTGCATCGATGGACAGGGACCGAGCCTGACATCAATCGCAGTTCCCGCATAGGGCGCAACCTCGGTGGCATGGTGACCGCTGCGGCGTCAGGACGGGCCGAGCTTCTTCACGATCCGGTCGACGACGCTCTGCGGCAGGACCCGGGTGAGCGTGCCGAGCACCTGGGCGTCCTTGCCGACGAGGTACTGGGTGCGGGGCCGACGGCTGAACACGGCGTGCTCGAACGCCTTGGCGACCAGCTGCGGTGGCGCCGCGTTCTTGTCCTGGAACTCGATGCCCTTGCGCACGAAGTCGATCCCGTGGGCGTACTGCTCCGCGGCCTCGGGGCCCAGCTCCTCCGCGAGCACGTCGGCCGTGCTGCGACCCTTGTCCCAGATCGGCGTCTTGATGGCGCCCGGCTCCACGACCGACACGTGGATGCCCCACGGCTCGAGCTCGCCGCGCAGCGATTGGCTGATCGCCTCGATCGCGTGCTTCGACGCCGCGTACGGTCCGAGCATCGCGTTGGCGTTCCGGCCCGCGATCGAGCCCGTGAAGCTCACCCGTCCCTTCCCCTGTCGCACGAGGTCGAGGAAGGCCTGGGTCACCGCGATCTGACCGAACACGTTGACGTCGAACTGCCAGCGCCACTGCTCGAGCGGGAGGTGCTCGAGCGGCCCGCCGACCGCGATGCCGGCGTTGTTGATCAGCCCTTGTAGCCCGGCGTCGCCGACCGCGTCGCCGATGACCTTGCGGGCCGCCGCGATCTGGTCGACGTCGGTGACATCACAGAGCACCGGGACGAGCCGCGTGGATGCCCGACCGACCAGGCGGTCGCCGTCAGCACCGCTGCGGACGCCTGCGAACACGCGGTGCCCCAGCGTGTCGAAGTGCAGTGCGGTGGCTTCGCCGATGCCGGTGGACGCACCGGTGATGAACACGTTGGCCATGGGCCCTCCTCAGCAGGTGACCGAAACCTATCCGGCCTACTGGTGGCGGAGCAGGCGCTGGAGCTCGAGGTCCATGTCCACGGGCGGTGGCTCGCCGGTGGTGAAGCGCACCTCCACGAGCGAGGCGGGCGCGGCCGCCGGTGGCTCGTACGCGTCCACCACGGGGAACGGACGCCCGTACCCGATCGTGAGGAACGCCCCGTCGGGGGCCCAGGCGAGTGGGATCGTGGCCGTGAGCGTGTCGGTGACGAACGTGGTGCCGTCGGCGCCGAGGCTGACCGTGAGGGTGCCGGCGCCCACCTCGCAGTCGGCAGTCAGCACCCGCGCACCGCTGGGCAGGGCGGCCCGGGTGATCCACGGCCCGCCCTTGCCGGCGAGGGCCCAGCACAGATCCCCGTCGGCGAGGTAGAAGGCCCATCCCGCGATCCAGTCGCCCTGCTCGCACAGGACCCCTCGGGCCTCCGCTGGCAGCGGCTCGGAGAACGACGCCGTCACCCGGAAGCCCCCCGCGAGCATCGGCGCGGTGACCTCGTGGATCTTGTCGCCAGGGCGATAGGAGGGGTCGGGCAGGCTCATGAGCCATGGCAAGCGCAGGTGCAGCACGCGCTTGTCGGCGCTGTCGTCGAGGGGGAACACGCCGTTGGCCTCGGCCAGCTCGGTCCACCGACGGACGAGATCGGCGAGGCGCCCTGGATGCTGCTCGGCGAGGTCGACCCGCTCGTTGATGTCGCTGCCGGTGTCGTACAGCGCCCAGCGATCGTTGGCGAAGTCGTGCGAGCCGACGATGTTGTCGCGCTCGTTCACGGTGAGCTGGTTGACGTGGTTCGTGACGGCCTTCCAGCCCTCGTGGTAGATCGCTCGACTGCCCCAGCACTCGTAGTACTGCGTGTGCCGCACCTCGGGCGCGGTCGGGTCAGCCAGGATCGACGCCAGGCTCACGCCGTCCAGGCTCATCTGGGCTCGACCGTCGAGCTCGGCGGGCAGGTCGACGCCCAAGACCTCGAGCACCGTCGGGAGCAGGTCGACCGCGTGCGCGTACTGATGACGCACCGCGCCGGCGTCACACCCTGGGGTCGAGATGATGAAGGGGTCGCGCACGCCGCCTTCGAACGTGTAGCGCTTCCAGCGGCGCAGCGGCGTGTTCCCCGCCAGTGCCCAGCCCCAGGGGTAGTGACCGCTGGATCGGAAGCCGCCGAGGTCGTCGAGGTGCGCGAGCTCGTCGTCGATGTCGTCGGGCTCGGCGGAGATGTAGTGCCCGAGCTGGTTGTAGGTGCCGTGCGGCCCGCCCTCGGCCGACGCGCCGTTGTCGGAGACGAGCACCACGACGGTGTTGTCGAGCTCGCCGATGGCGTCGAGGTGGTCGATGACGCGACCGATCTGGTGGTCGGCGTGACTGATGAACCCGGCGGCCACCTCCATCATCCGCGCGTAGAGACGCCGACGCGGCTCGTCGATCTCGTCCCACGGCTCCACCCACTCCGGGCGCTCCGAAAGCACGGTGTCCGCGGGCACCACGCCGAGGGCCTTCTGGCGCTCGAGGGTGGCCTCACGCCACGCATCCCAGCCGTCGTCGAAGTGCCCGCGGTACTGATCGATCCACTCGGGGGCGGCCTGATGGGGAGCGTGCGGCGCCGCGCTCCCGTACCACATGAGGAACGGACGATCCGGTGACGCAGCCCGCAGCTCGCGCAGGTAGGCGATCGCGTTGTCGGCCAGATCAGCGTCGAGGTGGTAGCCGTCGGCGGGGGCGCGCGGTGGTTCGACGTGCGTCTGGTCGCGCACGAGGTTGGGCGTCCACTGGTTGGTCTCGCCGTTCAGGAACCCGTAGTAGCGATCGAACCCCAACCCCGTTGGCCACATGTCATAGGGCCCCACGGCCCGCTGGTCGCGCGGCACGAGGTGCCACTTGCCGACGCAGAAGGTGGCGTAGCCCTCGGCTCGCAGGATCTGTGCGAGCGTGCCCGCGGACTTCGGGAACTCACCGGTGTAGCCCGGGAAGCTGGCGGGCAGGTCGGGCAGCATCCCCATGCCGACGCGGTGGTGGTTGCGGCCGGTGAGCAGGCAGGCGCGGGTGGGGGAGCAGATGGCAGTGGTGTGGAAGTTGGTGAACCGGATCCCACGCGCGGCGAGCCGATCGAACGTGGGCGTGAGGAGGTCCGAGCCATAGCTCGGAAGGTGCGCGAAGCCGAGGTCGTCCATGACGATGACGAGCACGTTCGAGGCCCTCGCGCGATAGGGCGCTTGGATCGGTTGACGAGGCGTGGACGCCATCGTCGGTGGAGTGGGATCAGCAGCGATCGGCGAAGGTTGTCACACGCTCGGGGCGCTCGGGGAACGGTGTCAGTTGCCCTGCTCGAGCGGATCGGTCGCGAACTGGTGGGCGTCGGGGTAGCAGAACGGGAAGGTGTCCGTGGCTGACACCCAGCCACCCTTGGCGTCGAGCCAGCGGGCGATCGTGAAGCAGTCCTCGGTGCGCGGTGCGTCGTAGTTCGGCGCTCGGTAGTCGAGGCCGACCATGATCCCATCCGCCGTGTACTTGTCGAGGCTGCGGAAGTAGTCCTCGAGCCCCTTGCGGGTGGGCGCCGGCCCCATCGAGCGGATGCCCTCGGCCACCATCGTGGCTTGGGTCCAGGCCTCCAGCGCCCACTGGTGCAGCTCCTGGCCAGGCTGGTACTTCGCGAACGCGGTGCGGAACGTGGCGATCGCGGGCACGGAGGTGAGCGAGTACGGACGTGACTCGCCACGTTCCGCACCGCGTTCGCGAAGTACCAGCCTGGCCAGGAGCTGCACCAGTGGGCGCTGGAGGCCTGGACCCAAGCCACGATGGTGGC
>JBQTKH010000003.1:0-12344 GCA_052386335.1 Microthrixaceae bacterium
CTTGCTGGGAAGGCCGGCCACGCGATGCTCATCGATTGCCGAACCAACGACGTAACATCGGTACCGATCCCAGAGGATCTCGACATCGTCGCCGTGCACTCCGGTGAGCGCCGCTCGCTCGCGGGATCGGCCTACGCGGAGCGCAGGGCGGCCTGCGAGCGTACCGAGGAGGTGGTCGGCCCGCTCCGGGAGGCATCCCTCACAGATCTCGCGGCGATCGGCGACGACGTCGTGCGCCGGCGGGCGCGCCACGTGCTGACGGAGAACGCCCGCACCCTCGCCTGCGTCGACGCGTTGCGGTCTGGCGACCTCGCTGCCGCCGGCCAGCTCGTGGACGAGAGCCACGAGTCGCTCCGCGACGACTTCGAGGTGTCCACCCCCGCGCTGGACGCGCTCGTCGAGCGCCTTCGCGCAACCCCTGGCGTCTACGGCGCCCGGCTCACCGGGGCGGGGTTCGGAGGTTGTGCCATCGCGCTGTGCCAGCCGGGCACGCTGAGCGAGGGGTGGCAGCTCGCCGCTGCCGACGGCGCGTCGGTCCTGTCAGCCTCGTGACCTGCGTCGCGTCGACGTGGCTCAGCCCCAGGCGATGCGGCCGAGCTCCACCGGGGAGACGAGGTCGACGTGCGCGGGTACGACGCGGACCGTGACGCCGTATCGGCCAGCGGTCTCGCACACGAACGTGCCGCGGTAGCGCAGGTGGCCGTCGTCAGCCGCACCGGCGGGCTGCATCGACACGATCGTGGGCGAGGACAGCTCCTCACCCTGACCGGAGGGGCCGTGGATGAGCTGCACCTGCACATCGGAAGGGCGCAGCCCTGCGAGCGACACCACTGCCTCCACCCCGCGCTCCACGCCGAGGTCGGCAACCGCTGCGTCCACCTCCACATGGTCGACGTGCACGCCCGACCACCCCGCCGCGATGGTCTGCTTCCAGGCCGCGAGCGCTCGGGCCCGCTCGTGCTCGTTGCCGGAGAGCGCGTCGGCCTGGGCTGCGGTGGGCTCGTAGAGCTCCTCGGTGTAGTCCCGGACCATGCGTGCCGCGGTGACGAACGGGCCGAGCGTCACCATCGACCGCTTCACGCGCTTCACCCACCGACGCGGCACCGGCCCCTGCCACCGCTCGTAGAAGAGCGGGACGACCTGCCGCTCCAACAGCTCGAACAGCGACCCGGCCTCGACCTCGTCGCGTCGCTCCGGATCCTCGACGTGCTCGGCTGAGCTGATGGCCCAGCCGTTCTCCCCGTCGAAGACCTCGTCCCACCAGCCATCGAGGATCGACAGGTTCAACCCACCGTTGAGGACGGCCTTCATGCCAGACGTGCCGCAGGCCTCCTGTGGACGTCGTGGCGTGTTGAGCCAGACGTCGGACCCCTGCAGCAGCGCTCGGGCCACCGCGATGTCGTAGTCCTCGACGAACACGATGCGGTGGCGCACCTCGGGGTCGGACGCGAAGGCCGTGATCTGGCGGATGAGCTCCTTGCCGCTGTCGTCTGCCGGGTGCGACTTGCCGGCGAACACGATCTGCATCGGGCGGTCACCCGAGAGCAGCAGGGCCTTGAGGCGCTCGGGCTGGGACAGCAAGAGGGTGGCGCGCTTGTAGGTGGCGAAGCGTCGCGCGAAGCCGATGGTGAGGACCTTGGGATCGAGGACGGAATCGGTCCACTCGACGTCAGACGACGACAGCCCCTGGGCCATCAGCTGGTCGCGCAAGCGCTGACGGACGAACGCGACCAGGCCCTCTCGCCCCTGCTCGCGCGCCCGCCAGATCTCGTCGTCTCGGGCGTCGAGCAACCGCTCCCAGCGGTCGGCCGTGGCTTCATGCCACTCGGGCAGCACGTAGCGGGTGAGCAGGTCGGCCATCTCGGGCGCGGTCCAGGTGTGCGCGTGCACGCCGTTGGTGACCGAGGTGATCGGTGTCTCCTCGCTGGGCACATCGGGCCAGAGATCGCTGAACATCTCGCGGCTGACCTCGCCATGGAGCTTGGCGACGGCGTTGGAGCGTCCGGCCAGGCGCAAGCCCATCACGGCCATGTTGAAGCGCTCATCGGGCGGGTCGCCGGGCCGCTGGCCCAGCGCCATCAGCTCGTCGACGGTGATGCCGACCTCGCCGGCCCAGTCGCCGAAGTAGCGCTCGATCAGCTCGCGTGGGAAGCGATCGATCCCGGCTGGCACGGGCGTGTGGGTGGTGAACATGCACCCGGCCCGAACGGCCTCGATGGCCTCTGCGTACGTGAGCCCGGGATCCTTCACGAGCTGGCGGATCCGCTCGAAGCCGAGGAAGCCGGCATGGCCCTCGTTGGTGTGGAACACCTGTGCATCGATGCCGAGCGCATCGAGCGCCCGCACCCCGCCGATGCCCAGCAGGATCTCCTGGCGCAACCGGTGCTCGGTGTCGCCGCCGTAGAGGCGATCGGTGATGTCGCGCATCTCCGGCGCGTTCTCCTCCACATCGGCGTCGAGGAGGTACAGCGGCACGCGTCCGACCTCGGCCTTCCAGATGCGCGCGATCAGCGTCGACCCGGCCAGATCGACCTCCACGCGCTCGTCGCACGGATGGAGGGCCATCGCGTGGGGATCGAGATCGGGGTAGCGCTCCTGCTGCCAGCCGTCAGCAGAGAGCGACTGGCGGAAGTACCCGTGTCGGTACATCAGTCCGATGCCGATCAGCGGGAGGCCGAGGTCGCTGGAGGCCTTGAGGTGGTCGCCGGCGAGCACGCCCAGACCGCCCGAGTACTGCGGCACCGCCTCAGCGATCCCGAACTCCGGGGAGAAGTAGGCGATGGACCGCAGGGGTGACCCCTCGCGCGCTTGGAACCAGCGGTCGCCGTCGAGGTAGCGCTGCAGCTCCTCGCGCACCTCACCGAGGAAGCGCATGAAGCCCGGGTCCTCCACGAGCGCCTCGAGCCGATCCTTCGAGACCACCCCGAGCAACCGGACCGGATCGTGCACAGTGGCATCCCACGCGTCGGGATCGACCCAGCGGAACAGGTCGCGGGTCTGTGCGTCCCACGACCAGCGGACGTTCATGGCCAGCTCCTCGAGGGCCGCCAGCTCTGGGGGGAGGGACGGGCGGACGGTGAAGCTGCGGAGGGCCTTCATCGGGTCGACCCTATCGAGTGCGGGTTGCTGCCATGCTGGTGAAGCGAACGGGCAGGTCAGGAGATCGACCAGGGAGGTGGCCCAGGGCGTGGAGAGCTTGAGCCGACTGACGGTGGTGATCGGCGCCATGAAGGCGGGCACCACCAGCCTCTTCAACTACCTCGGCGCGCATCCTGAGGTGTGCCCGAGCACCATCAAGGAGCTGTCCTTCTTCTCTGACGACGAGCGCTTCGCGCGGGGCGAAGCGTGGTACCGGTCGATGTTCGAGTGGGACCCTGACCTGCACACGACCGGTCTCGACGCCTCGCCGCGGTACAGCAAGGCGCACTCGCATCCCCACTCCGTCGAGCGCTTTCAGGCCTTTCCGGCTGAGCTCCGGTTCGTCTACCTGGTGCGCGACCCGATCAGTCGCATCGAGTCGCACCGCGCCCACGCCCGGGCACGCGGCTGGACGATCGGCGACCAGTCCTGGTCGAAGGGCGTGCACCCGGAGTACCTGGCCGTGTCCCGCTACGCGAGCCAGGCCCGGCGCTACCGCGACGCATTCGGCGCGGATCGGCTGAAGGTGGTTCGGTTCGAGGACCTGGCCGACGACACAGAGGCGACCGTGCAGCAGATCTGCGCCTTCGCGGGGATCGCCCCCCATCCCAACCCGAAGGCCACCGGGGTGGCGCACAACACCAAGGAGGATCGGATCGCCACCGGGACCGTCGTACGTCGGCTCCGTCGCTCCACCCTGGTCCGCACGGCGGTGAAGGTGGTGCCGAAGCCACTGCGCGACGCGGTGATCCGGGGCACTGCGGAGGATCCGGACAAGTTCCGGCTCCCTCCGCCCCAACGCGAGGAGGTGCGCGAGGCACTTGCCGACGAGCTCACCGCGCTACGAGACGAGTTCGGCATCGACATCAGTGGGTGGGAGACCGCCCCCCGCTGACGGCATCAGCCCTTCGCGCGGCCCAGCACCCGCCGCCACAGCGCCCGCGCGTCGAGCGCGACCTGATCGGGGAGCGACAGCCGCGGCGCAGACGGCTGGTATCCCCAACGACGCATCGGTGCTCGAGCCAGATGCTCCGTGACCGCGATGTCACGGGGGGACAGCTGCGTTCGCCACCGCTCCACGCTCTCGGTGGTCACCTCGCCCTGGAACTTCAGCTGCTCGCCGCCGGACACCCCTCGACCGGACTGGAGCATCTCCGGGGCGAAGGGCTCGTCGAGGAAGTCGCAGATGCGCCGCACCTCGGGCTCGGGCGCGTGCGCCAAGGCCTCGTAGGGGACCAGCAGCACGCGCTGGTCGCGGGCCCACCCCTCGGCCATCTCCACGGATCGTCGCCACCGCACCGCGATGCTGTCGACCGGCTTGTCGGTCCACTCACGGTCGAGCGCCTGGAACGACGCCACAACGGCCCGGGGGTCGCGGATCATGAACAGCACGCGCCCGTCGGGAAACCACTCGAGGATGGTGTCGAGGTACCGATAGTTGCCGGGCGTCTTCTCGCCGAGGCGCGGCTTGCCGATCCGCTCGGCATATGCCTCGAGCATCGCGGTGAACATCGACTGGAACGATGGTGGGCCCGACGCACGGATCCGTGCCTCGAGCTCGTCGGCCTCGACACCCAGCGTTCGGAAGTGCTTCGAGTCGCAGAACTCGCCCCACAGCCGAGCGAAGCCACCTGGGTCGGCCACGTCTGTATGGCGGTGGAGCCGCATCCAGTGGTCGACGAAGTGGGTCTCCGGTGCCATCGCCACCGAAGGGTGGGCGTTCATGATCGACCGCATCAACGTCGTGCCGGACCGGGGCATGCCGACCACGAAGATGGGGCCGCCCGTGCTCACCTGCATGCGCCGATGACCTCCGCTTCCACTGTGACCAGAAGCGGTGATCGTAGGCGCTCACAGCGACCGGTCGCGTGTGTGCGCCGAGCGATCCGAGGCATCGAACTCGACGGGGCGCTGGATGACGGGCGTGTTTCGAGACGCTCACAGCAGGGTGCCTCGCGGGTGTGCTGATCGACGCTGAGCGGTCACGTAGGGGAAACGCCCCTGCACCCGAGCATCCGTACGTTCGCCCTCATGGACAGACGACGGTTTCTGCAGGGCTTGGCCGCCGCCGGCACGGGCATCGGGCTGGGTGGACTCGCGGCGTGCGGATCGGGGAGCGGGACCGCTCCCCCCGCCAGCGCGACAGGGGCGACCGGCGGCGCGTCAGCCGTCGCCGTCGAGAAGCCGTCGCTCATGTTGGGATTCATCAAGCTCACGGACATGGCGCCCCTCGCCATCGCCAAGGAGAAGGGGTTCTTCGCAGAGGAGGGTCTGAACGTCTCGTTGGAGGCGCAGGCGAACTGGAAGGTGCTCCTCGACGGCGTCATCGGGGGTCAGCTCGACGGCGCGCACATGCTGGCCGGTCAGCCGCTGGCCGCGACGATCGGGTACGGCACGAAGGCAGATCTCATCGCGCCGCTGAGCCTGGATCTGAACGGCAACGCCATCACCCTGTCCAACAAGGTCTGGCAGATGATCGCCCCCGACCTCCCTCGAGATGGGGACGGCCGGCCGACCCAGCCCATCTCGGCCTCGGTGCTCAAGCCGGTCATCGACGCCTTCAAGCGCGACGGCAAGCCGTTCAACATGGGGATGGTCTTCCCTGTGTCGACGCACAACTACGAGCTGCGCTACTGGTTGGCGGCGGGCGGGATTCACCCGGGCTACTACTCGTCCGGCGACGCCACAGGGACGGTCGACGCCGAGGCCATCCTCTCAGTCACGCCGCCGCCCCAGATGCCCGCCACCCTCGAGGCAGGGACCATCGAGGGGTACTGCGTGGGCGAGCCGTGGAACCAGGCTGCGGTGCAGAAGGGGATCGGGGTCCCGGTCGTCACCGATGAGCAGATCTGGCACCTCAACCCGGAGAAGGTGCTCGGTCTCCGCAAGGACTTCGCCGATCGCTATCCGGGCACCACATCCGCCATGCTGCGAGCCGTCATCAAGGCGCAGCAGTGGCTCGACGCCGACGACGGAGCCAACCGGCCCGAGGCGGCGACGATCCTCTCGCAGGCCAACTACGTCGGGGCCGACTACGAGGTCATCGCGGCATCGATGACGGGCCAGTTCACGTTCGAGCCGGGCGACACCCGGGACGCGCCGGACTTCAACATCTTCTTCCGGGACTACGCGGGCTACCCCTTCTACTCCGATGCAATCTGGTATCTCACCCAGATGCGGCGATGGGGCCAGATCGCCGAGGACCAGACCGACCAGTGGTACTTCGACACGGCTGAGGCCGTGTACCGGCCCGACCTGTACGTCGCTGCCGCTGATGCGCTGATCGACGCCGACGTCATCCCCGCCGAGAGCCTCCCGGAGACCGACGGGTTCAAGGCGCCGCAGGACGGCTTCATCGACGGGCTCGTCTTCGACGGCAAGGCGCCCAACGCCTATCTCGGGCAGTTCGAGATCGGCCTCAAGACCGGACAGACCGTCAACGGTGGGGCGGTCCAGGGCTGACGGCTCCCACCGCACAACCCACGAGCCCACACGACACGGTCCACACAAGGAGGGTCCCATGACACTGCACACGGCGGTCGTGGACGAAGACAGCAGCTCGCGAGGCCTGGAGGTCGAGGCGACGGCGATCGAAGACGCGGGGGAGCACCCCGGCTCAGTCGTGATCACCGTCGAGCAACCCAAGCCGGAGCGCACGACCGCACGCGGAATCGCGACCGTGGCCCTCAGCCGGCTCCCCAGCGTCAAGCTGCTGGAGCGCCTGGCCCGGTCTCTGGTGCCCCCGCTCCTCGGGATCACGGTGTTCCTCCTGCTGTGGGCGGCGCTGGCCCCGCGGGTCGAGACGTCGCTGGGGGGGCTTCCCGGGCCGCGCGAGGTCGCCACGGCGGGAGGCGGGCTCGTCGACGAGTGGCAGGAGTCGCGGGCAGCGAGGTCAGCGTTCTACGAGGCGCAGGCAGGTCGGAACGCGGCCCTCGTGGCCGAGGGGCGAGCCGGCGAGGTGCAGGAGTTCAAGTACTCGGGCACGCCGACGTTCGTGGACCAGGTCCAGACGTCGCTACGCACCGTGGCGCTGGGCTTTCTGATCGCCACGCTCGTGGCAGTGCCCCTGGGTCTGCTGAGCGGGCTGTCCAAGACGTTCCACGCAGCGATCAACCCTCTGGTCCAGATCATGAAGCCGGTGAGCCCCCTGGCGTGGCTCCCCATCGTGACCATGGTCATCTCGGCCACGATGACAAGCCCTGATCCGATCCTGCCGAAGAGCTTCGTGATCTCGGCCTTGGTCGTGGCCCTGTGCTCGGTGTGGCCGACGCTCATCAACACTTCGGTCGGCACCGCAGCAGTCCCCGCGGACCTGATCAACGTCAGCCGGGTGCTCAAGCTCGGCTGGTTCACCAAGCTCCGCAAGATCGTGCTGCCGTCGGCATTGCCGTACATCTTCACCGGCATGCGACTCTCGCTCGGCGTCGGCTGGATGGTCCTGATCGCGGCGGAGATGCTGGCGCAGAACCCAGGTCTCGGGAAGTTCGTCTGGGACGAGTTCCAGAACGGGAGCTCAGCGTCGCTGGCAAGGATCATGTTCGCCGTCGTCGTCATCGGGACCATCGGCTTCGCCCTCGATCGCCTGATGAGCGGCGTACAGCGGCTGGCCGCTCGCGGCAGGACGGCCTGAGGATGGCGGACCCGATCCTGTCCCTCCGGGGCGTCACGAAGCGCTACCGCAACGCTTCCGGCACGGAGACCGACGTCCTCGCCGGCCTGGACCTCGACGTCGCTGACGGCGAGTTCGTCGCCATCTTGGGGTTCTCGGGCAGCGGCAAGACCACGTTGGTGTCCGCCATTGCCGGCCTCATCGAGCTCGACGACGGCGAGGTGCTCGTCCGGGGCATGCCATGCACTGGCCCCGGGAAGGACCGAGGGGTCGTCTTCCAGAGCTACTCCCTGCTGCCGTGGCTGACGGTGGAGGGGAACGTGCGCCTGGCTGTCGATGCCGTGCACGGCGCGCTCGGAAAGACGGAGCGCTCGGAGCTGACGGCATCGACCATCGAGCTCGTCGGCCTCAGCCACGCCAAGGACCGGAAGACGGCGCAGCTCTCCGGCGGGATGCGGCAGCGGGTGGCCGTCGCCCGGGCCCTGGCGATGAAGCCCGACATCCTCCTCCTCGACGAGCCGCTCTCGGCGCTCGACGCGCTCACCCGATCGAAGCTCCAGGACGAGATCGAGCGCATCCGCCGCCAGGAGCGACGCACGATTGTGCTCGTCACCAACGACGTGGACGAGGCGCTCCTCCTGGCCGACCGGGTGGCCGTGCTCGATCTCGGGCCCGGCGCCAAGATCTCCCGCACCTTCGACGTGACCCTCGAACGCCCGAGGGACCGGACCGCGCTCAACCACCATCCAGGGTACGTGTCGCTCCGGCACGAGCTGGTGTCGTACCTCCAGCAGCTCAATCGGGACCGCGCGGCCAGTGGGATCCCCGCGCTGGATGGTCCCCCTATCCCACCGCTGGCCACCGACGAGAAGCCCACACCGGCTCCCGACCGGCCGATGAACCACGCGGACCGAAGCTTTCTGGAGTACTCGAAGCTGAGGAAGGTCTATCCCACGCCCTCGGGCCCGCTCACCGTCGTCGACGGCATCGACCTGACACTGCATCGAGGCGAGTTCGTCTCGCTCATCGGGCACTCGGGCTGCGGCAAGTCGACGGTGCTCTCCATGACCGCCGGCCTGAGCGAGATCACCGAGGGGTGGATCGCGCTCGATGGCCGGGAGATCGACTCTGCCGGACCCGACAAGGCGATGGTGTTCCAGTCGCCGTCGCTCCTGCCGTGGCTCACGGCCCAACAGAACGTCGCCCTCGGTGTCGAGCAGGTGTGCCGCGACCGGACCAAGCGCGAGCGTGCCGAGCTCGTCGAGCACTACCTCACCCGGGTGGGGCTCGGTGATGCGATGGACAAGCCCGCCAGTGCTCTGTCGAACGGGATGCAGCAGCGCGTGGGCCTGGCCCGCGCCTTCGCCCTCCACCCCAAGCTGCTCCTCCTCGACGAGCCGTTCGGGAGCCTGGACACCCTTACGCGTTGGGACCTCCAGGACGTGCTCCTCGAGGTGTGGGACAGCAGTGCTGTCACCACCCTCTGCGTGAGCCACGACGTCGACGAGGCGATCCTTCTGGCGGATCGAGTCGTCATGATGACCAACGGTCCGAACGCCCGCATCGGGAAGATCCTCGAGGTCGACCTCCCCCGACCGCGCAAGCGCCAGGTGCTCCTGAAGGACCCACGCTTCTACGCGTACCGCGAACAAGTGCTCACCTTCCTTCGGGAGCACGACCTGCCAGTCGAGGCCGTGGCCTGATGAAGCCCACGGTCGTCGTCATCGGGCACGGGATGGTGGGCCACCGCTTCCTCGAGGAGGCCGTGGTCCGAGGGCTGCACGAGACCCACCGGATCGTCGTGCTGAGTGAGGAGCCCCGCGCCGCCTACGACCGCGTTCACCTGAGCTCGTTCTTCGACGGGACGAGTGCTGAGCAGCTGTCGCTCGCGGCTGATGCGTGGTTCACCGAGAACGGCATCGAGCTCGCGCTCGGGGAGCCGGCGACGGAGCTGCTCGTCGACGACCAGCTGGTCGTGACCTCGGCGGGTCGTCGCATCGCGTACGACGCGTGCGTCCTCGCGTCAGGATCGTCGGCGTTCGTCCCGCCGATCGAGAACCACGACGCGTCCGGCTGCTTCGTCTACCGCACCCTTGACGACCTCGAAGCCATCCGGGCCTGGGCGTCAGGTGCGGCCTCCGGTGTCGTCGTCGGAGGCGGGCTCCTGGGTCTGGAGGCCGCCAACGCCGTTCGCCTCCTCGGACTCCACACCAGCGTCGTCGAGATGGCACCGCGCCTCATGGCGGTGCAGCTCGACGACGGCGGCGGCCGAGCCCTGCGTGGCCACGTGGAGGGTCTGGGCATCGAGGTGCACACCGGCGTCGCGGTGGCCGGCGTGGCGACCACGCCCGACGGGCGGGTGGCGGGGCTTCGGCTCCGAGGCGTAGAGGGAGCTCCCGAGGACGTGCTCCCGGCCGAGCTCGTGGTGTTCGCGGCCGGCATCCGTCCCCGTGACCAGCTGGCCCGCGCGGCCGGCCTTCCGGTTGGCGAGCGTGGGGGAGTGGTGGTCGACGACGCCTGCGCCACCGCGGCTCCTGGCGTGTACGCCATCGGTGAGGTCGCGTGCCACGAGGGTCGCGTCTACGGCCTGGTGGCACCCGGCCAGGTGATGGCCGCGGTGGTGGCCGAGCAGATCGCAACCGGAGCCGGCACCTTTGGGGGAGCCGATCTCTCGACCCGACTCAAGCTCCTCGGCGTGGAGGTGGCCAGCGTGGGCGACCCCCACGCCGAGGGTGATGAGATCGTCGTCAGCGACCCGATCACCGGAGTCTGGAAGCGTGTCGTGCTCGACGACGAGCAGCGCCTCGTGGGAGCCGTGCTCGTCGGCGACGCAGCCCCGTTCGGCCCGCTCGTCTCGGCCCTTCGAACCCGTGTGCCGGTGGTGGACGCACTCGCGCTGCTGAGCCCGGCTCCCGTCGGAGGGACTGCAGGTCCGATGCCCGACGAGGCGAGCGTGTGCTCGTGCCACAACGTGTGCGCCGGCGCCATCCGGTCAGCCGTCGACGACGGCCACGAGGAGGTACCTGCCGTCAAGGGGTGCACCAAGGCCGGCACCGGCTGCGGGTCGTGCGTCCCCATCCTGCAGGAGCTGATCGACGAGCACCTCACCGCCTCGGGGCGGGCCGTCGTGCGCCACCTGTGCCCGCACTTCGCGATGTCGCGCGCCGAGCTGTTCGACGTCGTGCGGGTCACTGGGATCCGGACCTTCACGGAGCTGGTGGCTCGGCATGGCTCCGGCAAGGGCTGTGAGATCTGCAAGCCATCGGTGGCGTCGATGTTCGGCTCGCTCGCGTCCGGTTACATCCTCGACGGCGAGCAGGCCAGCCTCCAGGACACGAACGACCACTTCCTCGCCAACCTCCAGCGCGACGGCACGTACTCGGTCATCCCGCGGATCCCGGGCGGGGAGATCACCCCCGAGAAGCTGATCGTGATCGGCGAGGTGGCGCGCGACTTCGACCTCTACACGAAGATCACCGGCGGCCAGCGGATCGACCTGCTCGGGGCGCGGGTCGACGACCTTCCGGCCATCTGGGCCCGTCTGGTGGCGGCAGGGTTCGAGTCGGGCCACGCCTACGGCAAGGCACTCCGGACCGTGAAGAGCTGCGTCGGCACCGTGTGGTGCCGGTATGGCGTCCAGGATGCCGTGCAGCTCGCGGTCGAGCTCGAGCTGCGGTACCGGGGCCTGCGCTCCCCTCACAAGATCAAGATGGCCGTCTCGGGCTGCGCCCGCGAATGCGCGGAGGCGCAGGGCAAGGACGTGGGGGTCATCGCCACGGAGCGAGGCTGGAACCTCTACGTGGGCGGCAACGGTGGCATGCGCCCCGCCCACGCGCAGCTCCTGGCCGAGGACCTCGACGCCGAGACCCTCGTGCGCAGCATCGACCGCTACCTCATGTGGTACATCCGCACGGCCGACCGGCTCGAGCGCACCGCCACCTGGCAGCGCAAGCTCCCCGGGGGGATCGACCAGGTGCGCCGCGTGGTGATGGAGGACGCCCTCGGCATCGGGGCCGACCTCGAGGCCGACATGGCGCGCCACGTCGAGTCCTACGAGTGCGAGTGGTCCGCCACCATCAACAACCCGGATCGGTTGGCGCGGTTCCGGTCGATCATCAACGACCCCGACGGCGCGCCCCTGCCCACCCGGGTCGAGATCCGCGGCCAACGGGTGCCCGCATGACGATCGTTCGCAGGGCAGTGCCCGAGGTCGCCGGTTGGGAGGCCGTCTGTGCCGTCAACGACCTCATCCCCGATCGGGGCGTGGCCGCGATGGTGGACGGTGCACAGGTCGCCGTGTTCCTCCTGACCGGTGGTGAGGTGCTCGCCATCGACAACCTCGACCCGTTCTCGGGCGCAAGCGTGCTCAGTCGGGGGATCGTCGGCGACCTCGCGGGCGAGCCGACGGTCGCCTCTCCCGTCTACAAGCAGCGATTCAACCTCCGCTCCGGTCGCTGCATCGATGACGACACCGTCTGGGTGAGTACCTGGGTCGCGCGAGTCGCAGGCGGATGCATCGAGGTAGCACGTCGATGACAGCGGTCCCGGTAGCGCTGAGCGCCAGGCGGGGGGTGCGGGGGGCAGAGGCTCCGCCGGA
>JBQTKH010000004.1:0-53048 GCA_052386335.1 Microthrixaceae bacterium
GTGGTCGCGCCGTACGTGGCGGATCACGCCGCGGGACGCACGCCGAACCCGTGCATCGAGTGCAACCGCCACCTCAAGTTCGACCGCCTGCTCCGACGAGCCGACGCGCTCGGCTTCACGACCGTGGCGACCGGCCACCATGCGAGGGTGGTGGAGCAACCAGACGGCACACGGCGCATCTCGCGCGGCGCGGATCTCGACAAGGACCAGTCCTATGTGCTCCACATGCTCGACCAGCCGGTGCTGCAGCGGGTGACCTTCCCGGTCGGCGAGCTCACGAAGCAGCAGGTGCGCGCCGAGGCCGAGCGCCTCGGCCTCGTCACCGCCGACAAGCCGGACAGCCAGGACGTGTGCTTCATCACGGCGGCCGCGGGGCGGACGGCGTTCCTGGGCGAGCGCATCCCCGTCACCCCCGGACGCGTCGTGGACCGCAGCGGATCCACCGTCGGCGCCGTCCCCGCCGTAGAGCTCGTCACGATCGGGCAGCGCCACGGGTTGGGTTCAGCAGGTGGGGGCGAGCCCCGCTATGCCATCGACGTCGACGTGGCCACCGCCACCGTCACCGTCGGCAGCGCGGACGACCTCCTCGTCGATCGCCTGTCGCTCACCGACCTGCGCTGGACCGGCCCGCGCCTCCAGGGCCCGCTGCTGGCCCAGGTCAGCGCCCACGGGCGGGTTCGCCCCTGTCGGGTCGTCGACCACGACGTCGTGCTCGACACGCCCGCCCGCCGAGTGGCGCCAGGTCAGAGCGTCGTGCTGTACGACGGCGACGAGGTCGTCGGCGCCGGTCAGGTCGCGTAGCCCTCATCCCACCGCGATCCGACGGCGCGCCGCCTCACGGAGCACCTCGCCAGGCCGCGTGGGGGACAGGAGGAGCCGGTCGACGGGTTCGACCTGCACTCGCCGGTCGCGACGGCGAGGCGCGATCTCCGTGGCCTCCACCAGCTCGAGCTCGAGCGCCAAGCCGAGCGCGCCCTGGGTGAGGTCACGGGCGATCGTGTCTTCGCCGGCAGGTCCGAGCCGTCGCACCGTCGCCCGGGGGAACAGCACCGGGTCGACGAGGGCGTGCAGGTCGTGGAGGACGAGCCCGGCCGGGACGAACACCACCCAGCGCCTGACCAAGCCGTGGAGGGCTCGGATCGAGAGTGCTGCGGCGGGTCCTCCGATCGCGGCGCTCACGCCGGCAGCCAGCCACAGCCGGCTCGCGAGGAGCATCGGGACGCCGACTGCCACGGCGACCGTGACCAGCCACGCCATCTGAATCGGACCGAGGAGCAGCGCGCCGGGGGCGCGCAGCGGCATCCGTCGCTCGTCGCCATAGGACGAGCCGTTCACGAAGACGTCGCCCGTGGATGGGGCGAACGCGGCCACCACGGTGACCGCGGCCCATGCCACGCCGAGCCCGTCGCCAAGGTCGCGCGTCCCGGACAACGCTGCCCAGTTCGCGGCCGCCAGGGCGGCGGGGGCGGCGATCCGCAGCGCGGTGAGGCTGACGGTGCGCGGGATGAGGACCGCCACGAGGATCGCCGCCCAAACGCCCCACGCCAGGACCGAGCCTGTCTGGGCGACCGGGCGCGAGCGCGCGTCGAGGGCGGTGCCGAGCGAGCCACCCATCAGGAGTGGCAGCACGAGCCATGTGACGCGGGGGACGACCGGACCCTGGAGGAAGCGCATCACAGGCCTGAGATTTGCCCAACGGCCTCGCGAATGGCTATTCCAGGGGCATACAACCAGGGGGAACATTGGCTGTCGTGTGCGTCGGTCAGGCGGGTTCGAGGTGAAGTCGATCGATGTCGCGCGCGGGCTCGCCACCACCATCGGCAGCCTGCCTCACGTCGATCCGCGCGCCGCCGCCACCTTCGTCCTCGAGAACCAGCCGCGCCTGCCGGCGGCTCCGTCGCTCCCGAATCGCTCCGGCATGGAACGGATGATCGCCCAGGCCGCGTTCGGCATCCGTGGCATCACCGTGCTCCCCGACGGCTCGCTCACGGTCGACGAGCGGCTGGTCGACCCGCAGGCGCCGCTCACGGTCGCCGGCATCGATGGTGAGCCCTTCGTCGGGCTGCGGGCGTTCCTCGGGGCGGTCGCGGGCCGCCGGGCCCCGATCAAGCTCCAGCTCACCGGGCCGGTGACGTTGGGCATCGCGCTCCATGCGCTCGGGATCCCGGCCACCAAGGCCTTCTCGGTGGCGGGCGCGGCGGTGCGGGCCAGGGCGCGCGCGCTCGTCGCGGCTGCGCAGGAGACCGCCCCGATGGCGCCGCTCGTCGTGTTCGTGGACGAGCCCGGACTCGTTGCCTCGATGGACGCCGCGTTCCCGCTCGAGCCGAACCGCACGATCGACCTCGTGTCCAGTGCGCTGGCCACCCTCGAGCACCACGCCATCACCGGCCTGCACTGCTGCGGCGCAGCCGACTGGCGCGTCGTCCTCCAAGCCGGCCCTCAGATCCTCTCGCTGCCGGTCGGCATGGGCGCCGTCGATCACTCGGGGGCGCTCAGCGGCTTCCTCGAGCGCGGGGGGTGGGTGGCCTGGGGCGCCGTGCCCACCACCGGCCCGATGGGCGCAACGCCCGAGCGGCTGTGGCAACAGCTGTCGCTCGAGTGGTGCGGGCTCACGCAGGGCGGCTGTGATCCGGTGCTGCTGCGTGAGCAGGCGATCGTCACCCCGGCGTGTGGCCTCGCTCGGCACGACCTGCGCCAGGCGGAGGCGGTTGCTTCGCTGACGAACCAGGTCGCTCGTCGGCTCGAGACCCAGACTCAGGGGATGCGCCTCACCGTCGGCGCCTAGGCCGTCGGTCGTCGGTCGTCGGCCTGTCAGGGCACGTCGGTAACCTCGCCCTCGATGGCAGATCGAGCGGTGGAGGATCGAGCAGCGCGGCTGCGAGCGGAGATCCACGAGCACAACCGTCGGTACCACGAGCTCGACGACCCGTCGATCAGCGATGCCGACTTCGACGACCTCGTTCGGGAGCTCCGCGTGATCGAGGAGGAGTTCCCGGAGCTGATCACGCCCGACTCACCCACGCAGCGCGTCGGCGCCACAGCGAGTGCCACCTTCACTCCAGTCCAGCACCGCGAGCCGATGATGAGCCTCGACAACGCCTTCGACGAAGGCGAGCTGAGAGCTTGGGGGGAGCGTCTCCAACGGCGGCTGAGTCAGGGAGACGGCCCTGTCGACGTCGGCTACGTCTGCGAACCGAAGATCGACGGTCTGGCCATCTCGATCCGCTACGAACGCGGCCGGTTCGTCCAGGCGGCCACGCGGGGCGACGGCCGAACCGGTGAGGACGTCACGGCCAACGTCGCCACGTTGCGGGAGGTGCCTGAGACGCTTGGCGCGGGCGCCCCCGAGGTGCTCGAGGTCCGCGGTGAGGTGTACATGTCCGCCCCCGCCTTCGAGGCGCTCAACGCCAGCCAGATCGCCAAGGGCCTGCGCCCGTTCGTGAACCCGCGCAACGCGGCCGCCGGTGCGCTGCGCCAGAAGGACGCGGCCGTCACCGCCGAGCGCGATCTCTCCCTGTGGTGCTACCAGCTCGGTCAGATCGCGGGCGCGGGCCCCTTGGCCACCCACTCCGACACCCTCGAGCTCCTCCGGGGCTTGGGCTTCCCGATCAACCCGGAGATCCGTCGCGTCGACACGCTCGACGACGTCTACGCCTACTGCGGCCACACCCAGGCGCACCGTCATGATCTGCCGTACGAGATCGACGGCGTGGTCGTGAAGGTGGACGACCTCGCGCGTCGGGCCGACCTCGGCGCCACCTCGAAGGCCCCGCGCTGGGCCATCGCGTACAAGTTCCCGCCCGAGGAGCGCACCACCACCCTGCTCGACATCAGGGTCTCGGTGGGGCGCACGGGGCGAGCCACGCCGTATGCGGTGCTCGAGCCCGTCTTCGTCGGGGGCGTGACCGTGAGCCAGGCCACGCTCCACAACGAGGATCAGGTGCGAGCGAAGGACGTGCGCCCGGGCGACACGGTGCTCGTCCGACGCGCAGGCGATGTGATCCCCGAGGTGCTCGGGGCGGTGCTCGCCGACCGCCCCGACGACCGTCCGCCCTGGGTGTTCCCGAAGCACTGCCCGGTCTGCGGGACACCGCTGGTGCGGCCGGCCGACGAAGCCGACACGCGCTGCCTCAACGACGCGTGCCCCGCTCGCTCGGCCGGCGCGATCGAGCACTTCGCCAGCCGGGGTGCGCTCGACATCGAGGGCCTCGGCGAGCAGCGCGTGCGCCAGCTGATCGAGCTGGGGCTCGTGCGGGACGTCGCCGACATCTACTCGATCGACTGGGACGTCCTTCGTCCCCTCGATGGCTGGGGCGAGCTCTCGATCACCAACCTGCAGCAGGCGATCGAGGCGTCGAGGCACCAGCCGTTGTCGCGCCTGCTCGTGGGCCTGAACATCCGCCATCTCGGACCGGCAGGCGCCGAGGCCCTGGCCGCAGCTCGTGGGCACCTGGATCGGATCATCGATGCCGACGTGGATGCGCTGGCGGCCGTCGAGGGGGTTGGTCCGGTGATCGCGGGGGCGGTCCACGAGTGGTTCGCCGACGAGGACCATCGCGACATCGTCGAGCGCCTGCGAGCCGCTGGGGTCAACCTCGAGGGCCCCGAGGTCGTCGACGTCCCGCAGACCCTCGCCGGGATGACTGTGGTCGTCACCGGCACGCTCGAGGGCTACAACCGCGAGGAGGTCGAGGCGGCGATCAAGCTGCGCGGCGGCAAGTCACCCGGCAGCGTGTCGAAGAAGACCACCGCGGTGGTCGTCGGGGAGGGGCCGGGCGCATCGAAGCTCACGAAGGCCACCGAGCTCGGCGTGCCCGTGATCGACGAAGCGGCCTTCGTCACCCTGCTCGAGACGGGCGAGCTCCCAACCTGAAGCCAGCCCAAGATCGAGCACACATCTAGCGAGGCCGGAGGCGGTCCGGCTTCGCCGGTCGCCGGGAGGCACGTGCGGAGGTAGGAGCGAAGCGACGCCCGCAGCACGCATGTGGGCAGAACGCAGGTGCTCACGTGACGTCGAAGCACCATGGGAACGACAGATCCGAGGGGGTCCCCCGCCCATCAGCGGATCGCCACACGATCGCCGTGACGCAGTTTCGCCCCGAGGGCAGCGCCGCGAACGTGCGGCCGGCCCCCGGCGCGAAGAACACCTGGTTCTGCTCCCGAACGATCCGCAGCTCGTCGGTCGGGATGGACACGCCGTTGAGGATGAGCGCGGCCTCGTGACCGGGCGCGAGGTCGATGCCGATCTCGGCCTGCTGGAGCGCCTCATCGCCCCCGCGGGGGATGTAGCGCTCCACCACGTCGGGACGCCCGTTCACGAGCACTGTGTCGCCGTCGCCCGTCTCGGTGGCCATGATCCCCGCCGCGAGCGCTCCGACGGCCAGGAGGACCGCGGCGGTGACGGCGAGCTGGTAGCGACGGCTGGAGGCGGGGACAGGTTCCATCTCGATGCCCAGTCTGGCCTCTGGGGTGACGTCGCCGGTCATCGGGTGCGCCGTGGGGTGCGCCGAGCCGGTGGGGGCACCGGGTACCCTCGCTTCGTGGTGATGTCCCGCATGACGGACCAGGTCGGTCGCGTGCTCGGCGGGCGATACCGGCTCATCGCCCCGGTGGGCGTCGGTGCGTCCGCGCAGGTCTACCTGGCCGACGATGTGCGGCTTCGACGGCGCGTCGCCGTGAAGCTCCTCCACGCCGCGCTCGCCGACGACGAGACCTTCCTGCGTCGGTTCCGCGCGGAGGCGCAGGCGGCCGCGGGGCTCAGCCATCCGAACATCGTCGCCGTGTACGACTGGGGCGACGACGATGGCCGGCCCTACATCGTCACCGAGTACCTGAGCGGCGGCAGCCTGCGGAGCGTGCTCGACGACGGGGGCCGGCTCAGCGTCTCGCAGGCGCTGCTCGTCGGTCTCGAGGTCACACGGGCGCTCGAGTACGCCCACCGACGCGGGATCGTCCACCGTGACATCAAGCCCGCCAACCTCCTGTTCGGCGAGGACGGTCGCCTCCGGGTCGCCGACTTCGGCCTGGCCCGGGCCTTGGCCGAAGCCGGCTGGACCGAGCCCCAGGGCGCGGTGCTCGGCACGGCCCGCTACGCCTCGCCCGAACAGGCCCGCGGCGAGTCCGTCGACGGCCGGGCCGACGTCTACTCCCTCGGCCTCGTGCTCATCGAGGCGGTCACGGGCGCCGTGCCGTTCGTGGCCGACACCACCATCGCCACGCTCATGGCGCGCGTCGGTCGGGCCGTGCCGGTCCCCGATGAGCTGGGCCCCCTGCAGCAGCCGCTCGAGCGAGCCGGCCAGCCCGATCCAGCGGAACGGCTCGATGCCAGCGCGCTCGCGGTCGCCCTCATGGCGCGCGCCGAGGCGCTGCCCCGCCCTGAGCCGCTCGCCTTGCGACAGGAGCCCGTCGCGCTCGATCTCGGGGCCGCGCAGGGCGACCCCGATGCGACGATGCTGGGCGGATCCGCGCACGCGCCGTCGCGGCTTGCCGAGGCTGGAGAGCCCACTCGGGCCGACATCCCGGTCGTGCCGCCGCCGACCGCATGGACGCCCCCGGAGCCTGACGACGACGCCGAGCCGCGGTCTCGCACCGGGCGCTCGTGGCTGCTGGCGGTGCTCGCGATCGTCGTGGCGGCGGCGCTGGGGATCGGCGCGGCGTGGGCCGTGATCGAGGCGCGAGTGCCGCGCTACGAGGTGCCGGTCCTCGTGGGCAACACCGAGGAGGCGGCGCTCGCCGCCGTCGAACCGTATGGGTGGGAGATCGAGCGGCGCACCGCCCGGCGCGACGGGACCGAGGTGGGGAAGGTGCTGCGCACCGAGCCGGAAGCGGGACGATCGCTGAAGAAGGGCGACACGCTCGTCTTCTACGTGTCGCTGGGCAACACCTTGGCCCCAGTACCCGCCGACCTCGTGGGCCGCACCAGCGAGGACGCGACCGCGGCACTCGCGGCGGCCGGCGACTTCGTGCCCAAGGTGGAGCAGGCCTTCGACGAGAGCCAGGCGGCCGGCATCGTGCTCGCCGTCGCGCCCGAGAGCAGCGGTGACCAGCCCAAGGGCAGCGAGATCCACCTCACCGTCTCCCAGGGGCCGGAGCCGCGCACCGTGCCGACGGGGCTCGCTGGGAAGAGCTACGAGGAGGCGGCGGCGGCGGTCAGCGCACGGCAGCTCGTGCCGGTGAAAGCCGAGGACTTCAGCGACACGGTCAAGGTCGGGCTGGTCATCGAGCTCCGTCCCGGAGAGGGCCAGCCCGCGCCGCGCGACAGCGCGGTCCAGATCGTCGTCTCGAAGGGGCCCGACCTCGTCGCGGTCCCGAACGTGAACGGGACCGACCTCGAGGGGGCCGTGGCCGCGCTCGAGGCGGCTGGGCTCGAGGCAGGCGACGTGTTCGGCCCGGCCAACGGCAAGCCCTTCGCCACCGACCCGGGCGCCGGGAAGATGGTGAAGCGGGGCACGCGGGTCGACATCTACCTCAAGCGCTGACGCGAACGCTCCTGCGGACTGGCGTCCGGCGGGAGCATGGTCGCCCGGTACAGTGCCCCGCGCGCTCTGATCGGGGCGGCATCGCGAGCAGGAGGTCACGATGGGGTTGCTCGAGGGCCGGGTAGCCGTCATCACCGGGGCCGGGCGCGGGCTGGGCCGGGAGCACGCGCTGCTGTTCGGGGCCGAGGGTGCCAAGGTCGTCGTCAACGACCTCGGCCAGGAGGCGCAGGACGTCGTTGACGAGATCACGGCAACAGGTGGCACGGCGGTGGCCAGCACCCATGACATCACGAGCTGGGAGGGCGGCAAGGCGCTCATCGATCTGGCCGTCGACGAGCTCGGGGGCTTGGACGTGCTCGTCAACAACGCCGGCATCCTGCGCGATCGGATGGTCGTGTCGATGTCCGAGGCGGAGTGGGACGACATCATGGAGGTCCATCTGAAGGGCCACTTCGTGCCGTCTCGGTTCGCGGCGGCCCACTGGCGGGAAGAGGCCAAGGCCGGCCGCCCGGTACGGGCCTCGATGATCCACACATCGTCCACGTCGGGACTGCTCGGAAATCCTGGGCAGACGAACTACGGCGCCGCCAAGGCCGGAATCGCGGCCTTCAGCATCATCTGCGCACAGGAGCTCGGTCGTTACGGTGTGCGGTCCAACTGCATCGCGCCCGCGGCCCGCACGAGGCTCACCGAGGCCACGCCGGGGCTCGGCGAGGTGGTGGCCGCACCGGCCGCCGGTGGCTTCGACGTGTGGGATCCGGCGAACGTGTCGCCGCTGGTGGCCTACCTCGCCACCGAGGGGTGCGAGATCACCGGAAAGACCTTCTTCGTGCAGGGAGGCGCGGTGCGGATGCTGGAGCCGTGGCACCTCGGTGCCCGCATCGAGCGAGACGACCGGTGGACGATCGACGACCTCGCGACGGAGCTTCCAAAGATCACCGGTTGACCGCTGTCCACTGTGGCGACTCGGGGTGTATCGTGACCAGTGACGCATGCCCGACTTGTTGGGGCGGTGTGCTGGACGTGGCGTTCCCCAGCCGCCGCGATGAGGCCGCCGCTCCAACAAGGCGGGCATGTGCGCGTCACGGTTCGGGCTGGCGCTCGGTTGCCACCCGGAGGAGGTGACCCGAGGCTCACGTAGCCTGTCGGCCGTGCCAGGGTCGGACGATCACCATCTCGATGACCTGTCGATCGACGCGCCGGGCGCCGACGAGGTGGTGGTGGTGCCGTGGCCGATCATGCTGCGCGAGCGCGTGCACGAGCGCGTGGCCGGGAGCCCTCGGTATCCGTCGCTCGTCCTGTCGGTGGCGCTGCTCGGCCTGTTCTCGGTGGGGTTTACGATCACGATCCTGTCTGTGTCGATCCCTCGCATCGCCACCGAGCTGGGGAGCGACACCAGCACGGTCACCTGGGTCGTCACGGGGCCACTGCTGGCCTTTGCGGTCGTCGGTCCTGCCATGGGGAAGCTGGGCGACCTGTACGGCCATCGGCGGGTCTACGCGGTGTCGATGCTGTGCGTGAGCATCTTCGCCGCGCTCACGGCTGTGGCCTGGAGTGCGGGTGCGCTCATCGCGTTCCGAACGCTCGGTGCCGCGACAGGAGCCGCGGTGGGACCGGCGTCGATCGCGATCATCAACCGCCTGTTCCCTCCCGAGCGGCGCGTCCAGGCGATGGGGTACTGGTCGATGGTCGGCGCCGGCGGACCCGTGGTGGGCGTCGTCGCTGGGGGCCCGATCGTGGAGACGTTCGGCTGGCGATGGATCTTCGTGGCGCAGGTCCCGCTCACCCTGGCTGGCCTCGTGCTCGCGTTGCTCGTGCTCCCCGAGACCGACCGGCGCGATCGGGCCGCCTTCGACTACCTGGGGGCCATCGTGCTCGCGGTCGGCGCGACGGCGCTGCTGGTGGCGATCAACCGGGGTCCGCACTGGGGGTGGTCGAGCCCGGCCACGATCATCGGGTTCGTGCTCGCCCCATTGGCGGTGGTCGCCTTTGCGGCGGTCGAGCAGCGGGTCGAGTCGCCGCTCCTGCCGCTCGCCTACCTGCGGCAGCGCAACTTCACGTTCGCCATCGCAACGCAGTGCTTCACGAACTTCGCCTACATGGGTGGGTTCGTCATCACGCCGGTGTTCCTGCAGTCGGTGTTCGGCTACCCGGAGACGCGCGTCGGAGGGCTGATGATCGCCCGCCCGCTCGCCTTCGCCATCTCCGGCCCCCTGGCGGGCTACGTGGCGGTGCGCATCGGCGAGCGGACCTCCGCAGTGGCCGGATCGATGTTCGTGGTGGCATCGATGGTGGCGTTGGCCTCGGTCGCCCCGGGATCCTCCGACCTCGTCATCCTCGGCGCGCTCGCGCTGTCGGGCATCGGTCTCGGGTGCTCGTCGCCGGCGCTTGCGGCCAGCATCGCCAACGCGGTCGACGAGAGCGACCTCGGCGTGGCCGGCGCGTTCCAGCAGATGATGACGCAGCTCGGCGTGGTGATCGGCATCCAGGTCATGCAGACGGTGTCGGTGGTGCGGGTCGCCTCCTCGGGTGAGGTCGGCGCCTACGGCGAGGCCTACCTCGTCGGGGGCTTCGTCGCGCTGCTCGGCCTCGTCACCTCCACGTTCGTGCGCTCGAGCCCGAGACGCGCCGAGGGCGCCCCGGGGGGCGCCCTCGATCACCGATCGGATCCGATGCCAGCGACCTCGTCGCCCGCATCCGCACCCGCCGACGTCAATCGGCGGTGATCTCCTTGATCTTGGCGGCGATCTCGGCCTGAGCCGGATCGGGTGTGCCCTGCTGCATCGCCATGAGCTTGGTCATGTCGCCCTGCACCTTGATCTTGCCGGCCATGAAGGCCTGCATCCCGGCCTGCGGGTTGCCGTCCACGAGGATGGCCTTGGCGGTCGGGTAGTCGAGGGTGACGGTGAGGTCGGGGCCATCGAGGTGCCCGAGGTCCATCTGGATGTCGCCACCCGAGGTGTCCATGTGGGCGTTGATCGTGCCGTCGCCGAAGGGGACCTCGGTGATGATCTGGTTCATCCTCACCGCGTGCGCAGGGGGCGGCCCCGCCGGAGCCTCTTCACGGATCTTCTTGGCGGCATCGAGCCACTCGTCAGACAGGAACGGGTACTGCGCCACGGGAACCTCCGGGAACGGGGACGATTGGAGCGAGGGCAACGTAGCGCACGGGCGCTGCCATTGCACTGCGCGTGCAGGAAGCGGTCAGCGAGCGATGCCGACGGCCAGCGACCCGGCGAGGGCGTCGGCGATCGCCTGCTCGTCGGCCGCCACGGAGTGCACGACGTAGCGGGCGACGAACGCGGCCAGCTCGGGCAGGGGCAGCGTGATGCGACCCGTGCGATGGAAGTGGGAGTAGTGCCCCACGCAGCCCACCACGCCGAGCGCGAGCAGCTCAGGGTCGTCCTCCCGGATCGTGCCGTTGACCTGCCCCGCCTCGATGATGCGCACCATGTCGTCGATGTGCTGACGGGTTCCCTGGCGCAGCACATCGGTGAAGTTGCGGCCCTCCACCTCGAGCAGCGAGAAGAAGTGGGCGTGCTCGGCCATGAACAGGACCGATGCCTCCGTGCCGCGGTGGAGGTTGACGAGCGGCAGGGCGGCGGGGTCGAGCACGGCTCCCTGCTGACGGCGGAGCTGCAGGCGGATGCTCTCGGCGAGCTCCTTGAAGACCGCTTCCTTGTTGTCGAAGTACCAGTAGAAGAGCCCCTTGGCGACCCCGGCCGCCCGCACGATGTCGATCACCCGGGTCTCCGCATACCCCCGCTCGGCGAAGAGCTCGGCGGCGCGGTCGAGGAGCTGCTGCTTGCGCTCGATGCCCTGCGCGGTGAGCCGTCGGTCGGGTTCCATGGCAAGAGCGTGCCCCGTCCTTGACCCGTGGGTCAATCGATCGGCGGCAGTGGTACCTTCGGCCGCGATGGCAGCGAGCACCCGGCCTGAGCGCATCGAGGCGCGCGAGCGGAACCCCAAGTGGCAGAACCCGCCGCTGCTGATCGACATGTCCATCTGCATCAACTGCGACACGTGCATCCGGCACTGCCCGCCGCAGTTCGGCGCGATCTTCAACCACGGCATGGACGTCATCATCATCCCCGAGTTGTGCTCGGGTTGCGACAAGTGTCTCGACCCGTGTCCGGTCGACTGCATCTACCCCGACCCGGAGTGGTCGCCCGCACCTGAGGAGTGGTGGCAGGAGCAGGTCAACGACGACCCATACCGCTGACGGCCGATATCGTGCGGCCATGCCGCGCACCCCCGCTGACGACACCCATCCCGTCCTTCCTGGTTGCGAGCCCTGGTCCTCGCCCGGTGGCGGCCCGCACGGCGTGCTCGTGCTCCACGGGTTCACGGGCAGCCCCGTCTCGATGCGGCCGCTGGCCGAGGCGCTGGCCGAGGCGGGCTTCGCGGTCGAGATGCCGCGTCTGCCCGGGCACGGCACCGCGGTCGAGGACCTCGTCGAGACCGGCTGGGACGACTGGCTCACCGAGGCCGAACGGGCCCTCGTCGCGTTGCAGGCCCGGTGCCAGGACGGCCGGGTCATCGTCGCGGGTCTGTCGATGGGCGGGGCGCTCACGACGGCGCTGGCACAGGGCCATCCGGAGCTTGCCGGCATCGTGCTGATCAACGCCCCGGTCGCGGCACCGCCAGAGCTGGCCGCGAGCCTCGAGGAGATGCTCGCCGGCGGCATGGACATCATCGACTCCATCGGCGGCGACATCGCTGATCCCGACGCCGACGAGGCCTCCTACGACGCGACACCGCTGCGAGCGCTGGTCACGATGCTGATGGCGGCCGAGGACGTGCGTGCTCGGCTCGGGGAGATCCAGCAGCCCACCCTCATCATCACGAGCCGTCAGGACCACGTGGTGAACCCCGCCGACTCCGACGTGCTGGCGGAGCAGATCTCCGGACCCGTCGAGCGGGTGTGGCTCGAGAAGAGCTTTCACGTCGCCACGCTCGACTACGACCGCGCCGAGGTGGAGCACCGCACCGTCGAGTTCGCCCGACGCGTCACCTCCTAGCCCGAGGTGGTCGCTGGTCAGGAGTCCTCGGGGATCGCCTCCCACCACTGGCACCACCACTCGCCACCCACGAGGATCCGCAGCTGCTGGTGCCAGCAGTACGAGATCGAATCGTCAGGGTTGAGGTAGTACAGGCAGTTGCTGCACTTCTCCGCCTCGTAGGGCTTGCCCTTCAGCGTGGCGCGCTCGAGGAGGTCCTTGAGCTGCAGCCAGTTCTGCTCGTCGATCGGCTTCGGCTCGGGGGGCGGGATCTCGTAGTCAGCCATGCTGCAAGGTATCCAACGTCGGCACCGCCTGGGCAACGGCAAGGGCCGTCCCTTCCACCGCCGAGATCCAGATGCTCACGGCGACGTCGCCGGCAGGGGCGCGCAGGTTCGTGCGCAGCGCGCTCCTCGCGTCGGGGTCGTCGAGCACGCGGCGGCGAAGGGCCTCGGCGATGTCCTGCTCGTCCAGGAAGTCAGCGCCCGGACGTCCGAGGATCTCCTCGGCGGCGATCCCGAGGAGCTCGACGCTGGCGCGGTTCACGCAGACGATCTGTCGGAGCGCGATGTCGACGACGAAGGTGGGCACCGGGGACGAGTCGATGACCTTCGCGAGCTGTGGTGCGGTGAGGCCGGGCCCCGGCGCGCTCGGCGCACCGCCCGTCGCGGCCGGCTCGGTGGCCTCGGCGCTGCTGACGAGGTGGATCACGAACTCAGCGCCCGGGCTCAGCCCCACACCGGTCACCGCGCCGCCGACTCGCTCCACGGCCGCCTGAACGAACGCGAGGCCGAGGCCGGCTCCCGTCGTGCCCTCGGCGGCCGCCCCTCGGGTGCCGGCTTCGAAGAGCGTCGTGCTCGCCTCCGAGAGCCCCTTGCCGTTGTCTCGCACCACGATGTCCGGCCCGGTGGGCCCCGGCCGGATCGTGATGTCGATGTGCAGGGGCCGGTCAGGCGAGCGGTACTTGATGCTGTTGGACACGAGGTTGATCACCGCTTGCCGGATGCTGCCGACGGCCACGGGCAGTGTGGCCACCTCGGCGGTCGTCGTCAGGTGCCCGCCGCACTCCGCGAGCTGCGACTCGGTCACGGCTCGCACGATCCGGAAGAGGTCCTCGGAGGCATGGGAGTCGTCCTCGGGGCGCGTCGCCCCGGTATCGGCCTCGCCGAGGATCGACGTGGCCATCGCTGCCAGCGCGGTGGTGTTGGCAGCGATCCGCTCGAGGAGGTTCGCTCGTTCGGCGTCGGTCAGGTCGGCGTCGGGGTCGAGCAGGAGGTTGGCGAAGCCGGAGATCGACGTGAGCGGGCCACGGAGGTCGTGGGCGAGGCGACCTGCGATCGTGCGCAGTGCGGCCGAGGCGCGCGACAGCTCGTCGGCCCGGGCATTGGCCTGTGCCGCCGCGTCCAGGGCGTCGGTCACGTTGAGGAGCTCGACGAAGGCCACCCCCTCCACGCCGGCCGAGACGATGTTGAGCTCGACCGTTCGCACCCCGAGGGCGGTGGGCACGTCCATGAGCAGCGCCGTCTCGTCGCCGCGGAAGGCGCGGATCTGCGCCAGCCGCTCCTGCGAGGGCTTCGTCAGGAAGTCGGTACCCGGCCGCCCGAGGACCTGTGCCGCGTCGAGCCCGAGGAAGGCGAGGGCGGCGCGGTTGACCCGAGTGATCCGACGGGCCCGGTGGTCGATCAGCAACGTGGGCACGGCGGTGTGCTCGAAGTGGCCGTCGTAGTCGATGGTTCCGCGGGGATCGGTTGGGTCAGTGCTCAACGGTGCTCCCGGGCCGGATGGGGCTCGGCAGCAGGATACGCGTCATCCCTCGCGGAGCCATCGCGCACGGTGTGAGGCCCACGTCCCGGTCAGCCGGCACCAACCGGCCCACCCCGTGCGGCCCGGGTCGGAGGGCGAGACTGCACTGATCCGCCGCATGGTGGGGCGGTGTAGCGTCGACTCGCGGCTGGTGATTGGAGGCTCGCGCCAGATGGGCGGAGATGTGACCGACGACCAGAGCCACACTGGACAGGGCATCCAGGCCGGTTCGGGCGACGTCGCCGCTCGCTTCGCTCGCGTCGAGTCGCAGTTTGCCGAGGTCCAGCGCCTCGCCCAGCTCGGGAGCTGGGAGTGGGACATCCGATCCAACGTGGTCACCTGGTCCGATGAGCTCTATCGGATCTACGGGGTGGAGCCAGGGGAGTTCGAGGCGACCTACGAGGCCTTCCTCGATCTCGTCCACCCCGACGATCGCGAGATGGTCAACGACACCGTGCAACGGGCCTACGCCGATCGCGCGTCGTACGCGTTCGACCACCGCCTCTTGCGGCCAGACGGAAGTGTTGGATGGCTCCACGGTCGGGGCAACGTGCAGGCTGACGAGCATGGCGAGCCCGAACGGCTCTTCGGAGTCGCCATCGACATCACGACTCGCAAGCGGTCTGAGCAGTTCCTCCGAGACTTCATCGCCAACGCGTCCCATGAGCTCCGCACCCCGGCCGCCGCGATCAGTCAGGCGTCTCACGTCCTCGCCTCGGGCGCGCTCTCCGCTGATGACCGGGCCTTGGCCATGGAGGCCTTGACGCGCCAGGCCGACAGGCTGCGTGACCTGTCGACGACCTTGCTCGACCTGGCCGCGCTCGACGAGGGCACGCATCCGGTGATGCTCGGTGCTCTGTTGCTCGCGGACCGAGTGCGCGCCGCAGCGACCGCATGTCCCGGCATCGACCCCGCCACGCTGACCATCGACATCGGTGCCGATCTGACGGTCTTGGCCGACCCGACCGACCTCGAGCGAGTGTTCGTCAACCTCCTCGTGAACGCGCATGAGCACG
This sequence comes from Microthrixaceae bacterium, assembly GCA_052386335.1. GTDB lineage: Bacteria > Actinomycetota > Acidimicrobiia > Acidimicrobiales > VFJN01 > VFJN01. The sequence goes on from JBQTKH010000004.1 coordinate 15,298, forward strand.
GCGGCCCGAACGTCTCGGTGTCGGCTCACCGTCGAGGTGCCGAGGTGGTCGTCGATGTGGTCGACGACGGTCCTGGTGTACCCGACGACTACTTGCACCGACTGTTCGCACCGTTTGGACGGAGCCGAACTGGCGGACAGGGGTCGGGCCTCGGGCTCGCCATCGTGCAACGGCTCATGACTGCGTTCGGGGGCAACATCTCCTACCGCCCAGCAATGCCGAACGGCTCCGTGTTCACCCTCCGATTCGCGGTACCCCATGGCGACGATCCTGATCATCGAGGATGAGGCCGACCTCCGCTTGCTCCTGCGCCTGTCGCTGAGAGGCGAGGACCACGCGATCCTGGAGGCCGCCACAGGAGCCGATGGGCTGGCGTTGTGGCCGCTGGCCGATCTGGTCCTCCTCGACATCCGCCTCCCGGACACCAACGGTCTCGACCTGATGCGCTCGCTTCCACCTCAGACCACGCCCGTGATCGCCATGTCGGCCCATGCCGGCAACGACATCAGCGCATCTGCGATCGAGGCCGGCTGCGTCGAGTACCTCACGAAGCCGTTCACACAAACCCAGCTGACTGACGCCATCAACCGGTACCTCGATCGCGGGGCATGAGAAGCGGGCGGTCGACGCCCCCTACGATGGCCCGCCTATGGCATCGCTGTCGCGAGATGAGGTGGCCCACGTGGCCAAGCTGGCTCGGTTGCAGCTCACCGATGCGCAGATCGACGTGTTCACGCCCCAGCTCGGCGCCATCCTCGAGCACGCGGCGGATGTGGAGGCCCTGAGCCTCGACGACGTGCCACCGACCGCCCATCCGTATCCGCTGCGCAACGTCTGGCGCCCCGACGTGCCGCGTGACTCCGCCGTGCGTGACGCGGTGCTGGCTGAAGCGCCGTCGAGCGAGGACGGCATGTTCAGGGTGCCGCCCGTGCTCGGGGAGGCCCCGTGAGCGCCCTCGAGATCGCGGCCGCCGTGCGCTCGGGTGAGCGCTCGGCCCGCTCGGTGGTCGAGTCGCACCTGGAGGTCATCGGTCAGCGCGACACCGAGCTGCACGCCTTCAACCTCGTCCTCGCCGACTCTGCATTGGCGCGGGCCGACGAGATCGATGCCGTCGTCGCCTCCGGCGGTGACCCGGGGCCCCTCGCCGGCGTTCCCCTCGCACTGAAGGACAACCTCTGCACTCGGGGTGTGCCCACCACCTGCTCGTCGAAGATCCTCGACGGCTGGAAGCCCCCCTACGACGCCACCGTGGTCGAGCGCTTGCACGCGGCGGGCTCGATCACCATGGGCAAGACGAACCTCGACGAGTTCGCAATGGGCTCCTCCACCGAGAACTCCGCCTTCGGCCCGAGCCGCAACCCAAACGATCCCTCCAAGGTGCCAGGCGGCTCGTCCGGTGGGAGCGCGGTGGCGGTGGCCGCGGGATTCGCGGCCCTCGCGCTCGGGTCCGACACGGGCGGCTCGATCCGCCAGCCTGCCGCGCTGTGCGGTGTCGTGGGGATGAAGCCAACCTACGGGCGCGTGTCCCGGTACGGCCTCGTCGCGTTCGCGTCGAGCCTCGATCAGATCGGCCCGTTCGCGGCCGATGTGGCGGACGCTGCGGCCCTCTACGAGGTGATCGCTGGCTACGACCCTGCCGACTCCACGTCGATCCCCGAGCCGCTCGCCCTCGCCACCCCACACCTGGGGGATGGCGTCGACGGCCTCCGGGTGGGCGTCGTGAAAGAGCTGCTTGGCATCGAGGGCATCGCTCCGGACGTTGCGGCACGGGCGACGGCTGCGGCAGAAGCGCTCGAGGCCGCGGGAGCGAAGGTCGAAGAGGTGTCGGTCCCGGCGGTGATCTACGGGCTGTCGGCCTACTACCTCATCGCACCGGCGGAGGCCTCCAGCAACCTCGCCCGGTACGACGGCGTGCGCTACGGCCTCCGGGTCGATGCCCCCACCACCGGTGAGATGTACGACCTCACCCGCACCGAGGGGTTCGGTCCCGAGGTGATGCGCCGCATCATGCTCGGCACCTATGCGCTCTCCGCCGGCTACTACGACGCCTTCTACGGCAAGGCGCAGAAGGTGCGCACGCTCATCATCCGCGACTTCGAGGCGGCCTACGAGCGCTGCGACGTGCTGCTGTCGCCCACGTCTCCCACCACGGCGTTCGACCTCGGCGCCAAAGCTGATCCGCTGGCGATGTACCTCAACGACGTCTGCACGATCCCGTCAAACCTCGCGGGTCATCCGGCCATCTCCGTGCCGTTCGGCGTCGGCGACGACGGCCTGCCGGTCGGCGTGCAGGTCATGGCCAACGCGCTCGACGAGGTCACGATGTTTCGCGTCGCCGCCGCGCTCGAAGGAGCGATGGCATGAGCGAAGCGACGCCCGGCGCATCGAAGGAGACCTCCGACGAGACGCCGCGAGGCCTAGCCGGAGTGCGGCCGAGCGGCACCGGCGGAGGCAGGAGCGAAGCGACGCCCGGAGCCGGCACCCAAGAAGGCTGGGAGATGATCGTCGGCCTCGAGGTGCACTGCGAGCTCCACACGGCCACCAAGCTCTTCTGCGCCTGTCCGAACAACTTCGGTGACGAGCCCAACACCAACACCTGCCCCACCTGCCTCGGCCTGCCGGGCTCGCTCCCGGTGCTCAACGAGCGAGCCGTGGAGCTCGCGATGCGGCTCGGTCGTGCGCTCGCGTGCGATGTGAAGCGGTCGGTCTTCTCCCGGAAGAACTACTTCTATCCCGATCAGCCCAAGGACTATCAGGTCACCCAGTACGACCTGCCCACCAACGAGCACGGCCACCTCGACCTGCCCTCGGGGCTGCGCGTGGGCGTCACGCGCGCCCACATCGAGGAGGACACCGGCAAGCTCAACCACGTCGGTGGGGGCGGACGGATCCACGACGCCGGTCACAGCCTGGTCGACTACAACCGCTCGGGCGTGCCGCTCGTGGAGATCGTCTCCGAGGCCGACATGCGCACGAGCGAACAGGCCAAGGAGTACGTCAGCGAGCTGCGCGCGATCCTGCTCGCCACCGACGTGTCCGACGCCAAGATGGAAGAGGGTTCGATGAGGGTCGACGCCAACGTGTCGGTCCACCGCATCGGCGAGCCGTGGGGCACCCGCTGCGAGATCAAGAACCTCAACTCGCTCCGCTCGCTCGGCCGGGCCATCGACTACGAAGCCCGCCGCCAGATCGACCTGATCACCTCGGGCGAGAGGGTCCATCAGCAGACCCGCCACTGGGACGAGGCCTCTGGGCGCACGGGCTTGCTGCGCTCGAAGGAGGACGCCGACGACTACCGCTACTTCCCCGAGCCCGACCTCGTCCCGCTCGAGCCGTCGGCGGACGACATCGCCCGGATCGACGCGGCGCTCCCGGCCCTGCCAGCGGCGCGCCGCACGGCGCTCCTCGCCGCCGCCGGGCCGGGTGCCGAAGCCAGCAGTGTGGCCATCGCGGTGCAGCGGGGGCTCGACGACCTCGCGATGACAGCGATCACCGCCGGAGCCGACCCGGCGCGCGTGCTCACCCACATCGAGCACAACCTGGCCGTCGACGGTGCCGAGGCACTGTCATCCGAGCACTTCGCCGCGCTCGTCACCATGGAGACCACGGGTGCGCTCACGGCCACCCAGGCCAAGGCGGTGCTGGCCGAGATGGTGACCTCGGGCCAGGCGCCCGCGGAGATCGCGCAGGCCACGGGCTTCGAGGCCCTCGGCGCCGACGCGCTCCAGGGCCTCGTCGACGAGGTGATCGCGGCCTACCCCGACGAGTGGGAGCAGTTCCGCACCGGCGACGACAAAGCCCGCGGCAAGCTCACCGGGTTCTTCATGGGCAAGGTGATGCAGGCCTCGAAGGGTCAGGCCGACGGCAAGGCCGCCACCGCGCTGCTCCGGTCCAAGGCGGGCATCGGCTGACGTTCGCCGCGGCGCGGGCTTGGGTGGATCAGGGGGAGGTAGCACCACTGGTGCAATCGGTGCTGCCACCCTGATGCCCTGGCGTTGGACGCGGTTCAATGGACCGATGGGGCTGCTGGCGAGGACGCTGTTGCGGCGACGATTCGCGAGCGTGGCCTTGCTTGCGATGGTCGGCGCTGTGCTGTTCGGTGGCTCGCTCGCGTCACTCGCTGGTGCGCGGCGCTCGTCGACCTCCCTCGATCGGTTTCTGGCCTTCAGCAGAGCCGAGGATGTCTTCGTCGAACCGGGCGAAGAAGCTCTACTGGACATGACGGAGGTCGAGCGGCTGCCACAAGTCGAAGCCTCCAACTACCAGTCGTATCTCGCGATGGCACCAGTCGACGAGGACGGGCGTCCTGAGCCAGAGGCGGCGGGGAGCATCAACCCCTACTTGCGCACACCCGTGGTCGGTCCAGCCGACGCCCTGCTGCGACGAAGGGTGATCCGTGGCCGAGACCTCGACCCGGCCGAGCCCGACGAAGCGGTCGTCGACGAAGAGCTGGCGCGCTCGCGGCATCTCGTTCCCGGCAGTCATCTGCGCATGGCTACCTACACGGCGGCTCAGCTCCCCAGCCTGTTCAACGAGCCAGCGCTGCCTGCCCCGCGCGGACCGACCGTGGACCTCCTCATCACGGGCGTGGTGAGAACGCCTGCGGACCTCGTACCCGGCGGCAATGAGGTCAACACCTTCGGCAGCACGATGGAGCTCTACCTGTCGCCCGCCTTCTACCCGATCCGGGGCAGGGAGCTTGCGGTGTTCGGGCCCCCGGTGGCTGGCTCTGGGCAGGGGTTCCTGCTTCGCCACGGTGACCGCGACCTGGCCGCGTTCGAGAACGCGGTGCGATCCCTTCCGGGGGGTGAGCAGGCGATCATCGCGGCTGGAGGGTCCGACTCGACCGACGCGGCTCGAGGGGCTCGGCGGGCCATCGGGGTGGAGACGACCTCGCTTGTGGCTCTCGGCATCTCCCTCGCGGTGGCGGGTGTCGTGCTGGTGGCTCAGGGTCTGGCCCGCTTCGCCCGCGGTGCGATCGTCGACCTCGCGTCGGTGCGCGCTGTCGGGGGTCGACCTGTGCAGCTCGTGCTCTCGGCGGCCGCCCCAGGGGCGTTCGCGGTATCGCTGGCGGTGCTCGGCGCCGGGGTGGTCGCGACCATGGTCTCCACCCTCACCCCGATCGGATTGGGGCGAGTCGCAGAGGTATCGCCAGGGGTGCACGTCGATGGCGTGGTGTTCGGGATCGGGTGCGCGGTGCTCCTGGTGTTGGGACTGGCGACGGCGCTCGCGTCCGCGGTGCCAACAGTGCGCTCGCTCGGGGTCGGGCGCGTCGATCGAGCGCCGCGTCCGAGCAGGTTCGCCTCGTGGATGGCGTCGCTGGGTGCACCGTTGGGTCCGACCCTGGGCGCGCGCTTCGCGGTGGATCCGTCGGGTCAGCGCCGCTCGCCCCTGCGATACGCCACCGGGGTGGGTGTGCTGGCCTTCGTCGTGATCGCCGGCGTGACCACGTACACGACCAGCCTCGACCACCTCGTCGGCGATCGAGCCGAGCAAGGGGCGACATGGGACCTCACCATGGGCAACCCGAACGCAAGTGACTTCACGCATGATGACCAGGCGCGGTTGCTCGCACACCCGTTGGTGGCAGGCGCGAGTGCGGTGGTGTCACCGGAAGGACGGGCGTCGATCGGCGGTCGGGACGTCGCCATTGCCGGTCTGGACGAGCTCGGCGGCGCAGTGGGACCTCGCGTCATGTCCGGTCGGATGCCGAACGCCTCGCTCGAGGTCGCGCTCGGCATTCGCACGGCCTCGCGCGTCCACGCTGAGGTGGGAGACGAGGTCCGGTTGCGCATCAACGGCCGCACGACCTCGATGACCGTGGTGGGGATCGCGGTGCTGAACCCGGGACTGGCTTTCACGATGGAGATCGGTGAGGGGGCGGTGGTGACGGTGGATCAGGCGCGCGAACTGCTTCCCGACGAGCCCGTCAACGTCTTGCTCGCACGCGTGAGGCCAGGGGTGGACATCGACGACGCGGTGGTCTCCCTTGCACGCGAGTTCACCAACGTCGCGAGGCCGGCGCCGGCCGTGGAGGTGGTCAACCTCCGCAGGGTGAGGGCGCTGCCGATCGCATTGGCGGGGGCGATGGCCGGCGCCGCCCTCGCGCTGCTGGCCCTCGCTCTGGTCACGTCGGGTCGCGAGCGACGCCACGAGGTCGGCGTTCTCCGAGCGCTCGGCGCCACGCGCCGCCAGGTTGGCGCCGGGTTCGTGTGGCAAGGGCTCTGGCTCTACGCGGGGGCCCTTGTCGGCGTTCCGCTGGGGGTTGCCGCTGGGCGGATCGTGTGGGTTCTGGTCGTGCGGCGACTTGGTGCCCTTGCTGCGCCGCAGGTTCCCGTCGCGTCGCTTGGCTTCACAGCGGCGTTCGGGGTGGGCGTGGCGCTGCTGCTTGCTGTCGGACACGCGGCGATGGCCGTACGAGGGTCGGCTGCCAGTGGTCTTCGCGCCGAGTGAGGGCGAGCAAGCATCAGCCTTGCAGCCAGGCGAGGGTGCGCCGGTAGCCTGCCGACCATGACGAGCGAGCAGGGCGAGACCCCCGTCGACATCAAGCCGCGCAGTCGCGAGGTCACCGACGGGCCGAACCGAGCGCCGGCTCGGGCGATGCTCCGGGCGATCGGCATGACCGATGACGACTGGGGCAAGCCGCAGGTGGCCGTGGCGTCCTCGTGGAACGAGGTCACGCCGTGCAACCTCCCGCTCGACCGTCTCGCCAAGCGCTCCAAGGTGGGCGTGCGCGATGCCGGCGGGTTCCCGATCGAGTTCACCACGATTGCCGTCTCCGACGGCATCTCGATGGGCCACGAGGGCATGCGGGCATCGCTCGTGAGCCGAGAGGTGATCGCCGACTCCGTCGAGACGATGATGCACGCCGAGCGCTTCGACGGTCTCGTCACCTTCGCCGGCTGCGACAAGAGCCTCCCCGGGATGCTGATGGCCGCCGCCCGGGTCAACCTGCCCTCGGTGTTCCTCTACGGCGGCTCGATCCTGCCGGGCTCGCACAAGGGCCAGGCGACCGACATCGTGTCCGTGTTCGAGGCGGTGGGTGCCCACGCGGCAGGCACCATGGACGACGCTGAGCTCGATGCCATCGAGCGCGGCGCCTGCCCGAGCGAGGGCAGCTGTGCCGGGATGTTCACCGCCAACACGATGGCCTCGGTGGCTGAGGCAATCGGCATGTCCCTGCCGGGTTCGTCCACCCCGCCCGCGCCCGACAGCCGCCGTGATGACTTCGCCTACGCCTCCGGGCAGGCCGTCGTTCGGCTGCTCGAGCAGGGGATCCGACCGCGCCAGATCATGACGAAGGAGGCCTTCGAGAACGCCATCGCCATCGTCATGGCGCTCGGGGGTTCCACCAACGCCGTGCTGCACCTGCTCGCCATCGCCGCGGAGGCTCGCGTCGACCTCGAGCTCGACGACTTCAACAAGATCGCCGCCCGCGTGCCCCACATCGCCGACACGAAGCCCCACGGCAAGTACCACATGGTCGACATCGACCGCATCGGGGGCATCCCCGTCGTGATGCGCCACCTGCTCGAGGCCGGTCTGCTCCACGGCGACTGCCTCACGGTCACCGGCAAGACCGTCGCCGAGAACCTGGCCGAGCTCGACGCGCCGCAGCCCGACGGCGACGTCATCCACCCGCTGTCGTCCCCGATCCACGCCGTCGGCGGCATCGCGGTGCTCAAGGGATCGCTGGCGCCCAAGGGTGCGGTCGTGAAGGTGGCGGGCATCGACCACGAGCGCTTCGAGGGTCCGGCTCGCGTGTTCGACGGCGAGGACACCGCGATGGCCGCGGTGCTCGGTGGTCAGGTCAACGCCGGCGACATCGTGGTGATCCGCTACGAAGGTCCCAAGGGTGGTCCTGGCATGCGCGAGATGCTCGCCATCACTGGCGCGATGAAGGGCGTCGGCCGGGGCGGCGACGCCGCGCTCATCACCGACGGCCGCTTCTCGGGCGGCACGCACGGGTTCTGCATCGGCCACGTCGCGCCGGAGGCGGTCGACGGCGGCCCGATCGCGTTCGTGGAGGAGGGCGATCGCATCGTCATCGACACGGTCGCCCACACGATCGACCTCCTCGTCGACGAGCCGACCCTCGCCGAGCGCCGGGCCCGCTGGAAGCTCCCCGAGCCCCGCTACACGAGCGGCGTGCTCGCCAAGTACGCCCGACTCGCATCAGGCGCCGAGCGCGGCGCCATCACCGAGGCCTGAACCGCAGAGTCGTCCGTTCTCGGGCGATTCCTCCGTCGCCGAGACGGAACTTCCGCCCGAGAACGGGTTGGGGCCCGGGAGATCGGCTTGCTCGCTCGTCGGGGGGCGGGGGTACACTTGCCGCCGTGACACGGCCGACCACCCTGGTACTCACCTAGCGCACCCGCGACTCACCTCGCGTGTGCGCTTGTTCGACCTCCCAGCCGGGAGGTCGTCGTCGTTTTGCAGGGAAGGACACTGACGGCAATGCAGCTCAACGGAGCACAAGCACTGATCAAGGCCCTCGAGATGGAGGGCGTCGACACCATCTTCGGGCTGCCCGGCGGCTGCATCCTGCCGGTGTACGACCCGCTGCTCGACAGCCCGATCCGCCACATCCTCGTGCGCCACGAGCAGGGCGCTGGCCACATGGCCGAGGGCTATGCCCATGTCACGGGTCGCCCGGGTGTGGCGATGGTGACCTCAGGGCCGGCCGCCACCAACATCGTCACGCCCCTGTGCGACGCCTACATGGACTCGATCCCGATGGTGGTGATCACCGGTCAGGTGCCCGTGGGGGCCATCGGCACCGATGCGTTCCAGGAGTGCGACACGATCGGCATCACCCGCTCGGTCACCAAGCACAACGAGCTCGTCACCTCGGCGCAGGACATCCCCCGCGCGGTGCGGGAGGCCTTCCACATCGCCACCACCGGCCGCCCCGGTCCTGTGCTGCTCGACATCCCCAAGGACATCGTCGACGCCAAGAACCCGAACTCGGCGATGGACTGGTACTGGCCGGATGACGCGTCGGTGATCGACGGGTTGCCCGGCTACCGCCCCACCACCAAGGGCCATCCCCACAAGATCCGCCAAGCCGCGCAGATGATCCTCGCCTCCACCCGGCCCGTGATCTACGCCGGTGGCGGGATCCTCAAGGCACGAGCGGCCGAGGCGCTGCGCGAGCTGGCCGAGCTGTGCGACATCCACGTCGTCACCACGCTCATGGCGCGTGGCGCGTTTCCCGACAGCCATCGGCTCTGCCTCGGGATGCCCGGGATGCACGGCAACTACACCGCGGTCACGTCGATGCAGAAGAGCGACCTGCTCATCGCGCTGGGGAGCCGCTTCGATGATCGGGTCACCGGCAAGATCCCCGACTTCGCCACCGAGGCGAAGATCATCCACGTCGACATCGACCCGGCCGAGATCGGCAAGGTGCGCCGCCCTGACGTGCCGATCGTGGGGGACTGCCGCCTCGTGATCGAGGAGCTCGTGTCGGTGATCCGCGGGATGCTCGCCGACGGCACGACCCAGCCCGACCGCACGTCGTGGAAGCAGACGATCTCGGGCTGGCAGGAGACGCACCCGTTGGCCTACGTGCAGTCCGAGCCGGGTGACGCCCTCAAGCCGCAGTACGTCCTCGAGCAGCTGCGCGACAACACGCCCGACGACTGCATCGTCGCCTCCGGCGTCGGTCAGCACCAGATGTGGACCTCGCAGTACTGGGAGTTCAACCACCCCTACACCTGGGTCAACAGCGGAGGCCTGGGCACGATGGGCTTCGCAGTGCCCGCCGCCATCGGCGCGAAGGTCGGGCGGCCCGACGCGATGGTGTGGGCGGTCGACGGCGACGGGTGCTTCCAGATGACCGCGCAGGAGCTCGTCACCGCGGCCGCCGAGCGCATCCCGGTGAAGATCGCCATCCTGAACAACGCCTACCTCGGCATGGTCCGCCAGTGGCAGGAGATGTTCTACGAGGAGCGCTACTCCGAGGTGTACCTCTCACCCGACTTGCCCGACTACAAGCTGTGGGCTGAAGCCATGGGCTGCGTCGGGATGCGCGTCGACGCTCCTGAGGAGGTGGAGTCGGCCATCCAGAAGGCGAACGAGATCGACGACCGCCCCGTCGTGATCGACTTCCGCACCGACTCCTCCGAGAAGGTGTTCCCGATGGTGCCCGCCGGCCTGAGCAACGACGCGATCATCACCGATCCCGCCCTCGGCCAGGGGTTCGTGCAGTGACCGACGCACCGGAGGAGCTCCCGCACCACATCCTCACCGTCCTCGTCGAGAACAAGGCGGGCGTCCTCGCCCGCGTGTCGGGGCTCTTCGCCCGACGGGGCTTCAACATCATCAGCCTCGCCGTCGCGCCCACCGAGGACGAGCGCCTCAGCCGGATCACCCTTGCGGTCGACGCCGCGTCGGCGCCGCTGGAGCAGGTCACCAAGCAGCTCTTCAAGCTCATCAACGTCGTGCGGATCACCGAGCTCGACCCGCGCGACGCGGTGGAGCGCGAGCTGCTGCTCGTCACGGTGAAGGCGCCGGGAACGGCGCGCGGCGAGCTCGGCGAGCTCGTGGAGCGCTTCGAGGGGCGCATCCTCGCCGAGGCGGACGACCAGCTCACCTTGTCCCTCGACGGACACCCGGACAGACTCGACGACTTCGAAGAGCTCCTGCGGCCCTACGGCATCGTCGAGCTCCAGCGCACGGGGCGCGTCGCCCTCCCGAAGATCTAGCCGACCCGAACCGGCCACTCCCGGCCCGAGCATCCAAGGAACCCCCGATGGCCAACGTGTACTACGACAAGGACGCTGACCGCTCGCTCATCGCCGGCCGCAAGGTCGCCGTGATCGGCTACGGCTCGAAGGGTCATGCCCACGCGCTCAACCTGAAGGACTCAGGCATCGACGTGCGGGTCGGGCTCCGGCCCGAGTCGTCCTCGGTGGCCAAGGCCGAAGCCGCGGGGCTGCGGGTGCTGTCGGTGGCCGACGCCACCGCCGAGGCGGACCTGATCATGCTCTTGGGCCCCGACACGGAGCACAAGGCGATCTTCAACGAGCACATCGCGCCCAACCTCTCGTCGGGCGACGCGCTCTTCGTGGGGCACGGCTTCAGCGTTCGCTTCGACCAGGTCGTGCCGCAGGCCGACGTCGACGTCGCCCTTGTCGCTCCCAAGGGGCCCGGTCACCTCGTGCGCCGCACCTACACCGAGGGCGGCGGCGTGCCGTGCCTCATCGCGGTGGCGCAGGACGCCACCGGCAAGGCCCGCGACCTCGCGCTGTCCTACGCGGCGGCCATCGGCGGCGCCAGGGCGGGCGTGCTCGAGACGACCTTCGAGGAGGAGACCGAAACCGATCTCTTCGGCGAGCAGGTCGTGCTCTGTGGTGGGCTCACCGCCCTGGTGCAGGCGGGCTTCGAGACGCTCGTCGAGGCGGGCTACCAGCCTGAATCGGCCTACTTCGAGTGCCTCCACGAGCTGAAGCTCATCGTCGACCTCATGTACGAGCAGGGCATCGCCGGCATGCGGTACTCCATCTCCGACACTGCCGAGTACGGCGACCTCACCCGGGGTCCGCGGATCATCAACGCCACGGTCAAGGCCGAGATGCGCAAGATCCTCGATGAGATCCAAGACGGTCGCTTCGCTGCCGAGTGGGTCGCGGAGAGCGAGTCGGGTCGTCCCACCTACAAGGCGCTGAAGGCCAAGGGGGCCGAGCACCAGATCGAGCACGTCGGTGAGCAGCTGCGCGCCATGATGCCGTGGATCTCCCAGGGCAAGCAGCGGGTGCAGGACATCAGCGGCGGCTGAGTACATGCGTGCTGCGGGCGTCGCTGGGCCTCGTGCGTCTTCGGGCGTCGCTGCGCTCCTGCCTACGACTGCGCTGCTCCTGCCTCCGCACGTGCCTCCCGGCGACCGGCAGAGCCGGCTCGCCTCCGGCGGGACCTATTGCCTCGGGGTGGTGGCGATGACGGCGCCGCAGTCGGGACAGCTCAGGAGGACGATCTCGTCGGCGGATGCCTGACCCAGGATGGGCACGAGCGTGCCCACCACCCCCGCATCGAGCGCTGCGTGACAGCTGCTGCACACCGGCAGCAGCGCCACAACGTCAGCGGGAGGCGCATCAGGCTCGGGCGCGCCGGCCTGTCCGCCGAGTGCGCTTCGGAGCTGCTCGAGGTCGACGCCAAGGCCGCGCAGCACCTGACCGGCGGTGCCCTCGACGTCGAGCACGGCGAGGAGGAGATGCTCCTCGCCGACGATGTCCGCGCCGTGATCCCGGGCGAGCCGTGGGGCGCGGCCGATGGCGCGTGCTGCCCTCGGCGACGAGGTGGGGTCGGTGGTGCCTGCGTGACCAGGACCGACCGCCTCGGCCACCTTGCGGCGTGCCGCTGCGAGCGTGGTTCCCGCCTCGCGCAGCATCGCCGCGGCGCGGCTGCCGTCGTCGGCCAGCAGGCCGAGCAGCAGGTGCTCGGTGCCGACCAGCTCGTGGCGCAGCGACCGCGCCTCGCCTTCCGCGAGCACCAGCGCTCGGCGGGCGCCCGCGCTGAACCCCTGCAGCGGGTCTGCGCTCGGACCATCGATCGGCACGCCCGCCATGGTGCTCCCTGGCCGAGGACGGTGTGGGGACCCTCGGTTGTGGGAACCTGCCCGCATGTCTGATCTGGGGGGGATCCCGGTCCCGGAGATGGAACCGGAGCACGGTCCCGATCTGAAGTACGGCTTCAACGCCCACGAGTGGGGTGTGCTGCTGCCGCTGTCGCTCATCGGGTTCTTCCTGAACTACGACACCGGGCTGCTCAGCCTGGCCGCGCCCGACATCGCCGAGGGCCTCGGTGTGAGCGTCGCCACCTTCGGCATCGGTGTGGCGGTGATCCGCGTTGCGGCGCTGGGGAGCATGCCGATCCTGCGGCTCGCCGACCGGGTGGGGCGGCGACAGATGCTGCTCGTGTCCGTGGTGGCCTTCACGATCGCGACGGCACTGACCTCGGTGGCGTGGGGGCTCGTGTCGTTCGTGGCGTTCCAGATGGCGGCTCGGCTGTTCCTCGCCACCGAGGAGTCGCTCGGCGGCATCGTGATCAGCGAGGAGCTCCGGGCGGATCGACGGGGCGCGGGGCTCACGCTGCTGGGCACGATCGCGATGGCCGGCTTCGGCCTGGTGGCGATGATGCTCCTGCTCGTGCCGCACACGCCGCTGGGCTGGCGCATCCTGTATGTGGCAGCGCTGCCGCCGCTCGTGCTCGTGGCGTGGCTGCGCCGCAACCTCCGGGAGACCACCGCGTTCACGGTCGCGCAGGAGACCGAACGAGTGCAGTCGTCGTTCTGGCCCCACGTCGACGCCGAGCACCGCCCGCTCCTTCGGCGCATCACGATCGTGCTGGGCAGCCACGGCATGCTCGGCACGCCCGCCTTCTTCTACGCGGCCGAGCTGGCCCAGGACGGCTACGGCTGGGAGGGCCTCTTCACGGTGATCGTGATCGCGACGGCCCCGGCGTCGCTGGCGGGGTATGTGGTCGGAGGTCGGCTGAGCGATCGCGTCGGGCGACGACGGATCATCATCTGGAGCTCGTTCACGATGGCGCTCGGGCTGGTGGCGATCTTCAGCGAGCAACGCGGCCTGTTCGCCCCGGGCTTCTTCCTGGTGGCGGGCTCCGACGCGGCGCTGGCGAGCGTTCGCCCGTCGTACCTCTCCGAGCTGTTCCCCACCGAGGTGCGGGCCACGCTCATGGCCTTCGTGTTCGGGGTCGTGGTGGCGGCGGGGTCTGTGGGCCTCGTGTTCGTGGGCGTCTTCGAGGCATGGTGGAGCACCCGGACGCTGATCGGCGCCCTGGCGGCGGTGATGCTCCTCGGGCTCCTGTCGATGCGTCGGATGCCGGAGACCGCTGGAGCGGACGTGATCGGGGCGAGGACGTCGGTGGTTGGCTGATCGGATGCGTCGGGAGGCAGCGCGATGAAGGTGTTCGTGACCGGTGGTACGGGTGTCGTCGGCACGCGGGCGCTGCCTGCGCTCGTCGCGGAGGGCCACGAGGTGACGGCGGTGGCACGCGGCGACGCCAAGGCTGCGCTGGTCGGGTCGCTCGGCGGCACACCCGTCGCCGTCGACCTGTTCGATGCGGCGGCCGTGCGCGACGCCGTCGCCGATCACGAGGTCGTCGTCCACCTCGCCACCAACATCCCCCCGATGAGCAAGGCGGCGCGCGCGAAGGCATGGGACGTCAACGAGCGCTTGCGGCGGGAGGCGTCGAACCACCTCGTCGACGCCGCCCTCGCTGCGGGGGCGTCTCGCTACGTGCAGGAGTCGATCTGCTTCCCGTACCTCGACCAGGGCGACGCGTGGATCGACGAGGACGCGCCGCTCGACCACGTCGGCGCCTTCGCGGGGGCCGCAGTGGCCGAAGCGGCCGCCGCTCGCTTCACCGCGGCCGGGGGCGTCGGCGTGGTGCTGCGCTTCGCGCAGTTCCACGGGCCGGGGAGCAGCCACGTCGAGGCGTTCAACGCGCTGGTCCGCAAGCGGGTCAACCCGTTCCTGGGCGCACCCGATGCCTATGTCTCGTTCATCCACGCCGACGACGCCGGATCGAGCGTGGCGGCCGCCCTGCGCGCCCCCGCGGGCGTCTACAACATCGGTGACGACGAGCCGCTCACCCGCGACGAGGCAGGTCGGGTGGTGGCCGAGGCCTTGGGGGTGAAGCCACCGAAGGCCATCCCTGCCGCCCTGCGTGCGGTCAGCCCCACCTCCGGCAAGCTCTTGATGAAGTCGTTGCGCGTCTCGAATCGGCGGTTCAAGGAGGCCACCGGCTGGTCGCCCAGCCACCCGTCGATCCGGGGCAGCTGGGCCACCTGACGCGACGGCCCACCTCGCCGCCGCCTACATCGTCTCCGCGAAGCTCACGTCTCCCTCGCCTCGCAGCACGTTCTTGAGGAGCTTCCCACTGGCGTTGCGCGGGAGCTGCTCAGTCGTGAGCTCGACGTAGGTAGGCACCTTGAACGGGGCGAGTGCCTCGGCCACCCACTCGCGGACGCCGGCCTCGGTGAGCAGCTCGCCCTCCTCGAGCTGCACCACGGCCTTCACCTCTTCGCCGAGCTCGGGATGCGGGACACCGATGACGGCCGCGTCGGCGATGTGCGGATGTGACACCAGTCGCTGCTCGATCTCGACGCAGTAGATGTTCTCGCCGCCGCGGATGATCATGTCCTTCTTGCGATCGGTGATGTAGAGGAAGCCGTCCTCGTCGACGTGGCCGACGTCGCCCGTGTGCAGCCAGCCGTCGGCGTCGATCGCCTCGGCGGTGGCCTCTGGCTTGTTCCAGTACCCGGCCATGAGGATCGGTCCGGAGATGCACACCTCGCCGGTCTCCCCGGCGGGCACCTCGACCCCGTCGGCGTCGATGATCTTCAGGTGGACGGTGGGCACCGGGGGCCCGACGGAGGTCGGGCGCTCGATGGCTTCCTGCCCGGAGATCACCGTGGCGACCGAGGACGTCTCGGTGAGCCCGTAGGCGTTGGAGGTGCTTGACACGTTCGGGAACGTCTCGTGCACCATGCGCTGCAGCTCGTCCGCTGACGGCGACCCGCCGAACGCGACGCTGCGCACCGAGCTCGTGTCGAAGCTGTGGCGGTCGGGGTGCTCGCACACCCGCCACACCATCGTGGGCACCGTTGCCCACACGGTGACCTGGTGCTCCTGGATGAGCTGCAGTGCGGTCTCGGGCGTGAAGCGCCCCTCCGGCATGACGAGCTTCAGCCCAGCGAGCAGGCCCACCACCAGCGTGGAGTGGCATCCCGACACGTGGAACAGGGGCGAGGTGAACAACGCGACGTTGGCGCCGCCACCAGCGTCGGGCAGCGCCCCGCCTCCGGTCATCGAGCCGGCAACCGCGTTGTACATCGTGTTCTGGAGGTTGGCGATCATGCTGCGATGGGTCGAGATCGCGCCCTTGGGACGACCGGTGGTGCCCGACGTGTAGAAGATCACGGCGGGGTCGTCCTCGGCGATGTCCTCGGCGACGAAGTCCGCGGTGGGGGACTGGGTGAGCTCGGAGAACTCGTGGATGCGCGGGTCGGCGGCGAGGCCGACATCGGCGGGCGTGCAGTCCACGAGGAACACGTGCTCGAGGGCGGTTGCCGCGTCGAGCGATCCCGCGATCCGGTCGAACCGCTTGCGATCGGCGACGAGCACCTTGGCGCCGGAGTCCTGCAGGCCGTACTCGATCTCGTCGGTCGTCCACCAGCCGTTGAGCCCGACGAGCACGGCGCCCTGCGACACCGTCGCCCAGAAGGCCATGCACCACTCGGGGTTGTTCTGGGACAGCACGGCCACCCGGTCGCCCTTAGCGAGCCCGAACCGGTCGCGCAGCGCGTGGGCGGTGCTGTTCGAGGTCTTCACGAACGTCTCGAACCCGTAGGTGGTGTCGCCGTAGACGATGAACGTCGCGCCGTCGCCGCGCATGAGGCCGACCTCGGCGACGGACCGCAGCGACGGCATGCGGTTTGCGTAGACCTCCATCTGGCGCCCGAGGACCTCGCCGGTGGTGACCTCGAACATCCCGCCCGGACCGGTGAGCTGGGCACGAACTTCGGCGGAGGTGGGCATGGACATCCCTTCGTGAGCGGCGGTCAGCGGAACTCGCGGCCGACGGCCTCGATGATGGCATCGAGCCGATCGAGGCGCCGCGCTCCGGTGCCCAACGTGAAGTCGGGCACGATCACCTCGTCGACGCCGACCGCATGCCAGGCGCCCACCGCATCGACGACGTCGTCGGTGGTGCCGGCGATGGTGGCCCGGTCGCCGGTGCGGTCCTGGCTCGCCACGCGCGGGTCGGCGGTGAGGATCACCAGCGCCTGCGCGGAGCGCGCGATCGATGCGGGGTCGCGCCCGATGGCCTCGCAGCGGCGGTCGAGCACGGCGGCCCGCTCGGCGATCGTGTGGGCCAGCCCCCACATGTTCCACTCGTCGGCGTGACGAGCCACCACCCCGAGCATGCGGTCGCCCTTGCCGCCGATGAGGAGGGGAAGGGGCTGCTGCAACGGCTTGGGCTCGGCCACGGCATCGGTGAGGCGGTAGTGCCTGCCACCCATGGTGGTTCGCTCCTCGCGCAACAGGCCCTTCAGGACGAGGCAGGCCTCCTCGAAGCGCTCCACCCGCTCGCCGGGCGCGGGGAGGTCGATGCCGTACTGCTCGTGCTCGTTCTGCTGCCAGCTGGCGCCGACACCGAGCAGCAATCGGCCACCGCTGATGTGGTCGACCGTGGCGGCCCAGTTGGCGAGCACCGCGGGATGCCGGTACGTGTTGCCCAGCACGAGGCTGCCGAGGCGGAGGCGCTCGGTGCCCATCGCCAGTGCCGCCAGCGCGGCCGTGGCTTCGAGGTTGGGCGTCGTGTCGGGCCCGAACTCGCCGCCGCTGCCCATGAAGTGGTCGGCGACGTACAGGCCATCCCATCCCGTGACCTCGGCGTGGCGCGCCAGCGCGAGCACATCGGCCCACGGCTGGGACAGGTTCGGCCAGAGCGAGAACCGCATGGCGCGACCATGCTGAGGGGTCGGGCGCCCCCAACTCACGATGCGCAGCTGAGGCACCTCTTGGTGTGCGTGTGCCCGTCCTGCTCGTGGGCCGGGTCCCCGCCGCCAGGAGGGTTGTCGCTTACAGCGATGGTTCCATCTCGGTTGAATGCCTTGGGCGGCGTGGAAGGCCATTGACCGATGTCGTAGCGCCGACCGCCCTCCACCTTCATCACCATGCCGTTGCCCTCCAGCCCGCGTTCGTCCGGGCCGGAGGCGTCCACGTCGTAGAACACCTCCACGAAGTCCTTGATCTCCGTGGGGTTCTGTCGGGTCAGGTAGACGAGTGGCGCGGCGGGCAAGCCGCCCGTGCGGGGGTAGTTGAGGGTCCCCTGGATCCACGACTGGTAGGTGAGGTTCGGACCCGCCATGTGAATTCCCCGGAACAGGGTTTGGAGGCGGGCCCGATAGATGTTGATGAGCACCCCCTCGTCGCCGTCGGGGGCGTCGGGGGCACCGTGGTGGTATTCCCGCGCGCCTGTTGAGTTCGCCACGGTCTGCCAGGTCACCCACAGCGGGGAGATTCCGAAGGCATGCCGCCACTGCTGTTGGTCGTAGAGGCGACCTGCCGCGGTCGTATCGGACAGACCCGTGCCCACCATGAACCACTCAGGGAAGTACTGCTGGTTGGTGGCTTCCTTGGTGATGAGGATCGGGTACAGCGGATCCCACGCAGGGATGATCGTAGTGACGCCCTCGTTCTTCATCTTGGCGATCAGCGCGGTCACGTCTTGCTGGTTGCGGCCGGGATCGTAGATGTAGCCCACCTGCGCGGCCGCCGGAACCGTCACACCGAACTTGGCCAGCTCCTTCAGCATGATTTCCGCGCCGCGCCGGCGCTCAGGCTCGACCTTCTTGACCCCGTCGAGGTAGATGAGGCCGAACTTCCTGGTCGTGGTGCGGTAGCCCTGCGTGGGGTTGAGATCGTCGCCTGCGAACACGGCCGGCTTACCTGCGAGGCGCTTGCCGATGAACTCAGCGGTGTGCTTGGCGTAGAGGTTGATCGAGGGAAGCGAGCTCCACAGGAGTGGCGGGAGCTCGCCGTAGAACTCCTCCGACAGGGTCGTGCTGCACATGCACAGGATGTTGCGCTGAGCGAGGTCACGAACCAGCACGATGGGCATCGCGGCCGCTGGATCGCCCTCGATCACCGCGAACGGGTTCTTCGCGGCGATGTTGATGGCGTCGCGCTTCATCGCCTCATCGTCCTCAGAGGGTCCACTGGCCTCGTAGTCGACGAACACCACTTCGCGCCCATAGGTCTGGTAGTGCTGGTTGTTGTAGGTCCGCAGCACGTTCATGATCTGGGTGACCTTCGCGGGATCGTCCGAGAGGCTGGCACCACGGAGGATTGCCCGGGTAGCCGGATCGACCCGGCCGTTCCACCGCACGACGGTGATCTTGTCGGAGGTGACGCCCTTGGTTGTGCTCCCCCCATTGCTGCTCCCCGTCCACTGGACACATGGCGGCGTGTAGCGCGCGATGCCCTTCTGTCGCCCGTCGGCCCGACAGTCCGGCCCCGTCCCAAAGGTCACCTCGCCGGGCGCGCCGGTGACCGCACCTGTGCCTCCGGCCCCCCCGCCCGTACTGCCGCTCGCGCCGGTCGTGGAACCCGTTCCCGTACCACCGCCCGTGCCGAGGTCGGTGCCACCTGCAAGCCCGTCGGTCCCTCCATCACTGCTTCCCGCGATCTCGTCACCGAGGCCGCCGGATCCACCGCCTGCGGAGAGTCGGCTGTCCGTAGCGTTCCCCGGGAGCGCAGCCACCAGGATCACGAGGCCGAGGATCACGCCGAGCGCCGTCCCATAGCGATCGATGAACTGGCGCAACGTCATGTGCCGATCCCCCCCCAAGGCCGCAAACCACCGCGATTTCCCCAAGCGGTGCGAACTGGGGCATCGTAGGGCTACTGGGGGTAGCGCGCACATCGGGGGGATGGCTTGACGCGAGAGGACATGCGGTTCGCGGCCGGTGCGGCACTTGGCACGCTCGTGTTCGGCATCTTCGTGTTCGTGCTCTATCCCGTACCCGTCTCCACGCTCGTGATGGGGTTGTTCGGCGGCTCGCTGAGCGCGCTCATCGCGATCGGGCTGGTGCTGGTGTACCGAGCCAACCGCATCGTCAACTTCGCGCAAGGCGAGCTCGGCGGCCTGGCTGCGGTGCTCGCCGCCTCGCTCATCGTCGGTCCGAAGTGGGGCTTCTTCCCGGCGATGGTGGTGGGGTTCGTGGCTGCGCTGGTGCTCGGCGCGCTCATCGAGATCCTCGTGGTCAGGAGGTTTGCGAAGGCTCCTCGACTCCTCCTCACGGTGGCGACGATCGGGATCGGTCAGCTCCTCTCGTTCGGCACGCTCGCACTCCCTCAGCTGTTCAACTACGACACTGCGCCGCAGCCGCCGAGGCCCTTCGGCTCGGTGCGGATGGAATGGTTCCCCAACACCTTCACGGGCGGGCACCTTCTGATCGCGGTGTTCGTGCCCGCGATCTGCGTGGGCTTGGCGGTGTTCCTCCGCCGCAGCCGCTTCGGCATCGCGGTTCGGGCGAGCGCCGAGTCGGCGGATCGCGCTGCCCTGCTGGGGATCCCCGTTGCCCGACTCAACACGCTCGTGTGGGTGATGGCCGCAGGACTGTCGGGTCTGGCCGTGCTGCTGCGCATGCCTATTCAGGGCGTCTCCATCGGCGAGACCCTCGGGCTCTCGCTCCTGCTTCGCGCCCTCGCCGCGGCGGTGATCGGCCGCATGGAGAACCTGCCCGTCACGGTGGCTGCTGCTCTGGGGCTTGGTGTGCTGGAGCAAGCGGTGTTCTTCGAGACCGGTCGCACGGTCGTCGTCGATGGGGTGCTCTTTGGCGTGATCATCGTCGCCCTGCTCGTGCAGCGCCGCGGCGGCGTGGAACGAGCGCGCGACCTCGGCGCGTCCACCTGGCAGGCGCTGCGTGAGGTCCGACCGATCCCACGGGAGCTTGCGGGTCTCCGCGAGGTGCGGATCGCAAAGGTCGTCGGCCTGGTGGTGGCGGTCACGGCGCTCGGGCTGTACCCGTTGCGCATGGAGGCGGGCGACGTCTTCACGCTGAGCGTGGGGCTCCTCTTCGGGATGCTCATGCTCTCGCTCGTCATCCTCACGGGATGGGCAGGGCAGATCAGCCTGGGTCAGCTGGCCATCGCCGCGATCGGCGCGGCGGCGTCAGCCTCGCTTTACTTCCAGGGCAAAGACCTGTTCTTCTGCGTGGCAGCAGCTGGCCTCGTCGGAGCGGGGTTAGGCGTGGCGCTCGGCGTACCGGCGCTGCGCATCCAGGGCCCGTTCCTCGCTGTAACGACGATGGCCTTCGCCCTCGCCACGGGCACGTTCTTCCTGAACCGGGAGTTCTTTCCGTGGCTCATGCCCGACCCGAATCGACTGTTCCTTCGCCCGGTGATCTTCAACAAGTTCGATCTGGAATCTGAGCACTCCTTCTACTACGTCGCGCTCGCCGGTCTCCTTCTCACCGTCGCATCGGTGAGTCGCGTGCAGCGATCGCGCACAGGTCGCGCGCTCGTGGCCAACCGTGACAACACCCGGAGCGCCCAGTCGTACGGGATCAGTCCGGTACGGGCGCAGATCAGCGCGTTCGGCTTGTCGGGAGCGATCGCCGGATTGGCCGGCGGGCTCTATGCCTTTGCCTTCCGCGGGATCTCCGGGACCGCAGTGAACCCCGAAGCGAACGTGCTCCTGCTCGCCATCGGAGTCATCGGTGGGCTGAGCTCAGTACCCGGAGCGATGCTCGCTGGTGGGTACATGACCTTTGTGAGGTTCTCCACCCTGACGCGCTCGCCGCTCACCCCGTTCTTGGCGAGCGGCGTTGGATTGCTCGCCGTGCTGCTCGTGGCGCCCGGGGGTCTTGGGGGGCTGCTCTACGACGCCCGCGACCGAGCGCTACGTCGGCTGGCCGTCCTCCGCGGCATCCATGTGCCGAGCCTGCTGGCCGACACTCGCTTGGATGACGACATCCCCGTGCGGGACCGACCGGAATCGAGCGGAATCGATCCGACCGTCGAGGTCGAGGTGCCCGCGATGACCTTGACCATTCCAGTCGACGCTCTGCTCGTGGTCCGCGACCTCGAGGTCGCCTACGGCAAGACCCAGGTTCTCTTTGGGGTCGACTTCCACGTGTCCAATGGGGAGATGGTCGCGCTTCTCGGCACCAACGGAGCTGGCAAGTCCACGCTCCTCTCCGCGATCTGCGGGCTCCTGCCACCCATCGGTGGCACCATCGAGCTGGACGGCGAACCGATCACCGGGCACTCAGCCCAGGCCACCGTTGCCGCCGGCGTGGTGCTCATGCCGGGTGGGAAGGGGGTGTTCCCCACCCTCACTGTGGCGGAGAACCTCCAGCTGGCCGGGTGGCTGTTTTCGGACGAGCCCGACTACGTGGAAACGGCCACCGAGCAGGTGCTCGAGTACTTCCCTGTGCTGCGTGATCGCTGGGACCAGCGGGCGGGCAACCTGTCAGGTGGCGAGCAGCAGATGCTCACCTTGGGCCAGGCGCTGATCGCTCGTCCGCGGCTGCTCCTCATCGACGAGCTGAGCTTGGGCCTCGCACCGATCATCGTGGAGCAGCTCCTCGGCATCGTGCGCGCCATCCACGCGAACGGCACCACCGTGGTGCTCGTCGAGCAGTCGATCAACGTCGCGATCACCCTCGCGGAGCGAGCGGTGTTCCTTGAGAAGGGTGAGGTTCGATTCGACGGGCCCACTGCGGAGCTTCTACGACGCCCCGAGATCCTGCGGGCGGTGTTCCTGGAAGGGGCGGGCAAGAGCAAGCCCACCCCCGTTGCCGCCGAGGCGCGACGACCCTTCACCCCACTCTGCGCGCACTGCGGCCATGTGCACCCTGTCGCACTCGAGCTGCACGGCCTGTCGACCAGCGTTGGGGGTGTGCGGGCGGTGAACGATGTGGACCTGTCGGTCCACCAGGGACAGATCCTGGGCATCATCGGGCCGAACGGGGCTGGGAAGACCACCGTGCTCGACTTGATCTCGGGCTTCGTGACGCCCACGCAGGGACGAGTTCTGCTCGGTGGCGACGACGTCACCGACCTTGCGGCCTGTGATCGAAGCGAGCGGGGACTCGGTCGCTCGTTCCAGGATGCCCGGCTCTTTCCGTCCATGACCGTGCGTCAGACGATTGCCACCGCGTGCGAGCGCCACGTGATCGTGCGAGACCCGATCACCCCCTTCGTGCTGTCTCCAGCCGTGAAGTTCTCCGAACGGGCCATCGCCGAGGAGGTCGACTCCCTGATCGAGCTGATGCGGTTGGAGGCCTACGCCGACAAGTTCGTCGGTGAGCTCTCGACCGGCACGCGCCGGGTCGTCGACCTTGCGTGCACGTTGGCCCATCGGCCTTCAGTGCTCCTTCTCGACGAACCGTCGTCCGGGATCGCACAGCGCGAAACCGAGGCACTTGGTCCGGTCTTGCTCGACATACGCGACAAGACCGGCGCAGCCATGGTCGTGATCGAGCACGACATGCCCTTGATCACCGCGATCTCAGATGAGCTCCTGGCGCTGGAGCTTGGTGCCGTGGTCGCCACGGGGTCGCCCGCAGAGGTGCTCGGGAACGAGCGAGTGATCGAGGGGTACCTCGGCACGACCGAGGAGACGATCATGCGCTCCGGCACCATGACCGACAGGCCCAAGCGGCGGCCGCCCGGCACACGCGACACGCCGCTGGTGGCGGAGTCCGCAAGATGAGCAGGGCGCGCTCACTCGGAGCACTGGGCCTCAGCCTCATCGTCGTCGGACTCGCGGCGTGGGTGGTACCTCCGGCGTACGCTCAGAGCAGCGCTCCGGCGCTCGCCACGGGCTGGTGGACCCAGCAGCCGCTGGCCCAGCCGGTACCCGACGACGGGTTTGAGGTGGCGTGGGCGGTCGAGGCGGAACAGAGCATGGCCGCGATCCGCTTCGACACCTCCGTGGCCGGTGGCGGCACGATCTTCCTCGTGCTGAACGAGATCGGCGGCAGCGCAACCGATCAGGGTTATGTCGACGTGTGCCGCACCGCGAACAACACATGGACGTCCGCGAACCCTGGTTCCTACGCGGATCGGCCAGCATCCGACTGCGCGGCTGGCTCCTCCGTGCGCCTCGGGCGCGACCTTGGAACCCAGGAGTGGGCGGGCGACATCACCTCGCTCGCAGATCCCAGTGGAATCACGTCACTCGCGGTGCGCCCGATGGGAAAGAGCCTCTCGGGTGCCAGTCCCCCGACGGCCCCGTTCAGCGTGCAGTTTGGATCGGCAGAGATTCGGTATGACCCGCCAACCGGTCCCACGACCACGGCGGACTCCGGAGCGTCGACGACCTTCGGCACTGACGGGGGCAGCTTCAGCCCCACCTACCCAGAGTTCGACCCCGACCCTGGGTTCGGCACCCCCAGTCTCGGACCGGTGGAAACGACGCCAGGGTCGGGTGACGCGACCGTGACCTCGTCGTCTGCGCCTGTGCTCAATCGTGGTCCTGTGGATGGCACCGAGCGCGGGCCGCGGCCGTGGGGGCGCCTGGTCGTGCTGACGCCAATCAGCGCAGGGATCGGCACGCTGGGGGCCGCCGGGCGCCGCTGGAAGCTCGATCGCAGCTAACCCAGCGCGGCCACCACGTGGTCGATGCAGTTCGTGAGGGCCACGACGTCGTCGGGGTCGATCGCCGGGAAGAGCGCGACGCGCAGCTGGTTGCGGCCGAGCTTGCGGTAGCTCTCCGTGTCGATGATGCCGTTGGCTCGCAGCACCTGCGACACGACGTTCGCGTCGGCGACGCTCGCCTCGAGATCGATCGTGGCCACAACGTGGCTCCGCTCGGTGGGCGCCGCGACGAACGGAGTGGCGTAGTCCGATGCGTCGGCCCAGCCGTAGATCGCCTCGGCCGACCGGTCGCAGCGCGCCGCTGCCCAGTGCAGGCCGCCGTTCTGGTTGATCCAGTCGACCTGTTGGTTGGCGAGGAAGATCGTGGCGAGCGCGGGCGTGTTGTAGGTCTGGTCCTTGCGGCTGTTGTCGAGTGCGATGCCGAGGTCGAGCGATGCCGGCACCCACCGGTCGGAGGCGGCGATGCGCTCGATGCGCTCGACGGCGGCCGGTGAGATCGCGGCGAGCCACAGACCGCCGTCGCTGGCCAGACACTTCTGGGGAGCGAAGTAGTAGACGTCGACCTCGTTCGGGTCGAAGCGCAGGCCGCCAGCCGCCGAGGTGGCGTCGACGAGCACGAGCCCCTCTGCTCCGTTGGGACGCTCCAGCGGCATCATCACGCCGGTGGAGGTCTCGTTGTGGGTGAGGCAGTAGGCGTCGACCTCGGGGTCGGTGACCGGGAGCGGATGGGTGCCTGGGTCGGCGAAGAGGTTGCTCGGTTCGCGCAGGTGCGGCGCGGCGGCCGCGGCCTCCGCGAACTTGGAGGAGAACTCGCCGAAGCGCAGGTGCTGGCTGCGCTGATCGATGAGCCCGAAGGTGGCCGCATCCCAGAACGAGGTGGTGCCGCCGTTGCCGAGGATGATCTCGTAGCCGTCGGGCAGCGCGAAGAGCTCGGCCAGGCCGTTGCGCAGCGCGCCCACCTCGAACTGCACGCGGGCCTGGCGGTGCGAGGTGCCCAGGTACGGGCCACCCAGCGCCGGGTCGGCCGAGGCGAGGAGGGCGTCGAGCGCCTCGGGGCGCACCTTGGAGGGGCCGCACCCGAACCGCCCATCGGCGGGGAGGAGGTCGACGGGGATCTTGATCTCGGGGGTGGCGGGGTTGGTCACCGTGCCATGATCGCGAACCGACCTACCGAGGAGCGAGACCGTTGGCCAGCCCCCGTACCGACGCCCGTGTGTCGCGCCGCATCGCGGCGATCGCCGAATCCGCCACCCTGGCCGTGGATGCGAAGGCCAAGGCGCTGCAAGCGGCGGGGGAGCCCGTCATCGGCTTCGGGGCCGGCGAGCCCGACTTCCCGACGCCGGCGGCCATCGTCGAGGCGGCCGTCGAGGCGTGCCGCGACCCCCGGAACCACAAGTACTCCGCGGCGGGCGGTCTCCCAGACCTGAAGGAGGCGATCGTCGCGAAGACCGCGCGCGACTCCGGCTTCCCGGTCACCGCAGCACAGGTGCTCGTCACCAACGGCGGCAAGCACGCCGTCTACAACACCTTCGCCGCCCTGCTCGACCCCGGCGACGAGGTGCTCCTGCCCGCCCCGTACTGGACCACCTACCCCGAACCGATCACGCTCGCCGGCGGGGTGCCCGTGGTGCTGCCCACCGACGAGACCACCGGCTTCCGGGTCACCGTGGAGCAGCTCGACGCCGCCGTCACCGACCGCACCAAGGTGCTCATGTTCGTGTCACCGTCGAACCCCACCGGCGCCGTCTACCCGCCGAGCGAGGTGGAGGCCATCGGCTGCTGGGCCGTCGAGCGCGGCATCTGGGTGGTGACCGACGAGATCTACGAGCACCTCACCTACGGGGATCATCGGTTCACCTCGATGCCCACGCTCGTCCCCGAGCTCGCCGACCGGTGCGTGGTGCTCAACGGCGTAGCCAAGACCTACGCGATGACCGGGTGGCGCGTCGGCTGGATGCTCGGCCCGCTCGACGTCATCAAGGCAGCCACGAACTTGCAGTCCCACACCACCTCGAACGTGGCCAACGTGAGCCAGCGAGCGGCGATCGCCGCGCTCACCGGCGACCTCTCGGCGGTGGCGGAGATGCGCTCGGCCTTCGAACGGCGCGGCACCACGATGCACAAGCTCCTCACCGGCATCGAGGGGATCACGGCCCTCGAGCCGCAGGGCGCCTTCTACAGCTTCCCCAACCTGTCCGCCTACCTCGGCCGCTCGATCCGTGGGCGCACCTCCACGACCACGGTGGAGCTCTGCGGGGTCCTGCTCGACGAGGCCAAGGTTGCGGTCGTACCTGGCGAGGCGTTCGACGCGCCCGGCTACGCCCGGCTCAGCTACGCGCTCGGCGACGACGACCTCGGTGAGGGCTGCCAGCGGATCGCCGATCTCCTCGCCGAAGCCGAGTGACCCGCACGGGACTCACCGGACCCATGCCCGTGCTGCCCTACGGCTCGTGGCCGACGCCGATCACGAGCGAGCTCGTCGTGCGCGCGTCTCGACTGCCCACCGGGTTGGCCCTCGAGGCCGAAGACCTGTGGTGGTCCGAGGGCCGACCGGAGGAAGGTGGTCGCACCGCGGTGCTGCGGCGCGGCGCCGACGGCCGCGTGGAGGAGGTGCTTCAGGCTCCGTGGAACGCCCGCACGGCCGTGCACGAGTACGGGGGCGGGGCGTGGTGGGTCCGCGGTGACGTGCTCTGGTTCGCCGACTGGGCCACGCAGCGCTTGCACCGAGTGGAGGTGGGCGGGGAGCCCGTGCCCCTCACCCCTGAGCCGATCCTGCCGCGTGGCCTGCGCTACGCCGACGGGTGCATCAGCCCGGATGGCGCCACGATGCTGTGCGTGCGGGAGGAGCACCACCTCGAGGGCTCCGAGGCCACGAACACCATCGTTCGGTTGGACGCGAACGCCCCGTCCACGCCCGAGGTCGTGGTACGCGGGCCGGACTTCGTCGCCGATCCTCGTTGGCGCAGCGACGGTGGCGCGTTCTGCTGGCTCGAGTGGGATCACCCCGACATGCCATGGGACGCCACTCGACTGGTGGTGGACGAGAGTGGCGTTCGCACGATCGTCGCGGGCGCCGACGCGCGGGAGTCGATCTGCCAGCCCACCTGGGCGCCCGACGGCAGCCTCTGGTTCAGCAGCGATCGTACCGGCTTCTGGAGCCTCTACCGCTGGACGCCCGCCACCGGAGTCCAGCCCATGGTGGATCTCGGGAAGGACATCGGCTTCCCGCAGTGGGTGTTCGGCGACACGTGCTTCGCACCGCTCGCTGACGGACGAATCGCGCTCGTTGTGCGCGACGACGGCGTCGACCGTCTTGCCGTGTGGGAGCCCGACTTCGGTCGAGTCGCGTTCCTCGACGTGCCCCACACCCTCGTCGAGGACCTGCACGCGATGGGATCGTCGATCGCCTACATCGGCGCTTCCGCCACCACTGAGCCCCACGTCGTGCGCATCGACCTCGCCGATGGGGTGGGCCCGCTGGAGGTGGTCGTGCCGCCGCGCCAGCTCGGGATCGACGCGAGCTGGTTCTCCGTGCCCGAGTCGATCGACTTCGGGACGGGCGCGGGCCAGAGCGCTCACGCGCTCTTCTACCCACCCACGAATCCCGAAGTCTCCGGACCGGCGGATGAACGACCCCCGCTCATCGTGATGATCCACGGCGGCCCCACCTCCGCGGCCCGCCCGATGCTGGCGCTGGCCAAGCAGTACTGGACCAGCCGCGGCTTCGCCGTGGTCGACGTGAACTACCGAGGGTCGACCGGGTACGGCCGCGCGTACCGCGATCTCCTGCGGGGCGAGTGGGGGGTTGCCGATGTCGAGGACTGCGCGGCCGTGTGCCGGTTCCTCGGCGACCGAGGCGACGTGGATCCCGCCCGGCTGTGCATCCGAGGCGGGTCCGCGGGCGGCTTCACGACCCTCGCCGCGCTCGCGTTCACGGATGTCTTCGCGGCCGGCGCCAGCCACTACGGCGTCGCCGACCTCGGGGCCCTGGCCCGGGACACCCACAAGTTCGAGAGCCGCTATCTCGACGGGCTCGTCGGTCCGTGGCCCGAAGCGCGCGCCATCTACGAGGAGCGTTCGCCGATCTTCCACACTGACCGGATCGACCGGCCGCTCGTGGTGTTCCAGGGGCTCGAGGACGAGGTGGTCCCGCCCAACCAGGCCGAGATGATCGTGGCGGCGGTGCGGGCCAAGAGGGTGCCGGTGGCCTATGTGCCCTTCGACGGGGAGCAGCACGGCTTCCGTCAGGCGCCCAACATCCGAGCGGCGCTCGACGGCGAGCTCTCCTTCTACGCCCAGGTCCTCGGCTTCGATCTCCTGCCCGATGAGGGCATCCCCACGCTCGAGGTCGAGAACCTCGCCTAGACCCCTGTTCTCTGCACCCACAACACCGTCGACCGGTGCTCTCGGTGCACAGAACAGGGGTGTTGGGGGTCAGGTGACGCGGCCGAGGATCATCGGGGGCGGATCGACGGGGGTGGGCGACACCTCGATCGCACCCTCGAGCGCCTCGAGGGCGTAGGGGAGTCGGGTCGAGTCGTCGAGATGGAGCTCGAGGAGGGGCTCGCCCTCGATCACGGGCTCGCCGACGGTGGCCCGCCACGCCACCCCGGCGATGGGCGAGACCGGGTCGTCCTTGCGCGAGCGACCGGCGCCGAGTCGCCAGGCGGCGACACCCACGGCCATCGCGTCGAGCCGGCTGAGCGTGCCGGTGGTGGGGGCGGGGACGATCTCGATCTCGGCTGCTCGCGGGAGGAGCGCGAGTGGGTCGCCCCCCTGACCGCGCACCATCGCCCGCCACACGTCCATCGCCCGTCCGCCGGCGAGGGCGTCGGCAGGGTCGATCCCATCAATCCCGACGAGGTCGAGCATCTCCCGGATCAGGACGAGGGTGAGCTCGATGACGTCGCTCGGACCGCCGCCGGCCAGCACCTCGATGGCTTCCACCACCTCGAGCGCGTTGCCCGCGGTCCGGCCAAGCGGCACATCCATCTGCGTGAGCAGCGCTCGGGTGCGCACCCCGCTGGCGTTGCCGAGGCCCACCATCGTCTGCGCGAGCTCATGGGCGCGCGCCTCGTCCTTCATGAACGCGCCGTTGCCCACCTTCACGTCGAGCACGAGCGCCCCGGTGCCCTCGGCGATCTTCTTGGACATGATCGAGCTGGCGATCAGCGGGATCGACTCGACGGTGCCCGTGACGTCACGCAGCGCGTAGAGCTTGCGGTCGGCTGGCGCGAGGTCGGGTCCAGCGGCGTTGATGACAGCACCCACGTCACTGAGCAGCTGGAGCGCTTCTGCGGGGGTCAGCGTCGCGCGCCATCCCGGGATCGTCTCCATCTTGTCGATCGTTCCGCCCGTGTGACCGAGCCCACGACCGGCCGTTTGCGGCACGGCGGCGCCGCAGGCGGCGGCAAGCGGGCAGAGGATCAGCGAGAGCTTGTCGCCGACACCACCCGTGGAGTGCTTGTCGACCGTGGGGCGGGGAAGGGAGGAGAGGTCGGCGCGGGTTCCCGTGGCGATCATCTGTGCCGTCCACCGGGTGAGCTCGTCGGCATCGAGACCCCGGAAGAGGATGGCCATCAGCAGGGCGGCGGCCTGCTCGTCGCCGATGTCTCCCGCCGTGTAGGTGTGGAGGAACCAGTCGATCTGGTCGTCGGTCAGGCGCCCACCGTCGCGCTTCGTAACGATCAGATCGATGACGTCCATCAGTCGCGGCGATCCAAGTGCTCGGGTCCGAAGGGGTCGGGAAGGAGCTCGCGCAGGGGTCGGCCGTTGACGAGGAGGTGTGGGCCGCCATGCTCGTGCAAGAGCTGACGGCAGCGTCCACACGGCACGAGGAAGGCACCGGCGCCGTCGACGCAGGCGAGGGCCACCAGCCGTCCACCACCCGTGGCGTGCAGCGCTGACACCACGCCGCACTCCGCGCACAGGGTCAAGCCGATGGAGGCGTTCTCGACGTTGCACGCGGTGAGGGTGCGCCCGTCGTCGGTGACCGCAGCGGCCCCGACCGGGTAGTGGGAGTAGGGGGCGTACGCGAGGCGAGCGGCCTCGACGGCGAGGCCTTGCAGCACCTCCCAGTCGATTCCTGCGGGTGCGCTCATCGCGATCGCTCGAACGGGACCCCGTCGGCGGCGGGGGCGATGGCCCGGCCGACCGCGCCTGCAACGACGATGATCGTCACCACGAAGGGCAAGGACTGCCAGAACTCGCTGGGGATGCCGAAGTCGCCGATCGTGACGCCGAGGAACTGCAGGCGCGATCCCAACGCTCGCGTGAAGCCGAAGAGCATCGCGCCGGCGAACGCGGTGCTCGGCCGCCACTTGCCGAAGATCAGCGCGGCAAGGGCGATGAAGCCCGCGCCGTTGGTCATGTTGTCCTCGAAGCCGGCCTGCGATTCGAGCGAGAACCACGCCCCACCGAGCCCCGCGATGAGCCCGCCGATGAGCACCGCCGTGTAGCGGATGCGGATCACGTCGATGCCGAGCGTCTCGGCGGCGTGCGGGTTCTCGCCCACGGATCGGATCCGCAGGCCGAACCGAGTGCGGAACAGGACGAACGATGTGAGCGCCACGACGGCGAACATCGAGAGGAAGATCGGCTTGTTGGTGAACAGCTGGGGGCCGAGGATTGGAATCTTCGACAGGCCAGGCAAGGCGATCGTGCCCGTGGGGACGCCGGTGGAGATTCCCGATGGGACGATCACCTCTGAGCGCAGGAAGCCGGTGACCCCGAGGGCGAGCAGGTTGATCACCACGCCTGAGATGATCTGGTCGACCCGGAAGCTGACGCACAGCAGTGCGTGGAGCAGCGCGATCAACCCACCCGTCAGCACGGCCACGCCGACCGAGAGCCACAGGACGCCCGAGCCCCGGGCGTCGCCGACGAGCGCGTAGGTCATGAACCCCATGCCGGCCGAGGCGAGCATCATGCCCTCGATGCCGATGTTGACCACGCCGGAGCGCTCGCACCACAGACCGGCCATCGCGCCCAGGGCAACAGGCGTGCCGAGCCGCAGCGACTCCACGAGCAGCTGGGTGACGTTGGTGTTGGGGGCGGTGGAGAGCGCGAGGGCGAGGACGATGACGAGCGGGACGAACAGGATCGCTGACAGCAGCAGGCTGCCCCGGACCAACCGCTCCGCCCGGCGCTCGAAGAACGTGCCGATGCCGGTGAGCACGAAGATGGTGCCGATCACGATCACCGTGGTGCTGGGGGAGAAGGTGAGGTTCAGCGGGTCGGGGGGCGGCTCGAACGTGAGGCCCTTGTCGGGCTCGGCCAGGTTCGAGGCGACGTAGCCGACGAGGAACACGCCGAGCAGACCGAACAGCACGCCGATCGTCTGTCGGCGACCGAGTCGCAGGGTGCTCATGTCGTCGACCCCCATCCGGTGCTCATCTGCGTCGAGGCCAGGCCACCGGCCCCTTCACGGCGCATGCGGAAGATCCATCGCACGATCACGTCGGCGGCCACGAACAGCAGCACGAGCGCTTGGACGATGCGGACGGCATCGATCGACAGGCCCGCCTCCTGCTGCATCAGCCCGGCGCCCGAGAGCATCGAACCCCACAGGATCGAGGTGAGGATGATGGCGTAGGGGTTGGCCCGGGCAAGGAGCGCGATCGCGATCGAGTCGAAGCCGACGGCTGCGAACACCCCTGGGCTGAGGAAGCCGGCGGTGCCGCTGATCTCTCCGGCTCCGGCCAGCCCCGCGAAGCCCCCGGAGAGCGCCATGACGGCGATGATCGTGCGGTTGACGCCCATGCCGGCGTACTTGGCCGCGTTGGGGTTGGTGCCGACGGTGCGCACCTCGAAGCCGAACGTCGTGCGCTTGAGGATGAACCACACCAGCGCGCAGAGGAGGACCATGACGATGAAGCCGAGGTGCAGCTTGGGCTCGCTCGCGACGAGCTCAGGCAGGCGGGCGGCATCAGGGATCCGTGCTGTGCGGGGCACGGAGGCGGACAGGTCCCGCAGGATGACGGGATCGCGCGACCCCACCATCCAGCGCACGAAGAGCACGGCGATGTTGTTGAGCATGATCGTGACGATCACCTCGTGGGCACCGGTTCGGGCCTTGAGGAAGCCCGGGATCGCCCCCCAGATCCCCCCGCCGAGGATCCCGGCCCCGAGGATGGTCGGGATCAGCAGGGGTCCCGGGAGCCCAGCCAGCCAGCTGAAGGTGCCGACCCACGCCCCCACGGTGGCGCCGACGAGCAGCTGACCCTCTGCGCCGATGTTGAACAGTCCCGCCTTGAAGGCGAAGGCCACCGCGAGGGCGGCGCCGATGAACGGCGTGGAGCGGCCCAAGGACGCGGCGATGCGGTCAGGCGTGCCGAACATGCCCCGAAGGAGCGCCCAGTAGGCCTCGAAGGGGTTCTTGCCGATGATCACGATGACCACACCGGCCACCACGAGGGCGACGACGACCGCGTACAGCGGGACGAGGACCGGCTGCAGCCGAGCGGAGTCCTGCAGGAGGGCGCGCAGTCGGTCCGGTCGCCTCGCCGGTGTGGGAGCGGCCATCAGGTCGCCGCCCCGCTCGCCATGAGGAGACCGAGGTGATCGCGCGTGGCATCGGGGCGGGCGAACACGCCGACGAGCGCGCCTCGGTAGATCACCCCGATGCGGTCGGACAGGTTGAGCACCTCGTCAAGCTCGGCTGACACCAGCAGGACGGCGGCCCCATGGTCGCTCAACACGATGATCCGACGGTGGTTGAACTCGATCGAGACCACGACGACCCCGCGCGCGTCTAGGGCGACGACGAGGAGCTTGACGGTTCCCGTCAGCTCGCGAGCGATGATCACCTTCTGCTGATTGCCGCCCGACAGGTTGTCCACCGGGACGTGCGTGCCGGGCGTGCGGACGTCGAATCGCTCGACGAGCTCCGACGCCTCTCGATCGATGGCCTCCTCCTGGCGTAGGCCGCGCCGGGCGAACGGGGCGCGCCAGTAGCGGTTGAGGATGAGGTTGTCAGCGATGCTGAACGCCCCCACGAGACCGTGCTTGCCCCGGTCCTCGGGCACGTGGGCCACGTCGAGGTCGAGGACCTCCCGGGGCGTTGCGTGGGTGACGTCATGGCCGTCGATCTCGACGGTGCCGCCCACCTTGGCCCGCATGCCCACGATGGCCTCGACGAGCTCGCGTTGGCCGTTGCCCTGCACGCCGGCGATCCCGAACACCTCGCCGGCGTGGACCTCGAGGTCGAGGCCGTTGACCGTGGTGACGCCTCGGTCGTCCTGCACGGTGAGCGCCGTGGTGCGGAGCACCAAGGCGGCTGGCCTGGCCGGAGCCTTGTCGATCGTGAAGGAGACGTCGCGGCCGACCATGAGGGTGGCCAGGCTCTGCTGAGTGGCCTCGGCGGGGTCGGCGTCGCCGACGACGCGCCCTCCCCGCAGAACGGTGATGCGGTCGGCGACGGCCAGCACCTCGCGGAGCTTGTGGGTGATGAAGATGATCGACTTCCCCTGGTCGATGAGGTTCCGCACGACGCTGAAGAACTCGTCGACCTCGCCAGGGGTGAGCACTGCCGTGGGCTCGTCGAGGATGAGGATGTCGGCCTCGCGGAACAGCGCCTTCACTACCTCGACGCGCTGCTGCTCGCCGACCGACAGGTCGCCGACGAGGGCGTCGGGATCGACGTGGAGCCCGTAGCGCGTGCCCAGCTCGCGGATCTTGGCGCGCGCCAGGTCCATGTCGAGCAGGACGCCCTTGCGCAGCTCGTTGCCGAGGATGACGTTCTCCGCGACGGTGAACACGGGGATCAGCTGGAAGTGCTGGTGGACCATGCCGATCCCGTGGGCGATGGCCTCGCGCGAGCTGGCGAAGCGCACCGGCTCGCCCCGCAGGAGGATCTGGCCGGCGTCGGGTTGGTACAGCCCGAACACCGCGTTCATCAAGGTGCTCTTGCCGGCCCCGTTCTCGCCGAGGAGGCAGTGCACCTCACCTTCGTGCAACGTGAAGTCGACGTCCTCGTTGGCGATGACGCCCGGGAAGGTCTTGGTCAGACCGCGCACCTCGAGGATGGGGATGCGTCCGTCGTCGCTCATCGATGGTGTCCCTGCCGTGGTCGGGGGGCGGGGCCCGCCCCCCGACCAGCAGCGTCCTTAGAGCGGCTCGCCCGTGGCGGGGTCGAGGCCCGTCTTGATCGAGCCGTCGGCGAGGCCCTTGCGGGTCTTCTCGAGGGTGGCGGCCACGTCGTCGGGGATGTCGGCGTCGTGGAACGGGGCGTAGGTGATGCCGCCGTTCTCTGCCGTCAGGGCGAAGATGCCACCGGCGAACTCGCCCTTGATGGCGTCGACGATCTTCGCGAACACGGCGTAGTCGACTCGCTTGACGGCCGAACTGGCCAGCTTGTCGGCCCCGGGAGCCTTGCCGCTGTTGAAGGTGCTGAAGTACTCGTCCTGGTCGACGCCGATGCCCCACACGCCCTGGGCCGTCGCCGAGGCGACGCCACCGGAGCCCGTCTTGCCGCCGGCGCCGAAGATCACGTCCGCGCCCTCACCGATGAACTGCTGCGCATCGGAGGCCCCCTTGTCGGGAGCCGTGAAGGACTCGTTGTAGATCTTGAGGACGCGGATGTCGGGGTTGACCGACTTGGCGCCCACCTCGTAGCCGTTCACCAGCTTCACGACCGGGGGCACGTCCTCACGACCGCCGACCACGCCGATGACGCCGCTCTCGCTGAGGGAGGCGGCGAGCACGCCGGCCAGGTAGCCACCCTCGTCCTCGTTGAAGAGCACACCGATGTAGTTGTCGGGGAACTCGGGCTGGAACTGGTCGATCCCGATGAAGTTCGTGCCCGCGTTGGCGTTGGCCGCCGCCAAGGTGTCGGTGGCCAACAGGAAGCCGACGGTGACGACGACATCGGGGCCGCCGTCGAGCGCGGTCGCGATGTTCTTGGCGTAATCGGCCTCGGAGGCGGTCTCGATGAAGCTCGTCTCGAAGCCGAAGCACTCCTCGGCGGCCTTCATGCCCTCGTAGGCGTACTGGTTGAAGGTGCGGTCGTCGACCTTGCCGATGTCGGTCACGAGTCGGACGGTGAAGCCGTCGGGCGCGGTCACACCGGCGTCCTTGGCCTCGGTGCAGAGGTCGTCGAGCGAGATCTGTGCATCCGAGGACGAACCGCCGTCACCTGCGGTCGTGGTTGTGGCGTCGCCGGTGGTCGTATCGGTGGTCGAGGTGCTGTCGTCGCCACACGCTGCGGCCAGGAGGCCGAGTGCGAAAAGTCCAGAGAGCATGCGAATTGGCCGGTTGTGCACGGGAGCCTCCAAGAGGTGTCGGAACGACGTCACGGTACCCCAGCGGCAGGGTGCGAAGAAGGGACGAAGGTCACACCGCAGCGGATCGTTCGTCGGTTGTTCGGGTTGGCGGGCCCCACAGGTCGGACGCAAGACTCGGCCCATGGCTCGCATCCTGGTCACCGAGAAGATCGCTGACGCGGGCCTGGACCGCCTTCGGCTCGCTGGACACGACGTGGACATCCGAGAGGGCCTCTCGCCAGAAGAGCTGCGCGAGGCGGTGGTCGGGGCGCACGCGCTGATCATCCGGTCGGCCACGATCGTGACCGCTGACGTGCTCGCCGCGGGCCGGGATCTCGTCGTGGTGGGTCGGGCCGGCATCGGCCTCGACAACGTCGACACCGATGCGGCGACCACCCAAGGCGTGATGGTCGTCAACGCGCCGCAGTCGAACATCCTCACCACCGCCGAGCACACGATGGCGATGCTGCTCGCCCAGGCCCGGAACATCCCCCAGGCCCACGCGGCGCTGATCGCGGGGCGCTGGGAGCGATCGGCCTGGGAAGGGGTCGAGCTCGCCGACAAGACGCTCGGCATCGTCGGCCTCGGCCGCATCGGCAAGCTCGTTGCCCAGCGTGCCTCTGCCTTCGGCATGCACGTGGTGGCCCACGATCCCTTCGTCGCACCGGAGCGGGCTCGCCAGATCAACGTGGAGCTCTTCCCGCTCGACGAGCTCATCGCCATGGTCGACTTCCTCACGCTGCACGTCGTCAAGACGCCCGAGACGCTCGGCATGGTGGGCAAGGACCTGTTGGCCAAGGCCAAGCCGAACCTGCGCATCGTCAACGTGTCTCGTGGCGGGG
Organism: Microthrixaceae bacterium; assembly: GCA_052386335.1. Taxonomy (GTDB): domain Bacteria; phylum Actinomycetota; class Acidimicrobiia; order Acidimicrobiales; family VFJN01; genus VFJN01. Next base: position 51,541 of record JBQTKH010000004.1, read on the forward strand.
TCATCGACGAAGCAGCGCTCGCCGAGGCCATCCGGGAGGGGCGCATCGCCGGCGCCGCCATCGACGTGTTCGCGACCGAACCCACGACGTCCTCGCCGCTGTTCGAGCTGCCCCAGGTCGTGGTCACGCCGCACCTCGGGGCGAGCACGGCAGAGGCTCAGGACAAGGCAGGCGACACGATCGCCGAGCAGGTCGGTCTGGCCCTGGCGGGGGAGTTCGTCCCGTTCGCGGTGAACGTGAGCGCGGCGGAGGCGTCGAGCACGGTGCGCCCGTTCCTGCCGCTCGCCGAGAAGCTCGGGCAGATGTACGCCGCGCTGTCGGCGTCGGTTCCCGACCTGCTCGAGGTGAGCTACGAGGGCCAGCTGGCCGACTCCGACACCCGGATCCTCACCCTGTCAGTGCTGAAGGGTGTGTTCGGCAAGGTCAGCGAGGAACCGGTCAGCTACGTGAACGCGCCGCGGCTGGCTGCTGAACGAGGCGTGGAGGTGCGCGAGTCCTCGAGCTCGACATCGCACGACTACATCAACCTCGTGACGCTCAGCGGCGGGGGGCACGCGATCGGCGGCACCCTCGTGGGGCTCCGAGGTGAGGCTCGGATCGTGATGGTCGACGACCACTCCGTCGACGTGCCTCCCGCCGACAACATGCTCGTCGTGCGCAACGACGACGTTCCCGGGATGATCGCGGCCGTCACTGGCGTGCTCGGCGACGCCGGCGTCAACATCGACGACATGCACCTCGGTCGATCACCCGAGGGTGCGGCGGCCCTCATGATCCTGGCCACCGACCAACCCGTTCCCGACGGCGTGCAGACGGCCATCAGAGCGCTCCCGGGTGTCGTGTCCGTCGTCGCCTTGTAGCGAAGGGTCAGCGCTTGGCGGGGCGGAGGCCGTCGCCCTCGGCGCTGCCGGCGTCGCGGTAGCACCGGTCGGGCTTGGTGCGGTCGTAGTTCAGCATCCCCGGCAGGTGGAAGATCTTCGAGGCCAGCTTCGCCTTCACCGGGTGTGAGGTGGGGCACACGTCCCCGGTGGGCTCGACCCACAGAGCGACGAGCGGCTTCTTCTTGGCCGGGGCCTTCTTGGCGGTGGTCTTGTTGGCCGGGGGTTTCGTGGTCTTGGCCGCCGGCGCCTTCTTCGGTGGTGCCGGCTCGACACGCACGGGCGCCCCTGGCGCGGCGGGTGCCGTCGCCTCCGGGACAGGCGCGGGCGCGGGCGCTGCAGGCGTGATCGGTTGGGTCACCGCAGCCGTGGTGCGAGCCGGCATCGGGGACGTCGGAGGTGGAACAGCCGCCGGATCGGGTGTCGGCGCCGGTCGGGCGCCGAGCATCTTGGTGATGGCGAAGACGAGGCCTCCGAGGAGCCCGAGCGTCAGTCCGATGCGGAACGAGCGACGGATCACGGTCCGCACCGTAGTTCGACCTTGACGCGCCGTCCGGGACAGCGGGAGAATTGGCGGGTCATGCACCGTCCCTTCGCCTCCGACCTCCTGCTTATGTAGGCGAGCGCTCC
>JBQTKH010000005.1:0-8954 GCA_052386335.1 Microthrixaceae bacterium
GCCGCGCCGTTCGTGACGGTGACGCCCTGGGCGTGGGACGCCGCGCTGCCCACCTGATTCAGATCGAGCCGACCACCTCGACCATCGCCTCGAGCTGCTCGATGTAGTGATCGACGCTGTGGTGGACGAACCGCAGGCTGAGCATCGTGGCCCCTGCGTCGCGGAGGGTCGCCGCCGTCTCAGCAGCGACCGCCGGCGCGCCGAGCGGGTCGATCGGTCGCAGGTTCTGGAGCACCACCTCGAGGTCGCGATCGCGGTCGCCCCACGCCTCGGTGCTGCGGGCCTTGCCGAGCATCGCCCCCGCCGCATCAGGGGTGAGCCCGAAGGGGCACCAACCGTCGCCGAGCTCAACCGCACGGCGCAACGATCTCGGTGTGCGACCGCCGATCCAGAAGGGGACGTGCGCTTGGACGGCACACGGGTCGATGACCATCCCCTCGAACCGGAAGTACGGCCCGTCGTAGACCGGAAGCGACTTCGACATCGCGGCTCGCAGCGCCCGCAGGTGATCGTCCGCCCGCGGACCGCGATCGGCGAAGTCGGCGCCGAGCAGCGTGAACTCCTCCTCGAGCGAACCAACCCCGAGCCCGAGCACGACGCGGCCAGCGGACACGCGGTCGAGCGTCCCGTAGCGCTTGGCGATCTCGAGGGGGTGGTGGTAGCCGAGGACCAGCACATCGGTCAGCAGCCGGATCGACGTCGTGCGCGCAGCGATGAACCCGAACGTGGCGAGGGGATCCCAGTATCGGCCACCGCGCACGGCCACCGCCGACTCGGGTACCGCCACGTGCTCGCTGCAGGTCAGGTGGTCGTACCCGAGCCGCTCGGCCGCCTGCGCGATCCGGGCCACGTCGTCGATCGTGCCGTCCTGCTCCCACCCGGCGTGGCTCCCAGAGATCAGCGTGAGCACCGGTGTGAGGATCCCGAGGCGCAACATCTCCGTAGTCTGACACTGGCGTCATGTACGGTGATCGCCCATGCTCGACCTCGAGGCGCTGGTGGCCCCCGGCCACACGGCCCTCGTCACCGTCGAGGTGCAGGACGGCGTGGTGGGCGAGCACAGCGTGCTCCCGGATCTGGCCCGTGCGGCCGACCTGATCCTCCCCAACATCGCGGCCCTGGCGCGTGCGGCACGATCGGTCGGGGTCCCCGTGGTGCACTGCACCGTCGACGCCCGTGCCGACGGCCTCGGTGCCAACAACAACACACGGCTGTTCGCGGGGATGCGCAAGATGCGCACCGCGGGCGCCGGCGCGAGCGCGCCGTCCCCGACGCTCCACCGCGCCACCGTGCACGAGGCGGTCGGCGCCACCGACGGTGACCTCGTCATGGGGCGCCTCCACGGGCTCTCTCCGATGACCAACACGTCGCTCGACCCCGTGCTTCGCAACCTCGGTGTCACCACGATCGTGGCCACGGGCGTCTCGCTCAACGTCGCCCTCCTCGGCTTCGCCTTCGAGGCCGTGAACCACGGCTACCAGTTCGTGCTGCCCCGCGATGCGGTCGCGGGTGCCGACGCCGAGTTCGTCGAGGCGCTGCTCGATCGCACCTATTCGATGATCGCCACGATCACCACCGCCCAGGACATCGAGCACGCCTGGGCAGGGCGCACGCAGGAGGTCATGCCGTGAAGTTCGGTCTCGCACTCGGGCGTCTCAACCCCGGCTTCTTCGAGGAGGTCACCGTGGAGGCCGACCGGCTCGGCTTCGAGTCGGTGTGGCTGCCCGAGCACCTCGTGCTGCCGGTGCAGATGTCGAACTCGCCGCATCCCGGGCACGACCACCCGCCGATCCCGTCGAACGTTCCCGTGTTCGACTGCTTCGCATACCTGTCGTACCTCGCGGGACGCACCGAGCGCGTCCGTCTCGGCACCCACGTCTACAACCTCGCCCTGCGTCACCCCTTCGTGGCGGCCCGCGCGGTGCAGACCCTCGACGTCGGGTCGCGCGGGCGTCTCGAGCTCGGCATCGGGGCGAGCTGGCTGAAGGAGGAGTGGCAGGCGGCCGGGCTCGACTTCCACACGCGCGGCCGACGGCTCGACGAGGCGCTCGAGGTCTGCACGCGCCTGTGGAGCGAGGAGGTGGTCGAGCACCATGGCACCTTCTTCGACTTCGATCCCGTGATGTTCGAACCCAAGCCGATCCAGAAGCCCTGGCCCCCGATCCACGTCGGCGGCGAGTCCGACGCGGCGCTCCGACGGGCCGCCCGCGTCGGTGACGGGTGGATCGGCATCACCCACACGCTGGAGTCGGTGCGCCGACCCGTCGAGCTCCTCACCAAGCTCCGCGCCGAGGCCGGTCGAGCCGACCTCCCCCTCGAGGGGACCTTGGGCGGCCCGGTCGCGCCGCGAGACGACGTGGCCCGCCGGGAAGAAGCGGGCGTGCACCGGCTGATCGTGGCGCCCTGGGCTCGCTCCCGTGAGGCCGTCGAGGGCATGCAGCGCTTCGCCGACGTGATGTTCAGCTGAGCTGATGGATCTCGCCCTCGGAGATCGGGTGGCCATCGTGACCGGTGCGAGCCAGGGCATCGGGCGCGCCATCGCGCTCGCGCTGGCCACCGAGGGCGCCGACCTCGTCCTCGCCGCCCGCCGCCGGCCCGGCCTCGACGCGGTGGCCGCCGAGGTGGAGGCGCTGGGACGCCGGGCGCACGTCGTGCAGGCCGACGTGGCCAGCCCGGACGGGGCGTCGGTGATCGTCGACGCCGTGGTGGACGCGTTCGGGCGCGTCGACATCCTCGTCAACAACGCCGGCAAGGGGCACCCCAAGGCGATGCTCGAGCTCACCGACGACGATTGGCACGCCAGCTTCGAGCTGAACCTGATGAGCGCGGTGCGACTCTCGATGGCATGCGTCCCGATCATGAAGGAGCGGGGCTGGGGCCGCATCATCAACATCTCGTCGCGCGTCGGCCGCGAGCCGGATCCCTTCTTCGGGCCCTACTCGGCCTCGAAGGCGGCCCTCATCAACTTCTCGAAGAACCTCGCCAACGCGTTCTCGAAGCACGGCGTCCTCACGAACTGCATCGTGCCAGGGCTCATCCGCAGCGAGGCCGTCGACGACGCCGCCCGCGCCAGCGCCGAGGCCACCGGCCAGAGCGTCGAGGAGGTCTTCGCGGCCACGCTGAAGAAGCGGCCCATCCCCGCCGGCCGGCTCGGCGAGCCCGACGACGTCGCTGGTCTCGTCGCGCTGCTCGCGTCCGAGCGCGGCTCGTGGATCACCGGTAGCTGCTTCACTGTCGACGGCGGCATCGTGCGCGGCGATCGCTGAGGCCACGTGGACTTCGCGTTCGGGCCCGCCGAAGACGCCTTTCGAGCTGACCTCCAGGCGTTCCTCGAGGAGTCGCTGCCCCCGTGGTGGCACGGCATGTTCGTCGACGACGAGCGCGCCATCCCCACCACACGCGACATCTGCCGTCAGCTCGCCGCGCGCGGCTGGCTCACGATGGCCTGGCCCGAGGAGTTCGGTGGCGTCGGCGCCAGCGCGTGGATGCAGACGGTGCTCCGCGAGGAGATGTGGGCCCACGAGGAGCCACGCGGCCCGCAGTACATGAACCTCAACTACATCGGGCCGCTGATCATGCGCTACGGCACTGCCGAGCAGCACGAGCGCTTCCTGCCGCCGATGGCGCGCGGCGAGGTGATCTGGTGCCAGGGGTTCTCCGAGCCCGACGCCGGGTCGGACCTGGCGTCCCTCACCACCAGAGCGGTCGACTCCGGCGATCACTTCGTCGTCAACGGCCAGAAGATCTGGACCAGCTATGCCGACGCGCCAGCCGACTGGTGCCTGCTCCTCGTTCGCACCGATCCCGAGGCTCCGAAGCACCGCGGCATCTCGGTGCTCCTCGTCGACATGACCACGCCCGGCATCACGGTTCGGCCCATCGACACCCTGGCCGGCCCGCACGAGTTCAACGAGCTGTTCTTCGACGATGTGGTCGTGCCGCGCCACAACCTGCTGGGGGCACAGGACGGCGGCTGGGAGCTGATCGTGGCCGGGCTCACCTTCGAGCGCGCCGGCATCGCGCGCTACGCCCGGGCCGGCAAGGTCATCGAGCTGCTCGTCGAGTGGGCTCGGGCCACCGGGCGAGCCGGCGACCCCGACGTGCGCCGTCGCCTCGCCGAGCTGCGCGTCCGCTACGAAGCGGCGCGGCTGCTCAACCACCGCACGGTGTCGTTGCAGGCTGCCGGTGAGGTGCCGAGCACGGAAGCCTCGATCGGGCGCATCCACAACGGCCAGCTCGAGCAGCTCGTGAGCCAGGTGGGCCTCGAGCTCCTCGGCGTTGCGGGCCAGCTCGGCGCCGACGACCCGTGGGCGCCGCTGGCCGGGGAGATCCGCCGTCACTGGGCCCGGAACGTGCCCACCACCATCGCCGCCGGCACCCTCGAGGTGCAGAAGAACGTGGTGGCCCAACGAGGCCTCGGCCTCCCCCGGCCAGGCTGAGCAGCACATGGACCTCCTCCCCACCGACGAGCAGCAGATGCTGGCGAGCGCGGCCCGTGCCTTCGTGGAGCGGACCTGCCCGTCCACCCGAGTGCGGACGATCGCGGGCGATCCGCTGGGTCTCGATCGCGACCTCTGGACGGCGATGGCCTCGCTGGGCTGGGCCGGCCTCCTGGTCGACGAGGCCCACGACGGATCCGGGGCGGGCATGGTCGAGCTCGCGCTGCTGTGCGAGGCGCTGGGCCGCGGTCCGGTGCCGTCACCGCTGATCGTCTCGACGACCCTCGCCGCACTGCCGATCGCGTGGGCGGGCACCGACGACCAGCGCGCCAGGTGGCTCCCCGCCCTCGCGTCGGGCGCCGCCATCGGCACCCTCGCGCTCGTCGAACCGGGGGGCCGCGACGAGTGGGACGAACCGCGCTTGGCGGGCGGCGGGCTGCTGGAGGGCACGAAGCTCCTTGTGCTCTGGGCCGGCGTGGCCGACGTGGTCCTCGTCACGACCACAGACGGCGTGCAGCTCGTGGAGCCGCGCCGCGGCGGGGTCACGACCAGCCGACACGACGACCTCGGCGCCGATCCGCTGTTCGCCATCGAGCTTCACGGTGCGTCCGCGGAGCCGCTCGGCCTCGGCGACCGAGCCGAGCACGCCGAGATCGTTCACCGGGCCCTCGACCACGCGGCGGTGGCACAGCTCGCCTTCACGGTCGGTGCCGCCGAACGGGCCCTCGAGATGACCGTGGAGCACGCCAGCACGCGCCACCAGTTCGGTCGGCCCATCGGATCGTTCCAAGCGGTCGCCCACCGGTGCGTGGACATGCGGACCGACGTCGATGCCTGTCGCTACCTCGCCTACCGCGCCGCGTGGGCGCTCGATCAGGGCGGTCCCGCCAACCTCGAGGTGGCCGCCGCCAAGGCCTACGGCAACGACGCGCTCCGGCGCATCTTCGCCAACGCCCACCAGGTGCACGGCGCCATCGGGTTCTCCACCGAGCACGACCTCCACCTCTTCACCCGGCGGGCCAAGAGCTTCGAGCTCACGTATGGCACCACGACCCGCCACCTCGACCGCGTCGCCGACGCGATGGGGCTGTGACCGGCACCGGCGCGGCCACCTTCTCGGCGGCGCTCGATCGCGCCGTGGCCCGGTCACCTCAGAAGACGGCCGTCGTGGACGAGGCCCGCCGCGTCACCTACGCCGAGCTCCACCGCACGGTCGCGGGGGTGGCCAGCCGTCTCCATGAGAGCGGTGTCGGTCCCGGCGACGTCGTCACGTCGCAGCTTCGCAACTCCATCGAGGCGGTCGCGCTGTGCCTGGCGGTCAACCGCCTGGGAGCGGTCCACAACCCGGTGGTCACGATCTACCGGGAGCGCGAGCTCGGCTTCATCCGCGACGAAGCCCACAGCGTCGTGTTCATCGATCGAGCGGACCACGAGCTGCTCTCGGCAGCGGCGCCTCCCGACGGCGGGACGGCGCCGGCGCGTGGCCCTGGGGGGCCCGAGGCCGCGACGTTCCTCGTGTACACGTCTGGGTCGACCTCGCAGCCGAAGGGGGTGCTCCACGCCGACCGCACGCTCACCGCCGAGTGCGTGGCACAGACCGCCTACCACGACCTGACGGCGGACGAGGTGTTCGTGATGGCGGGATCGGTCGGCCACGTCTCGGGGCTCATCTACGGCGTGCTGCTCCCGATCTGGCTGGGCGCCACGACCGTGCTGATGGACACGTGGGACCCCGGCCGGTTCCTGTCCCTCGTCGAGTCCGAGCGGGGCACCTTCTCAGGCGGCGCGCCGACCTTCCTCCAGGGTCTCGTCGACCACCCGCAGCTCGACCGCTTCGACACCTTCACGCTGCGCGTCTTCCCGTGCGGCGGCACCGACGTCGACCCGGCCCTGATCCGAACCGCCGCTGCCCGCCTCGGGGTCCGCACCGGGCGCGGCTACGGCTCCACGGAGTTCCCCAGCATCACGAGCGGCGCCGGACCGGACGAGCGAGACGACAAGCGAGCCGACACCGACGGTCGCCCCATCGGGGCCAACGAGGTGCGCATCGTCGACGGTGAGATCCAGGCACGAGGGCCCGAGCTGTTCCTCGGCTACCGCGACCCGGCGCTCGACATCGACGCCTTCACCGAGGACGGGTGGTTCCGAACGGGCGATCTCGGCACCCTCGACGACGACGGGTATCTCCGCGTCACCGGCCGCCTCAAGGACGTCATCATCCGGTCGGGCGAGAAGATCAGCGCCCGCGAGCTCGAAGAGCTGCTCGCGGGCCACCCCAAGGTGGCGGAGGTGGCCGTGATCGCCCGACCCGACGTGCGCACCGGTGAGCACGCCTGCGCGTGCGTCGTGCCGCTCGATGGCCACGACGCCCCCACGCTCGCCGAGCTCGGCGCCTTCCTGTCCGACCTCGGGATCTCCCGGCGCAAGCTCCCCGAGGAGCTCGAGGTGCGCGCGACTCTGCCGATGACGGCGGGTGGCAAGGTCGACAAGCAAGCCCTGCGGGCGGAGCAACCCTCAGCCAGCTAGCGCCAGCCCCACTCGGGCGGGCGCTTCTCGAGATAGGCCTGGCGTGCCTCGGTCGAATCCTCGAACCCGAGCAGCCGCGCCGTGTAGTCCTGCTCGGTCCGGTATGCGTCCTTGAAGGGCAGGTGCTCCACCCGGTTCATCGCCTCCTTGGCCAGCCGCAACGCGATCGGGCTCTTGCCCGCGAGGGTGGCCGCCAGCTCCCCCGCGACGGCCATGAGCTCAGCGCGTGGCACCACGGCGCGCACTGCCCCGAGGCGGTACAGCTCGAACGCCGGCACCGCCTCGCCGGTGAAGTACATCTCACGCGCCTTGTGACGGCCCACGAGCAGCGACAGGTGCGCGCTCGCGCCGAGGAAGCCCACGTTGATCTCGGTGGTGCCAAAGGTCGCGTTGTCCGACGCCACGAGCATGTCGCAGCACGCGGCGAAGGCCACGCCCGCGCCGAGTGCCGGACCATTGATCGCGCCGATCACCGGCACCGCGCAGTCGGTGATCGCCCACATGGCATCGCGCGCCGCGCGGGCCGGGTCGGTGACGAGCGACGCCGGCACGTCATCACCGCGATCGCGCTCCACCGGGGCGCGGAGATCGGCGCCGGCCATGAAGGCACGGTCTCCAGCCGCCGTGAAGATCGCCACCCGCACGTCGCGTCGATCGTCCAGCGAGCGGAAGACGTCACGGATCTCGGCGATGGCAGCCGGATCGACGGCGTTCACCGGCGGGCGATCAAGGGTGACGGTGGCGATGTGATCGACCACCTCGACCGTGACGACCCCTCGGCCCGCGCTCCCAGCACTCCTTGTCATGCACGCCTCCCACTCGGAGCGTAACCCGGGCTCCCGTCCAGACCCGCGCCCGCGGAACCCCCACAAGCAGGACAATTCGGGCACCGTGGCGAACGCCACATGGGGGACGTCGGATGGGGGTTGGTCCGCAGATGAGAACGAGGGTTGCGGCGGCACTGCTGGCCGCCATGTTGCTGGCGGCGTGTGGCACGCGCTTGCCCGATTCCGCCTTCGTCGAAGCATCGTCGCGGCGGACCCCCGCTGGCCTGGCCCTCGGCGAGACCTCGGATCTCGGCGGTGCCGGCGCCCTCACCGACGGCGGCGTCGACGACTCGTCCACGGCGGGCACGACCACGGGCGGTACAGGTGGAACCACCTCAGGCGGGACGGGCGCTCGCTCGGGCACCGGGTCGGGACCCACCGGCAGCGCGACCGGGCCGAACCAAGCCTCCGACACAGGCATCACCGCAACCACGATCACCTTGGGCACGATCGTCGCCGAAAACGGCGTGCTCGGCGACGCGTTCGCTCCGGCGGCTCGGGGGCTGCGGGCATGGACGGCGGCGACCAACGCCAAGGGCGGCATCGGCGGTCGCAAGATCATCCTCAAGACCTGCGACGACCGTGAGGATCGGAGTCGCGCGCTGGAGTGCGCCCGCCGACTGGTCGAGCAAGACAAGGTGTTCGCGCTCGTCGCCACCAACACCCGGTCGATGGGAGGCGCCGCTCAGTTCCTCAACGACAGCGGCGTCCCGGTCGTGGGGATCCCGATCACGAACAGCTTCTACCGCTACCCCCACTTCTGGAGCGGCTACCCCACGGGTTACCCCCGCGACGGCAAGACGGTGGGGTACAAGGGCAAGATCATGAGCCTCTCCGGGAGCTACCGGTGGTTCAAGCAGAACCTGGCCGTCACCAAGGCCGCGGTGTTCACCTACGACATCGACGAGTCCAAGCAGTTCGGTACCGTCGTCGCCAAGGGGCTCGAGCTCGAGGGCTACACGGACATCGCCTCGTACGTCGTGTCCTTCGCCGCGCCGAGCTTCGACCAGGCCGTCGCCGACATGCAGGAGCGTGGCACCCAGATCATCCTCGACGGCATGGACGACGGCGCCAACCGCAAGCTGTGCGACGCGATGCAGCGCCGGCAGTTCTCGGTCACAGCGAAGATCTCCACGATCGTGTCCATGGGCGATTCCGTGGG
>JBQTKH010000006.1:0-6180 GCA_052386335.1 Microthrixaceae bacterium
GAGCAGACGATCGAGCGCCGACACCCACAGCCGTCCCCCAGAGTGCAGGCCCATCGTGAGCCGGCTTCCACCGTCGGTGGGCTCGATGCGCGCGTCGAGCACCCAGCGGGAGTGGTCGCGCCCGTCGTGCTCGTGCCGCTCGAAGCGCGCGTGCACCGCGGGGTCGCACGCGGTGCGCACCATGCGGAGGCGCTTGGCCCGCGCGAACGGCCCCAAGCGACCGCGCAGGTCGACCGACCAGGCCGGGCCAACGTCGTCAGGGTGAGCGTCGACCGGAACCGCGCGGGGCACGATGTCGAGCCAGTCCGGGTAGCGACTCAGGTCCTCCACCCAGGTGAACAGCGTCGCCGGTGCGCAGGGCGCATCGAGGGAGGCGGTGACATCCAAGGCGACTGCCAGCGCCGGCTCAGCCCGAGGAGGGCGTGGGCTGGTCGTCCTTTGCCTGGCGACCCATCTGGTCGACGACCTTGAGCAGCGGATAGGGGTTCACGGCGGCACCGCCATCGGGATGGATCTCGAAGTGGAGGTGCGGTGCCCCACCGCGAGCGTTGCCCGTGTCGCCCACGTAGCCGATCACCGTGCCGGCGTCGACCACCAGCCCGTTGACCATGCCCGGCGCGAAGGCGCTGAGGTGCGCGTAGTAGTAGTACGTGCCGCTCTCACCCTTCACCCAGATCTTCGTGCCGCCCAGCACATCGGAGCCCATCTTGGTGATGATCCCGCGCTCAGCGGCGAGCAGCGGCGTGCCGGCCGGCGCCATGATGTCCGTGCCTTGGTGGGCGTGCGCATAGCTCGTCCCCATCATCCGGGGCGCACCGAAGGAGTCCCAGAAGCTGTGCGGGTCGCCCACGGGGAAGGCGAACCCGTGGATCACGATCTCGGAGCCGGCCTCGAGCACGGCGACGTTGAACTGGGCCGCGACGTGGGCGCGCCGAGTCGCCACCAGCTCGGCGCGCGCCGTCTCGAGCGCCAGCCGACCGTCGACCAGTCGCTCGGCCGTCCGCACGAGCTCGGCGTCGACCTCCTCCTTGGCCCGAAGGTACTCAGCCACCGCGACGCGATCGGCCGCGAGGACCGTGTCGAGCAGCGTCCTCGCCACGGCGAGGTCGTTGGGGTCGTCGGTAGCGACGTATCGGCTGAAGTCGTCCACCCCGCCGCGCACCACCGCGTTGGCGGCGCGCGCCTCGAACTGTCGACGGGCGATCTCCACGCGGCGCACGGCGGCGCGATCGCCGACCGCCAGGCTGGTGAGTGAGCTCTCCAGCGCGTCGAGCTCTGCCTCGAGCGTCAGCACGCCGGTGCGAGCACGGTCGTAGGCAGCGGCCAGCTTCACCGCCTGCCCCTTCGCCACCCGAAGCTGTTGGCGGACGACCACGCCCACTTGGGCCCCCACGACGCCGCCGCCGACCGGACGCGGCGGGACCGTGTCCTCGACGACAGGCACCGGCTCGGCCTCGACCTCCTCGGCGCCGCTCGGGTCCTCGGGATCGGGAGCGGCAGTCGTCGTGGTGGTCTCGCCCACGGGGGGCAACGTCACGGCCGGATCAGTCGTGCTCGTGGGGGTGCTCGTCGTGGTGCTGCCATCCTCCTGGGCCCAGGCGGGGACGGCGGCCACGGAGGCGCCGAGCAGCAGGGCGACGAGGAGCGTCAGGGCGGTGGGAGTGCGCACGGAGGGGGTGATCGGCATGAGAGCGGGGCGACTGGAGGCCGGAGACCGCCGCCAGGACGCAGCGATCGTAGGCCGAGACCTCCCCACCACCGCGATCATCCCGCGGGCGGGCCGCTGGATCAGCGCCCCAGGGTCACGCAACCGTCCGCGTCGAGACGGATGTGCACCACCATCCCCGCTGGGGGCGCCTCGCTGGTGGGAGCGAGCGCGTCGAGCGGTGGAGCACCGTCCACCGCCACCTCCAGGGCGGTGCGGTCGCCCATGAATCGGCGCCCGGTCACCGTGCCGGGCACCCCATCGCCGGGGACGGTCAGCTGCACCGCTGCGGGCCGGATCAGCACGGTTGCAGGGCCGTCGGCACCCCCCACGGGAACCTCCCCCCAGGGGGTCGCCGCGCGTCCGTGGGCGACCTGCACCTCGACGATGTTGGTGAAGCCGAGGAGGTGTGCCGCACGGGTGTTGGTCGGACGATCCCAGACGAGGGCGGGTGGTCCGACCTGGAGCACCTGCCCCTCGTCGAGAAGGACGATCTGATCGGCGAGCGAGAAGGCCTCCGCTTGATCATGGGTGACGGCGACCACGGTGAGCCCGAGCTGGGTGAACAGCGACCGCAGCTCACCAGTGAGCTGCTCTCGAAGGGTGCGGTCCAGCGCGCCGAGCGGCTCGTCGAGCAAGAGCACCGCTGGCTCCGGGGCGAGCGCACGTGCCAGCGCGACCCGCTGCTGCTCCCCGCCTGACAAGGTCCCGACGTCACGCCCGCCGAACCCGACCAGGTCCTCGAGGTCGAGCAGCTCGTCGACACGCGCCGCGACTGCCTTGGGCGGGCGGTTCTGCATGCGCAGGCCGAACCCGATGTTGCCGGCGACATCGCGGTGCGGGAACAGGGCGTGCTCCTGGAACATGAGCCCGACGCCACGGCGATGCGGCGCCACGCCCTCGAGGTCTCGTCCGGCGAGCACCACCCGTCCACCCGCAAGGGGTTGGAGCCCGGCGATGGCACGCAACAGGGTCGACTTCCCCGACCCACTCGGGCCGAGCACGGCCACGACATCGCCCGCGGACACGTCGAGGCTCACGCCGTGCAGCACGGTCGTGTCGCCGAACCGAACCACCGCCCGCTCGACGATCAGCGAGGCGGTCACGCCCAACCACCTCGGCCCGCGGCCTCCTCGCCGCGCGCGTGGTCCACCGCGAGCACCGCCGCTGCCGTCAAGAGCATGAGGACGACGCTCAGCGCGAAGGCCTGGCTGACGTTCAGCGACCCGGGGCGGCCCAGCAGCCGGTCGATCGCGACCGGAACCGTCGGCGCATCGGCACGGGCGATGACGGTCGTGGCCCCGAACTCGCCGAGCGAGATCGACACGGCGAACCCTGTCGCCACGAGCACGGCTCGGCGCACCACGGGGAGATCGACCTCGCGCCACGCTCGGAGAGGCGACGCGCCGAGCATCACCGCCGCGTCTCGCAATCGATCGTCGATCGACCGCAGCACCGGCGTCATCACGCGGACCACGAACGGGAGGGCAACGAGGGCCTGGGCGAGCGGCACGAGCCAGGGGCTCGCCCGCAGATCGACCGGCTCATCCAGCGCGATCAGGAAGCCGAAGCCGACCGTAACCGCGGAGGTGCCGAGCGGCAGGAGCAGTAGCGCGTCGAGGCCTCGGACGGTCCGCCCCCGCCCGCGCGCTAGCGCCGCCGCCGCCAGCGACCCCAGCACCACGGCGACTGCGGCGGCCACCACCGCGAAGCGAAGCGAGTTGGCCACCGCCTCGAGGGGAGGCACGAACAGGCCCGAGGCGCGCGACCGCGACGTGAGGGCGCGCCAGCCCCCGAGCCCGTACCCCTCTCCAGTGCGAAACGAGCGCTCCACGAGCACCGCGAGGGGGGTGACGAGCAGGGCAGCGAGCAACGCGAGGTTGCCGCGCAGCCACCATCGCTCCGCCGGCGTCGCTGCCCGCCGCCGACGCTCTGGCCCCATCGTCACGCCCACTGCCTCGCCACGGCGGCGGTCGAGGCGGGCCTGGATCAAGAGCAGCGCGGCCACCGCGGTGAGCTGCAGCAAGGCAAGCACCGACGCGGTCGGCAGGTTCAGAAGGTCTGCCGTCTGACGGTAGATCTCCACCTCCAGCGTGCTGTGCGCCGGGCTCCCCAGGATCCTCACCACACCGAACGATGTGAAGGAGAAGAGGAACACCACGGCCGCCGCCGATGCGACGGCGGGTTGCAGCGCGGGCCGGGTGACCTCGCGCCATGCCCGCCATCTCGAGGCACCCAGAACCCGGGCGGCGTCCACGGTTCGCCCGTCGAGCTGCGACCAGAGACTTCCGACCGTGCGCACGACGACGGCGTGGTTGAAGAACGCATGCGCCAGCAGGATCGCCCACACCGACCCGTCGAGGTCGAGCCCGAGCACGCCGTTCGGCCCGAGCAGGGCGAGGAACGCTGCTCCCACCACGACGGTAGGGAGGACGAAGGGGACCGTGATGAGGGCCTGCACGACGCGCCGCCCCCGGAACTCGTAGGTGGCGAGCACGTGGGCAGCCGGCAGCGCCACGACCAGCGTCAGCATGGTGGATGCCGCGGCCTGCCAGAGGGTGAACCACATCACGGCGCGCAGGTGAGGAGCACCGAGCACGTCACCGAACCCGGTGAGATCCCATCCCGCGTCGGTGCGCAGGCCCTCACCGATGATGTTCGCCACCGGCCAGGCGAAGAACACCACGAGGAAGCCGACCGGGAGCGCGAGCAGGGCTGCGCGGCTGCGGGCGCTCATCGGATCACCGCACCACGAGGTCGTTCCACGTGTCGATCCAGTCCTCCCGGTTGGCCTCGATCTCCGCGGGAGCGATCGAGCGCGCCTGGTCGGGGGCGACCGTGTGCTGCGCGAACACCGGCGGGAGCTCGATGTCGCCGCGAACCGGGTACACGAACATCGACAGGGGAACGTCCGCCTGCACCTCGCGGGAGAGCAAGAAGTCGATCAGCCGGCCGGCTTCATCGCGGTGGTCGGTGCCTGCGAGGATGCCGGCGCCCTCGACCTGTCGGTAGCAGCCGTCGAGAATCACACCTGTGGGCGCCTCGGTCACCGGCGGATCCGCGTACACCACCTCGGCGACGGGACTCGAGGCATACGAGACGACGAGCGGCCGCGTGCCCTCGCTCGTGCTCCCGCCGGAGAACTTCCCGTAGTACGCGTCCTCCCAGCCGGAGGCCACCTGCACCCCGTTGGCTCGCAGGCCGGTCCACCACTGCTGCCAGCCGTCGTCGCCGAGGGCATCGATCGTGGCGAGCAGGAACGCCAGGCCCGGAGAGGAGGTCGCCGGGTCCTCCACCACCAGCAGGTCCTTGTAGGCAGGATCGAGGAGGTCCTGGAGGGTCTCGGGCACGGGGAGCTGCGCGTCGGCGAAGAAAGCCTTGTCGTAGTTGAGGCACACGTCCCCGTAGTCGATCGGCGTCACCCGGTGCTGCGGGTCCAGCAGGAGAGCATCGTCCACCTCGTCGAGCCCCTCGGCCTCGTGGGCCAGGAACAGGTCCTCGGCGAGTGCCCGCGACAGGAACGTCGAGTCGATGCCAAAGAGCACGTCGGCCTGCGGGTTGCCATTGGTGAGGATCGCCTGGTTCACCACGGTGCCGGCGTCGCCGCCCTGGATCAGCTCCACCTCGATGCCCGTCTTCTCGGTGAACGCGTCGAGCATCCCCTCGCCGAGCGCGAAGGAGTCGTGGGTGAGCAGGCGCAGGGTGACTGCCTCATCCGCGTTCTCGGCGGTCGTATCCCCGCAGGCCGCCGCCACGAGGAGAGGGGCGGCCATCAGGACCGTCACGAGCCGGCGCAGCGTTCGGTTCATCTCAGGTTCCTTCGGGGGGACGTCGGCCAGGGCCGGGTTGGACGACGATGAGCACGCCGTCGGACAGGGACACTCGTGCGGTGGTGTCGAGCAGCTGATTGCTCACCCCGCGTGTGGACCCGGGGAGGAGGACGTCACCATCGAGCGGGTAGCGCAGTCCCTCGGTGGTGACCCCCGTGGCTGGGCCGTGCACTGCGAGCAGGGTGACGAGGTCGCCGGGTCGTCCCATCAGCGCCGCTGCGTCACGCACCACGGTGACGAGCGCCGCCCCCATCCACGCCACGATCTCGACGCCTGCGTACCGGGGTGACGCGAGGAGCAGTGCGTTCGCGAGGAAGTGGTCGAGCCGGCCGCCGTGCCCACCGAGCACGTGGACCCGTCGGGCGCCGCGCTCGATCGCCGCATCGAGCGCGAGCTCGAGGTCGGTCTCGTCCTTCGCTTCGGGATGGCGCTCGACCTCGGCCCCGGCCGCCCTCACGCGGCGCAGCGCGTCGGGCGACACGGAATCGAAGTCGCCAACGGCCACATCGACGTGCAGGCCGAGGGCCAGCGCCTGGTCGATGCCGCTGTCGGCGGCGATCACGAGCGCGCCGAGGGGCAGGTCGGTCAGGCGCGCCGCATCGACGGCGTCCCCTCCGGTCACCACGATGACCTGCTCGCTCGCGC
>JBQTKH010000007.1:0-1798 GCA_052386335.1 Microthrixaceae bacterium
GGCGACCATGCTCACCCGGCCGGCGGACGACGTGGTGTCACCTTTTCACGAGCGCATGCCGGTCATCCTCCCCTCCGACCTGATCGCGCCGTGGCTGGCCGGTGAGGCCGTGCCCCTCGACCGCCTCATGACGGAGTCGCCCGACCTCCGGGCCGAACCGTTGACCCGCCCCGGCCCTCCGCCACCCGAACAGCCCTCGCTGCTCTAGGGCTCCTGGGTTCGGCTGTTGTTGAGAATTGAGGCAAGTTTTCAGGCGGCGGGTCGGATGCGTGCTCGGGCGATGTAGTCGTTGACGGCGCCGTCGATGACGCGAAGGGCGCGGCGGAGTTCGATGGGGGCGGGTGGTTTGTCGGCGTCGAGGAGGGGCTCGAGGAGTCGCCGGTGGACCTTGGTGTAAAAGGCGGCGACGCGGACGCCGTCGGGGGTGAGGACGTAGCGGTTCTGGCCCTCGACCCGCCTGATCAGGCCTTTCAGGCGGAGGCGGCGGAGGTCGTAGGTGGCCTGCGTGCTCGTGTAGGGACCGCCGAGCAGCGAGCTCACCTGGGCGCAAAGGCTCCGGTTGGTGAAGCCGACGACGGTGTGCACGAGCACGCAGAGGGCACCGGCCAGGGCCATGACGCGGGGGTCCCCGAACCGCAGGGCGGGGACTCGTTGGCCCTCCTGGAGCGAGGGCAGTGCGACCCGCTCGAAGAGCGGAGTCGAGATGGCACAGTCCTGGCCGGCTTTCTGAACGGCGAGCAGGCGGGTGTTGACGGCCCGGGCCTTGGCCTGGAGCTCGTCGAGGTTCCGGAGGCGGCGTTTGACGCCGAGGTCGTCGGGCGAGTTCACGACCGTCTCGATGCGCAACGCCCGCCCCTCTTTGAGGTACTCCTTGATGCGGGAGTCGCGATAGTTGACGTCGAGGCAGACATCGACCCCGCGGGTCACGACCCGGGTCCGGAACGTCCCCTTGGTGTTGGAGCGGATCTGGCGGTCGAAGATCAGGCGGACCTCGGAGGGCCGGCCGATCCCGACGTTGTCGGCCACGAGCGACTCGAAGAAGGCCCGGCCCCTCCGGGGCTGGTCGAAGACGATGGTGCGCGACACCTCGACCTGGCGCATGGACATCTCCCACCAGTAGCCCGCCGCCCGATCGTCATCGTTGAGCGGGGTCGGGATGCGGTCCATCCAGCGGTCGAAGAAGGCCTCGATGTCAGCCGGGCCGAGCCGGTCGCAGATGGCTTGCAGTCCGGCCGGGTCGTCGCAGGACGCGAACCCGTTGGCCAGTTCCGTGAAGCTGATCCCGGCCTTCAGGGCCTGGCGTTTCGCCCACTCGTGCCCGTTGACCCAGACCTTGGCTGGATACGGGAAGTAGGTGCAGAGCTTGATGAAACCGGGGCCGAACTCGTCGTCCCAGATGTAGAAGTAGAACGTCGTGACCCGCCGTTCCGCCTTGGCGAAGCTGTACATGGGTGGGCCAGGCTGACCGGCGGCGCGGTCGTAGCCGGAGAAGACCGACTGGAACTCCTGGGCCATCCCGATGGCCACCACCCCCGGCTCGGCAGCCGCCTCGAGATAAGGGCGCATGACGTCGGCCTTCCGGTCCCCTTTGGCGAAACGGACCACCGGGATGGCCTGGTCGGTCGCGAAGCCCATCACCGCCCGACGAAACGCCGAGCCGATCTTGTTGAACAACGCCGGGGACGGGACCTTGGCCCCCAGACGGTCGACCATAAAGGTCACGACCTGGCCCGAGACCTGGAGGTTCGGCACGTAGGCATTGAGATACAGACGATCGAGGCAGGCCAGATCGAGCGTC
>JBQTKH010000008.1:0-89989 GCA_052386335.1 Microthrixaceae bacterium
GGGGGCGGGGGGCGCTGGCTTGGGCGGTGGCGGCGGGGGCTGCGGGCCGCCCCCCGTCGGGGCGCTCCACCTCGGGGGGTTCCACCTCGGGGGGTTCCACCTCGGGGGGTTCCACCTCGGGCAGGGCGTCAGCGGGAGCGTCGGCTGCAGGGGTGTCCTCTGGGATCTGAATGTCGTCTGCGGGTGTCTCGCCGTTGGCTGTGGGAAGGACCTCAGCGTCGGCACCCTCAGCCGCCGCCGCTGCGGCCGCCGCCTTCTGTGCGGCCGCCTGCGCCCGCTTGTCGGGTGCGAGGACCATGGTCATGTTGCGTCCGTCGATGCGAGGGAAGATCTCGACGCGGCCGACGTCCTTCACCGCCTGCTCGACCTGATCGAGGATCTTCTTGCCGAGCTCGGGGTGGTAGACCTCACGGCCCCGGAAGGTCAGCGTGACCTTCACCTTGTGCCCCTCAGCGAGGAAGTGCTCGACCTTGCGGGTCTTGGTGTCGAAGTCGCCACCGCCGATCTTCGGGCGGTACTTCATCTCCTTGATCACGACGTTCGTCGTCTTGCGGCGGGATTCCTTGGCCTTCTGGGCCGCTTCGTACTTGTACTTGCCGTAGTCCATGACACGACACACGGGCGGGTTCGCCTGGGCGGCGACCTCGACGAGGTCGAGATCGAGCTCCCGAGCGATGGCAAGGGCTTCGGGCAGCGGCTTGATGCCGATCTGCTGCCCATCGTGCCCCACCAGTCTGACTTCACGAGCGCGGATCCTGTCGTTGATCCTGGGCTCGCCGTTGGCCGGTGGCGTGGCTATCGCCGAATCCTCTTCATGTAGGCGCAGCTACCTCCTGTACGCGGGATGTGTCGTCTGCCGACACCGCCCCGAAAACCAACGAGGCGGACGCCGGAGAAGCCGACGTCCGCCACCAGGACGGCGAGCCGTCCTGCGGTGTGGTCGACCTGGCGCACGTTTCCGTAGCCAGGTGGGGGCGAACCCCGCTTCCTGTGCAGTTGTGGCACGTAGGGTACCAGCCATGTCACGCACGACCGCAACCCGGCCCGCGCTCGCATGACGCTCTGGACCCCGGGTGGGGAGCACCCCCCCGACGACCGACCCGACGCCGCGGCGCCGCCAGACGACCCAGACCTGGCCGATCTCACACCCGAGGAGCGAGCGCAGCTCGACCAGATGCAGGAGGAGATGCACCAGGTCAGGGCGCAGCTGCTCGCGGCACCGGCAGCCGTCGTGGTCGCCAACCACGCCATGGGCCTCTACGAGCTCGCCGCCATCCACCTGACGGCGCCGGAGCCGAAGCTCGCCGAGGCCTCCGTGGCCATCGACGCGCTCGCCACCCTGGTGGAAGGCCTCCCAGGCCGTCTCGGCGAGG
The DNA here is from genome assembly GCA_052386335.1 of Microthrixaceae bacterium. Classification (GTDB taxonomy): domain Bacteria; phylum Actinomycetota; class Acidimicrobiia; order Acidimicrobiales; family VFJN01; genus VFJN01. The sequence continues at coordinate 1,374 of JBQTKH010000008.1, forward strand.
CCGAAGCGACGCTCATCGAGGGGTTGGCCCAGCTCAAGGTGGCCTACCTGGAGGTCCGATCTCGGACGAGAGGCGACGATCTGGCCTGAGCGGCGTAGCATTGGGGCAACGTGACGAAGGTCACCCGGCCGGTGGGGGCAGCAACAGCACGATGGACCAGGCGCGGGAGCCCGTGGTGACGGGTGAGGCGGGACACGAGCTCCTTCCCGAGCTCGAGCATCTGCGCGCCCTCCTGGCCGACACGGCCGACCTCGCGGCCGTCGCCGACCTCGATGGCACCCTGCGCTTCATGAACCGGGCGGGCTACCGCCTGCTGGCCCTGATCCCTGACCTGGCCCTCGGCTCGATCGGGATCTTCGACCTCGTCGCCCCGGGCGACCAGCCCGTCGTCGAGCAGGACATCCTCCCCGCCCTCCACGCCGACGGCTGGTGGACGGGCAACCTCGCCATCACCACCAACAGCAGGGCGGAGATCCCCACCCGGTCCACGTTGCGCGTGCAGTCCCCCACCGCGGATGGCCCCTCCCGCATCACGTGGATCGCACGCGACATCAGCACCGAGCGGGCGGTCTACGAGCGCCTCCACAAGAAGATCTTCGAGGACGAGCTCACAGGCCTCCCGCACCGATCGATCTTCCTCGACCGCATCGACCTCGCGCTGCGGCGCCGGCAGGGTGAGGCCACGGACATCGAGCTGCTCTTCATCAGCCTCGCCCGCTACAAGGAGAAGAACGACCGGTTCGGGCGCGATGTCGGCGACCAGCTCCTCCGCGCCGTGGCCCGCCGCCTCGAGAGCCTGTGCGGCGCCGGCCGCACCGTGTCACGGTGGGGAGGCGACGAGTTCGTGATCCTCTACGAGGGCCACCCAGCAGCCAGCGACCCGATGGAGCTGGCCACCACGATCACGCTCGCGTTCACCGAGCCCTTCGTCGTCTCGGGGGTCGAGCACTTCCAGACGGCGTCGATCGGCGTCGCCACGGCCCGAGCCGAGGAGATGGCCACGGATGTGCTGCTGCGCCAAGCCGAGGCGGCCGGTCAGATGGCCAAGCAGCGCGGCGGCGGCGTCGCCCACCGGTTCGACGAGAGCATGCGAGCGCGTGCGATGCGCCGGGCCGAGGTGGAAGACGCCCTGCGCGGGGCGGCCGACCGCGGCGAGCTCGTGCTCCACTACCAGCCCGAGGTGTGCCTGCGGACGAACAAGATCGTCGCCGTCGAGGCGCTCGTGCGCTGGCAGCACCCAGACTGGGGCCTCGTCGCCCCCGCGGAGTTCGTGCCGGTCTCGGAGGCGTCATCGCTCATCCTCGAGGTCGGCGCCTTCGTGCTGGCCGAGGCGATGAACCAGTGCGCCCGGTGGCGCTCGATGTTCCCCACGCGTGCCCCCTCCGTCGCGATCAACATCTCTGGCAAGCAGTTCCTGCAGGACGACTTCGTGGAGCTCGTCGCGTCGGTGCTCGCCGTCACCGGGGCCGACCCCGCCGACCTGTGCCTGGAGATCACCGAGAGCATCCTGATGGACGACGTCGAGCTCACGGTGGCCACGCTGCGCCGCCTGAAGGCGCTCGGCGTGCAGCTGGCGGTCGACGACTTCGGCACGGGCTACTCGTCGTTGTCCTACCTGCGTCGCTTCCCGGTCGACATCCTCAAGGTCGACCAGTCGTTCGTCTCAGGCCTCGGCTACGACCCAGAAGACTCCGCGATCGTGCAGGCGGTGGTGGCCATGGGTCGGGCGCTCCAGCTCACCACCGTGGCCGAGGGTGTGGAGACCGCCCATCACCTGATCGAGCTGCGCGAGCTCGACTGCGACATCGGCCAGGGGTACCACTTCGCTCGTCCCGGGCCCGCCGAGAACATCACGCGCATGCTCGAGAGCGGCACCGACTGGATGCGGAGCGCGATGTAGCTGGGGTTCAGGCCACGCGCTCGATCGCGGTGGCCTCCCAGCGACCCATGCCACCCGGACGAACGCTGAAGGTCACGGGCACACCCACGTCGATCGTGCGGGTGCCGTCCACCAGCGCCGTGCAGTGGAACGGGTAGTCCACGCCGGCGGCGCGCAACGAGCCCAGCCCGCGGCCCTCGTCGAACGCCGTGATCGTGCCCTCCACCTCAGTGGACGATCTTGGCGAGGGGGAGCTCGATGATGTCGGAGGCGCCGGCATCCTTGAGCGCCGGGATCAGCGTGTTGATCGTGACCTTGGCCACCACGGTCTCCACCGCGTAGCCGCCGTCGCCGAACAGCTTCGACACCGTGGGCGCCTTCATCGACGGGAGGATCTCGATCACCGCGTCGAGATCCGCCTCCGCGACGTTGAGCTTCACGAGCACCTTGCCGCGGGCCTCCATCACGCCGTCGAGCAGCGTCTGGATCTGCTCCATCGCGTGGCGCTTGGCCGGGTCCTCGCTCGCTGCCCGATTGGCGATCAGCTCGGTGTAGCTCGTGAGCACCTCGCCGATGATCTTGAGCCCTGCCGCCCGCAGCGCGCGACCTGTCTCGGTGATCTCCACGATGCAGTCGACGATGTCGGGCACCTTCGCCTCGGTGGCGCCATAGGAGAGCCGGATGTCGGCCTCGATGCCGAGCTTCTCGAAGTATCGCGTCGTGAGCCCGACGTACTCGGTGGACACCCGCAGGCCCTGAGGCAGATCCTCGGCGCGCTCGATCGGGCTGTCCTGCTTCACGGCCACCACCATCCGGATCGGGCGCGCCGTGGCCTTGCTGTAGCGCAGCTCACCGAGGGTGACGACGTCGCTCGCCGTCTCCTCGACCCAATCCCGGCCGGTGATGCCGAGGTCGAACATGCCCTCGGCGACGTACATCGGGATCTCCTGCGGGCGCAGGATGCGGACCTCCGCGATGCGGGGGTCGTCGATCGTCGCCTTGTAGTCCACGGTGGAGGACCGCTCGACGCGGAGATCGGCAGACTCGAACAGCTCGAGCGTGGCCTTTTCGAGGGATCCCTTGGGCAGGACGAGGCGAAGCACGAGGGCGAGGGTAGGTCAGGGGCCCGGAGGGCCGAAATCGAGATCCGGAACGGGCGGCCTCAGGTCCGGGAGGGGAACCGCGCCGCGAGGAGGGCCATCTCCACCGCCACGACCGCGGCATCTTCTCCAACGTTGTGGCCGCCCTCGCCCTCCGACCGGGCGAAGGCCTGCGCCTCGTCCTCGGTGGTGAGGATGCCGAAGGCCACCGGCACGCCTGTCTGCAGCTGCACCTGCTGGATCCCCGCGGCGGCCTCACCGGCCACCAGCTCGTAGTGGGTGGTCTCACCCCGGATCACCGACCCGAGGCAGATGACGGCATCGACCTCGCCGGAGCACGCCAGGATGCGCGCCGCCAACGGCAGCTCGAAGCTGCCCGGGACGCACACATCGACCACGTCACTCGGATCGACCCCGAGGCTGTCGAGGCCCCGGCCCACCCCATGGGCGAGTCGATCCACGATGTGGCTGTTCCAGCGGGCGCGGACCACACCAACGCGCAGGCCCGCGCCGGTCAGCCCTGCAGGGACGGGCGCCCGGTCGCGCGGTGCGGTCACGGAGCGTCCCCGAGGCCCTCGAGGAGGTGGCCCATCTTCTCGCGCTTGGTGCGGAGATAGGCGATGTTCTCCGGGTTGGCGGCCACCACCGTGGGCACGCGTTCGGTGATCTCCAGCCCGAAGCCCTCGAGGCCGCCGTACTTGCTCGGGTTGTTCGTGATCACGCGCATCGTGGTGATGCCTAGGTCGACGAGGATCTGCGCTCCGATGCCGTACTCACGGCTGTCCGACGGCAGCCCCAGCTCGAGGTTGGCCTCGACCGTGTCGCGCCCCTGCTCCTGGAGGCTGTACGCGCGGATCTTGTGACCGATGCCCACGCCTCGACCCTCGTGGCCGCGCAGGTACACGAGCGCGCCGCGCCCCGCCTCCGAGATGAGCTGCATGGCGGAATCGAGCTGCACCCCGCAGTCGCACCGGAGCGACGCGAACACATCGCCGGTGAGGCACTCGCTGTGCACGCGTACGAGCACATCGTCCTCACCTGACACGCTCCCCTTGACGAGGGCGACGTGCTGCTCGCCGTCGAGGAGCGACTCGTAGGCGTAGCAAGTGAAGTCCCCCCACTTCGTGGGGATGCGCGCCTCCGCGATGCGTCGCACGAGCTTCTCGTTCTGCCGCCGGTAGCGGACGAGGTCGGCGATCGAGATCATCAGCAGCCCGTGCTTCTTGGCGAAGGCCTCGAGCTCGGGCACCCTCGCCATGTCGCGCTTGTCGTCGTCGACGATCTCGCACAACAGCCCCGCCGGGTACAGCCCGGCCATCCGGCACAGGTCGATCGTGGCCTCGGTGTGGCCGGCTCGCTTCAGCACGCCGCCCTCTCGCGCCATCAACGGGTTGATGTGCCCGGGACGAGCGAGGTCGCCGGGACGGGTGCCGGGGTCGCAGAGCGCACGAACGGTGGCGCAGCGATCGTGACTCGAGATGCCCGTGGACGTGCCGTGCCGGTAGTCGACCGTGACGAGGAACGCGGTGCGCTGGCTCTCGGTGTTCTGCTGCACCATGAGCGGCAGGTCGAGGGCGGCGGCACGGTCCTCGGTGATCGGCACGCACAGGTACCCCGAGGTGTGGTGGAGGAAGAAGGCGATCTTCTCGGGCGTGGCGAACTGCGCCGCCATGATGAGGTCGCCCTCGTTCTCACGATCCTCGTCGTCGACCACGACGAGGATCTCGCCCCTCGCGTACGACGCGATGGCATCTTCGATTCGAGCGAAGGGCATGTCAGACATCCTTCCAGGAGAGCAGTCGTTCGACGTACTTGGCCGTGACATCGACCTCGAGGTTCACGAGGTCGCCCGGGCCCTTCTGCCCGAGGGTGGTGACCGCCATCGTGTGCGGGATGACCGCCACGCTGAACCGGTCGGTTCCGGCGTCGACGACGGTCAGGCTGATGCCGTCCACGGTGATGGAGCCCTTTTCCACCACGTACCGCAGGAGATCATCATTGGTGCGCACGCAGAGGTCCGGCGCGGCGGTGACGATCTCGCCTACGCCGTCGACGTGGCCCTGCACCAAGTGGCCCCCGAGGCGATCGCTCAGCCGCACGGGGCGCTCGAGGTTCACGCCTTGGCCGGGTGCGAGCTGTCCGAGTGCGGTCCGGGCGAAGGTCTCCTCCACCGCATCGGCCTCCCACCAGCCTTCGTCCACGTCCCATCCGACCACCGTGAGGCAGCAGCCGTTGACGGCGATCGACGCGCCCATCGTGACGTCGTCGAGCACCGTCGAGGCCGCGATCCGCAGCCTCGCCCCCTCGCGCGACACCAGGGTGCCCAGCTCTTCGACGATGCCGGTGAACATCAGGCGTGCTCCTGTTGCGGGGGGTGGATCGGGGCCAGGTCGATGCGCAGGTCGTCGCCCAGTCGGGTGACCGCACGCAGCTCCCCGCGCCAGAGATCGGCGATGGAAGGAGCGCCGCGTCCGGCGAAGAGCGGGGATGCATCGTCGCCGCCGAACAAGGCCGGCGCGACGTACACGACGTAGCGATCGACGAGGCCTGCCGAGTGGAACGAATGGGCGGTGCGAGCACCACCCTCGACCATCAGCTGCAGCAGGTCCTTGGCGCCGAGCTCGTCGAGCAGGGCGGGCAGGTCGCCCGACCACTCCATGCAGGGGTGCACCTTGGCATCGGCAGGCGCAGATCCGAGGACCACGCGCAGCGGATCGCCACGTGGCGCCGGTGCGTCTCGCACGGTCAAGGACGGATCGTCAGCGCGCACCGTGCCGGCGCCCACGATCACGGCGTCGCTCTCGGCCCGCAGGCGGTGCGCATCGGCGCGTGCTTCAGCCCCGGTGATCCACTGGCTCGTCCCATCAGGAGCGGCCGTGCCGCCGTCGAGCGTGGACGCCAGCTTGAGCAGCACGTAGGGGCGACCGGTGCGCCGGTGGTGCAGGTAGGCCGCCAGCGAGTCGGCGGCTGCGTCGGCTCCGACGCCGACCGTCACCTCGATGCCAGCCGCGCGCAGGAGCGCGATGCCCCTGCCGGCCACCAACGGATCCGGGTCTTCCAGTGCCACGACGACGCGGGCCACTCCCGCATCGACAAGGGCGTTCGCGCACGGCGGTGTGCGTCCGTGGTGTGCGCACGGCTCGAGGGTGACCCACACCGTGGCTCCGGTGGTGTCCGCCCCTGCGGCTCGCGCCTGGTCGAGGGCGACCACCTCGGCGTGGCGACCACCGACCGCCTCGGTGGCTCCCTCGACGCGGGTGCCGTCGGCGGTCACGAGCACGCAGCCCACCCACGGGTTCGGCGGCGTCACGGCGCGCACGCTGGCGCCGAGCTCGAGGGCTCGGTCCATCTGCGTGGTATCGGTCAGGGTGGTCATGGCTGGCGTGTCTCCGGTGCCTGCGAGGCCGCGCGCGGGAACGACGCCAGAGGCCGGCGCGTTCGCCGGCCACCGTGTCCTCGCTCCCATCCGGACTCTCACCGTCGGCTCCGGGATCTCACCGGATCGGCCGCCCCACTGGCTGTGAGGAGGTTCGCGGGCTTCACCGCCGGTCGGGACTTCCACCCAACCCCGCGAGGGTTCTGCTCAGTTGTGGAGCCGAGCGTACAACTAGAACACGTTCTAGTTCCAGTGACGCGCGGCACTCACGGCGGTCGCCGCGCGCACCTCCGGCAGGGCCACGAAGCGGAAACCGCGGTCGAGGGCGTCGCTGACGATCGCCTCGAGCGCCCCCGCCGTCGACGGGCGAGCCTCCGCTCCGTCGTGAAAGCGGATGACCGCACCGGGAGCCAAGTCGGCGTGAACCGCAGCCGCGATCGACTCGATCGCCCCGGCCTCCGGGTCGATCGTCCACAGCCACACGGTGAGGCCGACCGCCGTCGCCGCGCTGATGACGCGCGCGTCGTAGTGCCCGCCTGGTGGACGGGCGAGCGACACAGCACGGCCGAGCACGTCACCGAGCGCTTCCGCCGACGAGCGCAAGCTGGCCTCGAGTGATCCGTCCTCAAGATCGGTGAGTGGTTGGCCATCGATCCCTACGGTCCCCACCGCGTGGCCGGCGGCGAGCATCCGCTTCACCAACGCTTCCCGGCCAGCCACTCGGTCGCCACGGACGAAGAACGTCGCCACCACGCCGAGGCGCGCAAGCTCATCGAGGAGGTCCCCGGTGCACTCGCTCGGACCGTCGTCGAAGGTCAGCGCGGCAACCCGACCGCCGTCGGTCGACACCCACCGCATCAGGGGTCCCTCGTCGCTGACGGCACGCCCCGCTCGATCACGAAGGCTCGCGTAGCGAGCGAACCCCCACCCTGCCTGGTTGGCGACGATCCCGAGGGCGATCAGGGGGACGCACCGCAAGAGGGTCGCCCGGTCGTCGGCGCCACGTACCGAGGAGCCCGCTGTGTGCACCGTCCGCTGGGGCATGTTCCTCAGCGCGAGGCCGAACGCGACCGCGGCTCGGCCGAGGCGGGTACGGGCGGCTTCCAGCCACCGCTGTCCTCGCCCGGGTGGGCGCAGCAGCTCCCAGGAGCATCGCAGCTTGCCGCGCCGGAACTGGTCACCGAGGAGTGCGCGCACCGTGACTGGCCCGGGGTGCGCAGTCTGGATCGCGGGGTCGAACCACGGTTGAGTGCCGAGCCTGGCCATCCGGGCCATCATCAGCGAGTCCTCGCCCGTCCGCAGCGAGGCGTCGAAGGGCCCAAGATCGTCAAGAAGCGAGCGGGCATAGGACAGCCCGAACGACTGGCTGTGCGTCGCGGGTCCTTCCGGGTGTCCGGGCATGCGCCCAGGGAAGAGCAGGAACGCGCCGGCTTGGCCGATGATGCCGTCGTTCGCGCCGGCGATCACCGCACTCGCAACGGCGGCCCGTCCATGGCGATGATGCTCGACGCGGCGCGCGACCCAGCCCGGCAAGGCGATGCAGTCGGCCGCGAGGAAGGCCACGAGCTCCGCGTCGGTGGCTTCGATGCCCGCGTTGCGTGCCCCACCGGGGAGCAATCGCACCGGCGAGTCGATGACCCGGAGCTCGGGGAACCGCGCACGGACGATGGCCGCCGAGCGGTCTCCACCTGACGTGACGACGACGACCTCGAAGGGTTCGGGCGAGGCCTGTTCGACGACTGACCGAACGGCTCGCTCGATCGTCGCTTCGTCGCGGTAACCCATCACGACCACGGTCATCGTGGGCCGAGCGTCGTGCGCCAAGAGCCCGCTCACTTCGTGACGCTCCGGCCCTGGACCAGTCCTGACAGCACGCCGACATCCCACACGAGGCGGTACAGAAGCAGAGACGGCAGTCGGTGCCGTCGGGCCAGCCGAACCCCATGGCGGAACGAACGAAGTGGCGTGTGTCCTCGCCAACGACCGCGCTGCTCTCTGATGCGCTCACCTCGACCCATCCAGCGCGCCGAACGGAAGATGTCCGCCAAGTTGTCTGGCTCGTAGTGGTAGCAGGTGGCCCCGGGAGCGACGACCGCGAGCGCACCGAGCTTCCGGCCGACCGTGACATCCTCGCCATGGCCGACCTCGTCGAAGCCACCCACGGACCAGAAGGCCGCCGAGCGGATCGCGCGGAAGTTCTCCCAGCGGTCCGGGAAGTCCGGAGGGAAGTGGCAGCCCACGGGGAACCCCCGCCCGAGCTGGTGTGCCTTCGCCCAACGCCGGTCGCCGTTCGCGACGAGGATCTCCCGCGTGAACGACCCGATCTCCTCCGGGTCATCGATCAGGGGAGCGACCAGGCGATCGATGAACCGCGAGGGAAAGGTCATGTCGGCGTCCAGGAAGACGAGGATCTCACCTCGAGCGCGTCGGGCCCCGACGTTGCGCGCCGGCCCGGCACCGCAGTGGGCGGTTCGGATCACTTCGACCCCCGGGTGATCACGGGCGAGAAGTCCCGTGCCGTCGCGCGACCCGTCGTCGACGACCACCACCTCCAGGGGCTCGTAGGTCTGCGAACCCAGGCTGTCAAGGCAGCGAGCGATGTGTGCAGCCTCATCGAAGGCCGCAATGACCACCGATACCGTCGGTCGACATGAGCCCACCCCGAGCGTCGGTGCTGACGGGAGCCTTGGCCCCAGGTCGCTCACCATGCGTACACGCCAACCCCATCGAGCCTCACCGACCGACGAGCGTAGGTGATGCGGGAACGCGTCGGTGATCCAGGAACGCGCAGATGATCCGGAACGCGAAGATGATCCCGGTTCAGTGGGGTCGGCCTCCCGCCAACAGCTCCAAGGCGTGCGGCACCACCTCGAGCACGGCGTCGAGACACTCGATGCATCCCGCGGTCGATCCCGGGGTGTTCAGCACCAAGGCGCTCCCGACCGTGCCGGCGGTGGCCCGCGACAGCCGCCCGAGCGGGCTGACGAGCCGCATCGCCTCCGCCAGTCCCGGCGCCTCGCGCTCGAGCACCGCTCGGGTGCCCTCGGGGGTGAGGTCGCGCGGTCCGAACCCGGTGCCGCCCGTGGTGACGATGAGCCCGGAGAAGCCGTTGGCAGCCGACCGCAGCGTCGCTGCGACCGCCTCGACACCGTCGGCTGTGACCACCTCGTCGACCACATCGAAGCCGGCCTCGCGCAGATGGGCGACCAACGCTGCGCCCGATCGGTCCGCTCTCGACCCGTCCGCCACGCCGTCGGACACGGTGACCACCTTCGCCTGCAATGCCATCGCTGGAGTCTGCCCGACTCCCGTCGAGTCGGCGCTCGCACGAGTGGGGTCAGGGTGCACGGCGCAGGCGGAGCAGGTACATCCCATCGGTCCCCGCGGCCTGCGGGAGCAGCCGTCCCCCGCGCCCGATCGGCTCCCACGGCTCCGGGAGCGGCGGCTCCGGGATGAGATCGGGGCGGCTGGTGGCCAGGTGTGCATCGACCGCCGGGCCCTCGGCCTCGGTCAGGGTGCAGACCGAGTACACGAGCAGGCCTCCCGGCCGCAGGAGGTCTGCGGCTGCGGTGGCCATCGCCCGTTGCACCGCGGCGAGGCGGGCCGGGGCGGCAGCATCGATGCGCCAACGTGCGTCAGGTCGGCGGCGAAGGGTCCCCAACCCCGAGCACGGGGCGTCGATGAGGACCCGATCGAACGTCGACGGCGCGAAGGGCGCCCGTACGGCATCGGCGGCGACGACCGACAGCGGTGCCGCTGCGCGCGCGTTGGCCACCACGAGGCCCACGCGAGCGGGGCGGATGTCGGCCGCCACCACGTGGGCACCCGTGGCCGCCAGCAGCGTGGCCTTCCCGCCGGGCGCGGCGCAGAGATCGGCGACCCGCTCACCGGCCTGAGCCCCGACGCTCTCGGCCACCCACTGCGATGCCAGATCCTGCACGTAGCCGTCGTCGCGCTCGGTGACGCTCGGCGCGGTGTTCATCACCTCGAGGGCCCCGCGCGCGGCCACGGCCCCGAGGTCCGCGTGCAGCACCTCCACCACCCAGTCGGGGTAGCTCAGCTCGGTGGGGTCATCGGGCCAGATGACCGGGTTGTCGGCCACCCGGCGGAGCACGGCGTTGACGAGGCCGCGCGCCGCCTTGGGGGCCACCTCGACCGTCTCCCCCACCGCAGCATGCGGCGCCAGCGACATGAAGTGCAGCTGGTAGGCGCCGAGTCGGAGCGCGTTGCGGACGCGGACATCGAGATCGCGCGTGAGGAAGCGGTCGACGAGGAAGTCGCAGGCTCGCCGCATCCGAGTCGTGCCGTAGACGAGCTCCGTGGCGAAGTTGCGGTCGCGCTGCTCGAGTCCGCTCCGCGAGAGCAGCTCGGGAAGCAGGAGGTTTGCGTACGCCCCGCCCGAGTCGATCCGCTCGAGGGCGTCGAGCGCGATGCTGCGCGCCGAGCGCGGTGAGGTCACGAGGGCAGCCGGTCGCCAGGCTGCCAGCGGGCGCCGTTCGCCCACGCCGCGCCACTGATGCGGGCCTTGCCGGCCGGTTGGACCTCGAGCAGGCGGATCGGCTCACCCCCGGCGCGCAGGACGGGCCCTGCACCCTCGTCACCGAGGGATGTGCGGAGCACCTTGAGCCGATGTCCGTTGTGCGTCGTCCAGGCCCCGCCGAGGCGCACGAGCCGATGGACCTCGACCGCCGGGCGGGTCCAGTCGATCTCGAGCTCGGCCGGGTCGATCTTCGCGGCGTACGACGGCTCCCCCTCCTGCGGGGAGGGCGCGCCGAGTCCGGCCCCGAGGTTGTCGACGAGCAGCCGCACGCCCGCCTCGACCAGCCGAGCGCGCAGCTCGTCGAGGGTCTCGTCAGGGTCGATGTCGAGCGGCGAGCGGGCGTAGATCGCGCCCGTGTCGAGGGTCTCTTCGACGACCATCAGATCGACCCCGGTTCGCTCGTCGCCAGCCAGGATCGCTCGCTCGACGGGGGCCGCTCCCCGCCAGCGAGGAAGCAGCGAGAAGTGGAGGTTCACCATGGGGACCCGCTCCAGCACCGGTGGTCGGATCAGCCGGCCGTAGGCGACCACGACACCGAGGTCGACGTCCACCTCGAGGAGGTCGTTCACGTCGTCGGTCACGGGGAGGCCCAAGTCGAGCGCGGCGGCCTTCACCGGGCTGGGGGACACGGCCGACCCGCGCCCACGCCGCCGATCGGGCTGTGTGACCACCAGCGCGATCTCGTACCCGGCGGAGGCAAGCGCGTGCAGGGGCGGGACAGCGAGGTCGGGCGTTCCGAGGTAGGCCAGCCGTCTCGGCGGCCCCTGCGGCGGGGGGGCAAGGGTCACGAGCGGGTGTCAGAGAAGGCTGAAGCCGGTTCGCTTGGGAGCGACGGCGCCGATCTCGGCTCCCGCGAGGTCCTGATCGGTGAGCCGCTGCTCTCGGATGATCTTCATCGCGGCCTTGCGGTCGTCTGGCTCGAGCCGCTCGACGAACAGGACACCGTCGAGGTGATCGAGCTCATGTTGGAAGCAGCGAGCGAGGAGGTCGTCGGCCTCGACGGACAGCTCGTTGCCCTCCAGGTCGTAGCCGACGAGATGGATCTCCTTCGGACGAACCAGCTCGAACGCGAGGCCGGGGATCGACAGGCAGCCTTCGTCATAGCCCCACTCGCCGCGCGACTCTCGCACCTCGGGGTTGATCACCACCTGCGGACCTTCACCGATGTCGTAGACGAAGATGCGCTTCTGCACGCCCACCTGCGGGCCGGCCAACCCGAGGCCCGGCGCGTCGTACATCGTGGTGAGCATGTCCTCTGCGAGCCGCGCCAGCTTGCCGTCGATGTCGGTGACGTCGGCCGCCCGCTGCCGCAGCACCGGGTCACCGATGAGCCGGATCTCGTAGGGCGCAACCATCGCTCCAGGCTACCGGCACGCTTGCCGGTAGGTTCACACTCGATGGGTGACGCGACCGGCCAGTACTTCGACGCGAACCCGGCCGTCGGCTCACAGCCGACCGTGGTGCGACTCGACCTGCCGGACCGGACGCTCAGCCTCGTCACCGATCGAGGCGTCTTCGCCCGGGACCACGTCGACCCGGGTACCAAGTACCTGCTGCTCGAGGCCCCGGAGCCCGCGCCCATCGGGGTCTTCGTGGACCTCGGCTGCGGGTATGGGCCGATCGCATGCACCTTGGCCGCCCGCGCGCCGGGGGCGGTCGTGTGGGCGGTCGATGTCAACGAGCGGGCCGTTGCCCTCTGCGCCGAGAACGCTGCCACCTTGGGGCTCACCAACGTGCGCGCCGTCTCACCCGCTCATGTGCCCGACGACCTCGCGGTCGACCTGATCTGGTCGAACCCGCCGATCCGCATCGGCAAACCCGCCCTCCACGATCTGCTCCGCTCCTGGCTGGTGCGCCTCGCTCCCGGGGGCCACGCGGTGCTCGTGGTGCAGAAGCACCTCGGCGCAGACTCCCTGCAGCGGTGGCTGGGAGAGTCCGGGTGGCCCACCGAGCGCATCGGGTCGCGCACCGGCTACCGGCTCCTCCAGGTGGCGCGATCGTGAAGCAGCTGGACGGCACCGGCATGAAGCGCCTCCACCGCGAGTGGCGACGCCGCACGGGGGGTCGGCTGGCCCTGGTCCTCGAGGATGTGGAGGGCCCGTTCAACGTCGGCGCGATCATCCGAACCGCGGCCGCGCTTCGAGTGGAGGACGTGTGGCTCGTGAACCGCACCCCCGACCCTCACGACACGAAGGTCGCCAAGACCGCGCTCGGGACCGATCGCTACCTCACCTTCCACCGGGCCGACGACGGACCGGCCGCCGTCGCGGCAGCGAAGGTCGCCGGCTACCACGTCGTCGCCATCGAGCTGGCTGACGAGGCCGTACCGCTGCACTCGCTCGCGCTCACCGACGCGGTCTGCCTCGTCGTGGGCCACGAGGACCGTGGCTGCACATCGGCCACGCTCGCGGCCTGCGATGCCGTCGCGTTCCTGCCCCTGCTCGGCAAGGTCGGCTCGCTCAACGTGGCGTCCGCCGCATCGATCGCGAGCTACGAGGTGCGCCGCCGAGCATGGACCGCGCCACCGCCTGCCGACTGAAAACCCGGCCGCACGCTGCCCCTTCGGTCCAATAGGTTGCCGGAATGGCCACCTCGTCTGTCCCGCAGCCGACCGTCCGCCTCCTGAGGGACGATGAGCTGGCCGATGCGGCACGCCTCGTGGGCACCAGCATGCTGGGCACGATCACCGACGAGATCGTGGCGGCGTGGGCGAAGCTGTTCGAGGACGAGCCCACGCATGGCGCGCTCTCCACCCAGGGCGAGCTCGCGGGCGTTGCTCGCTGGTTCCCCGCGGACCTCTCGCTCGATGGCGGTGCTGTTCCTGCTGCGGGTGTCACCGCCGTCGCCGTGGCCAGCAACCACCGCCGACAGGGGCACCTCACCCGGTTGATGGGCGCCCAGCTTGCCTCCATCGCCGACCAGGAGGTGCCGATCGCGCTCCTCGTGGCCGCCGAGTGGCCGATCTACGGGCGCTTCGGGTACGGCCCCGCTGTCGATGCATGTGCCATCGAGATCGACACGCGGGCCGCCGTGTTCATCGCACCGCGAACCGGGTCGATCGAGCTCGTCGCGCCTGCCGAGCTACGACCGCATCTCCAGGCGATCCACGATCTGCGCTGGGCGCGCACGATGGGAGCGATCACGCGCTCCGGCAGCGTTTGGGATCGCGTCGCAGGCCTCGAGCGATGGCCAGGTGACACCAACGACGGGGGCAAGGCGCGCGGGGCGCTGTGGCGCGACGGAACCGGACAGGTGCGAGGGGTCGTCAAGTACGTCGTGAAGGAGGAGTGGGTCCGCAACCGTCCGTCCGGGGTGGCACACGTGGTCCTCCTCCTGGGCGACACCCCCGAGGCCGAGCGCGAGCTCTGGCGTCACCTGTGCGAGCTCGACTGGATCGCCTCGATCCGGGCCGGCAACCGCAGCCTCGACGACCCCGTGCGCTATCTCGTCACCGACGGGCGTGCCACCGTGCAGCTGGACACCTTCGACTGCATCTGGGCGCGCCTGCTCGATGTGCCGCGCGTCCTGGCGAACCGGCGCGCGCCGCTTGCAGGGTGCGCCGTCGTGGATGTCGTCGACGACCTGGGGTTCGCGTCGAGTCGGTGGGCGCTCGAGATCGGACCCGACGGCGCCGAGGTGACCACCACCGACGCGCCGGCTGACGTCCGGCTCCCGGTGGGTGCGCTGAGCGCGGCCTGCCTCGGGGGCCGATCCCTCACCCAGCTCCACGAGGCCGGCTGGCTCGACGAGGAGCGTCCGGGAGGCGTGGCGCGCCTCGATGCGCTGCTGCGCTCCCCGACCGCCCCCTGGTCGCCCACCACCTACTGAGCGATCAGCGCTCCAGCAGCACGGCGGGGGGCGGCCCGTAGCGACCGCGGGCGTGGTCGACCAGCGCCCGCACCCGAGCGACGGCATCGAAGTAGGGGCCGCGCCGGGCGGGCGAGACGAGGCCGCTCAGCAGCTGCCCGACCGCGAGCAGGCCGCGGATCGTCGCGTGGTAGCGACCCGAGTGCTCGCGCACGAGGAGGAGGGTGTTGCGCAGCTGGAGGTAGTCGATGACCGCGATCCGGGTGCCGAGATCGGGGTTGACGACGATCGCCCCCCGGATGAGCCCCGTCTCCCACCCGGCCGCCGCGGCCCGGAGGGCGAGGTCGGCCTCCTCGCAGTACGCGAAGTAGCGCTCGTCGAAGAGCCCCACCTCCTCGAGCAGGTTCCGCCGAGCCAGCATCAGGGTGCCGTGAGGGTGACCAGCAGGCTCCCAGCCCTCGTCCACCGTGGCGGGGGCGAGGATGCCGCCGAAGTACGGGTCGACCACCGGCGTCTCACCGTCGCCGAAGTCAGCGCAGGCGAGGCCCGACCGGGGCCGACGGCCCACCGCCTCGAGCATCCTCGCCAGGCAGTCGTCGGCGGGCTCGGCATCGTGAGGAGCGAGCCCGATCCATGCCCCGTCGCCAGGACACGGGTTCGCGAGGATGTGACGGAAGCCGACGTTTGCGCCCGGACCGAAGCCCCGGTTGCGAGGGAGCTCGATCAGCTCGACACCGTCCGGCAGCCCGGCCTTCACCTTCGCGAGCGCGTCGGGTGCGGAGCCGTTGTCCACCACCACCACCCGCACACCACCAGGGACGTCCTGGGCAAGGAAGCGCTCGACGGTGGGCACGCATCGCTCGGGCCGGTTCCAATGGAGGATGACGACGGGAAGCACCGCAGCATCCTTGTCGGTCGCCCCACGCGACCACGAGCCGGCGGCGTGGCAGGCTGACCCGATGGACCTCGATCTCGACGCGGCTCGCCGGATGATGGCGTTCATCGACGCCGCCCCTTCGCCGTTCCACGCGTGCGTCGAAGCCGCTGCGCGTCTCGACGCAGCCGGCTTCCGGGCCCTCAGCGAAGCGGACTCGTGGCCGTCGGGCGAGGGCTCGTTCTACATCCGACGCGGGGGAAGCCTCGTCGCGTGGTCCGTCGGCGCTCATCACAGCGCCACCGACGGGTTCCGGTTGATCGGCGCGCACACGGACAGCCCCAACCTGCGCGTCAAGCCTCGGCCCGACTCGGGGCGCGGGGGCTATCGCCAGGTCGCCGTCGAGCCGTACGGGTCACCCCTGCTGAACTCATGGCTCGATCGTGACCTCGGTCTGTCCGGGCGCGTCGTCGTCCGCACGTCGACGGGGCCCGAGGAGCGCCTGGTCCGGGTGGCGCGGCCCGTGCTGCGCGTGCCCCAGCTGGCCATCCACCTCGATCGCGAGATCTCCAGTGACGGCCTCCGGCTCAACGCCCAGCAGCACCTCAACCCGATCTGGGGGCTCGGCGACCCCTCCGAGGGCGCCTTCACGAGCTGGCTGGCCGATGAGCTCGGCGTCGCCGTCGAGGCCGTCCTGGCCTGGGACCTCATGGTCGACGACCTCACGCCCAGCCGCCTGGTGGGGTCCGATGACAGCATGGTGAGCGCCCCGCGCCTCGACAACCTCGGCTCGTCGTGGGCTGGGGTCGAGGCGCTGATCGCCGCCGCCAACCCCGACACCACCACCGCCCAGGTTCCCGTGCTCGTTCTGTTCGACCACGAGGAGGTGGGCTCCACCTCCTCGCGCGGGGCCGACTCCGCGATGCTGCCGGCGTTGGTGGAGCGCATCGTGCTCGGTCTCGGCGGTGGGCGCGAGGAGATGCTGCGCTCGCTCGCCGCCTCGGTGTGCTGCTCGGCGGACAACGCCCACGCCACCCACCCGAACTACGCCGATCGCCACGAGCCCGGTCACCTCATCGAGCTCAACCAGGGCCCGGTGCTGAAGGTGAACGCCAACGTGCGCTATGCCACCGACGCGGCCAGCGCCGCCACCTTCGTCCTCGCCTGCGAGCAGGCCGGGGTCCCCCTGCAGCGGTACGCCCATCGAGGTGATCTCCCGTGCGGCTCCACCATCGGGCCGATCACCGCATCTCGCCTTGGCATCCCCACCGTGGACGTGGGCGCGCCCCAGCTGGCGATGCACTCGGCCCGCGAGCTCTGCGGCTCCGCCGACCCGGCCTTCTACCGCGCCGCCCTGGCGGCCTTCCTCGCGCCCGAAGAATGACCGGGCGCCGTGTCGGGCGCCGCGCGGCACGGCAGACTGGGGGGATGACGACGAACCCGGTCCCCAGCGACGACGAGCTCCGCCAGCGCCTCACCCCAGAGCAGTACGAGGTGACCCAGAAGGGTGGCACCGAGCGGGCCTTCACCGGCGCCTACGTGAACACGAAGGACCCTGGTACGTATCGGTGCATCGTGTGCGAGGCCGAGCTGTTCCGCTCGGACACCAAGTACGACTCGGGCAGCGGGTGGCCCAGCTTCACCGAGCCCACCGCCGCCGATCACGTGCGCTTGGTAACCGACTCCAGCCACGGGATGGTGCGCACCGAGGTCCGCTGCGCCAGGTGCGATGCCCACCTCGGCCACGTGTTCCCCGATGGACCCGGCCCCACCGGGGAGCGCTACTGCATGTACTCGGCGTCCCTGCAGCTGGACCCCGATGCCTGAGCGTCGCCACTGAGGCCAACAGGCGCGTCCGCTGCCCCGGCCGCCACCCGTGTAGTGTCGAACGCATGTTCGACCTCGCAGAGCTGACGGACGAGCAGCGCACCGCTGCCACGCACGGCGACGGCCACCTCCTCATCGTCGCGGGGGCAGGGACCGGCAAGACCACCACGCTCGCGGCGCGGCTCGCCCACCTCGTCGAGGCCGGCGTGGCGCCCGAGGAGATCCTGCTGCTCACCTTCAGCAGGCGGGCCGCGGCCGAGCTCGTCGCCCGAGCCGAGTCGACCACGGGACAGCGGGTTGCGGCAGCCTGTTGGGCCGGGACGTTCCACGCCGTCGCCAACCGGTTCCTGCGTCGCTACGGCCGCGCCGTCGGGATCGAGCCAGGGTTCACGGTGCTGGACCAGGCGGACGCCGCGGATCTGCTCTCGATGCTGCGCGACGAGCTCCGTCCGCCAGGAGCCGAACGTCGCCGCCGGACGAACAAGGACGCACTGGCCAGCATCTGGAGTCGCTGCGTCAACACGCGCCTGCCGTTGTCCGACGTGCTCGAGCGCTGGTACCCGTGGTGCCGCGACGACCTCGACGAGCTGCGCAGCGTGTACGGCGCGTACGTCGCCCGGAAGCGGTGCGACCAGGTGCTCGACTACGACGATCTCCTCCTCCAGTGGTGGGCGCTCCTGCGCACACCGTCGGTGGCAGCGCTGGTCGGCGAACAGGTTCGCCACGTGCTCGTCGACGAGGTCCAGGACACCAACGCCCTCCAGGGCGATCTGCTGGCCGAGCTCTCGTCGCTTGGTGCCACCCTCACCGCCGTCGGCGACGACGCGCAGGCCATCTACGGCTTCCGGGCCGCAACCGTGCGCAACATCCTCGACTTTCCGAGCCGCTTCGGCGCCGACATCGTCACCCTCACCCGCAACCACCGCTCCACCCCCGAGGTGCTGGCCGCGGCCAACGCGGTCATGGCGCAGGCCCCCGAGCGACATGCCAAGGACCTCCGAGCGGAACGACCGTCGGGAGCGCGACCGCGGCTCGTCACCGCCCACGACGAGCACGCACAGGCGGTCGCCGTGTGCGAGGCGCTGCTCGAGCGCTTCGAGTCAGGTGTCGCCTTGCGCCACCAAGCGGTGCTCTTCCGAACCACCCATCACAGCGAGGTGCTGCAGGTCGAGCTCACGGTGCGGAAGATCCCGTTCGTGCTCTACGGCGGTCTGCGGTTCCTCGAAGCCGCGCACGTGAAGGACCTCATCTGCACGCTGCGCCTCGTGCAGAACCCCACCGACGATCTCGCGTGGTTCCGCGTCCTGCAGCTCCTCGACGGCGTCGGACCCGCGACGGCTCGACGGGTCACCAGCGCGCTGCGCAGCGCCACCGACCTCGCCCACGCGGGGAGCACGGCCGGCCTCGAGGACGCGGTCCTCGATGGCCTGGTCATGCTCGACGGCGTGCTCCGCGGCGCCCGGGCTGCCGAGCTGTGCGAGACACCGGCCGCCCAGATCGCCCTCGTGCGGACATGGCTCGACGCGCGCGTCCAGCGGCATCACCGCAACGCCGAGGCGCGCCGTGCCGACCTCGACCGGTTGGAAGCCGCTGCCGGCATGGCCCCCAGCCTCGAGCGCTTCCTCACCGACCTCACGCTCGACCCCCCGTCGTCCACCGGAGACCTGGCAGGTCCGCCTCACCTGGACGACGACTACGTGACCCTGTCGACGATCCATGCAGCCAAGGGTGCGGAGTGGGATGTCGTCCACCTCATCCACCTCGCCGACGGGTGCCTGCCATCTGACCTCGCCACGGGTCGCCCCGAGGAGATCGACGAGGAGCGACGACTGCTCCACGTGGCGATGACCCGAGCCCGCGACGAGCTCTGGCTGCACGTGCCGCTTCGCTACCACCACCACCGTCAGAACCCCCGAGGCCGCGACGGGCACGGCTACGCGCAGCGGTCTCGGTTCCTGTCCCCCGAGGTGAGCGACCTCTGTGACGAGCTGGTCGCCACGATCGCGTCGGACCGCGATGGTCTCGCCGACCTGCCGCTGGCACCTGCGTCGGCGGAGGTCGACGACTTCCTGAGCGGCCTCCTCGCGTGATGGCTCAGCGGGGGCGGAACGCCGCCTCGATGGCATCCAGCCTTCGGGCCTCGGCGAGCCCCTGCTCCCGGCGGTCGCGCAGCTCGTCGGGGGTGCACGCCAGCAGTGCCTGCCCCTCGTTCAGGAGCTGGTCCGGATCGACCGGCTTCGTGAGGAACTGATCGGCGCCCAGCTCCCAGCACCAGAGCCGGTCCTGGGCGTCGTTCTTGGCCGTGAGGACCAAGATGCGCGTGCCGATGGCCAGCGTGCGCTCCTGGCGGGCCCGGAGCACCCCGACCCCGTCGAGGTTCGGCATCATGAGGTCGAGGATCATCAGGGCTGGTGGCGCGGTGCGGAGCACCTCGAGCGCCTCGAGGCCATCAGCGGCCTCGACGACGTCGTAGCCCTCGTCGTGGAAGATGAACGCGAGCAGGGTGCGGATGCTGGCGTCGTCATCGACGACGAGCACCTGCCCCGTCGTCTGCTGCTCCGGCCACTCGTCGTCCAAGTCCCAACCCGGCATGGTTCGCATCCTCTCATGTCCCGGCTGGTGACGGAACGCCCACGCCGCCGCGACCATCTCGCCCCGAGCGCGCCGTGTTGCGTACCGTTGCCTCCGCTGTGAGCGATACCCGGCCCCCCCGCGACCCTCGCAAGATCCACGTGCCCGCCCCGGGTGCCACGCCGGCCGGTCCCCCACCGCGTCCTGGTGGCAGCACCAGCCCACGCCCCGCGGCATCGAACCAGGTGCCGACCGCGGCTCGCCCCACCGCCCCCAAGCCCGCCGCCCGACCCGCGGCGACCCGCTCGCCGGCGCCGACCCCGGCAGCCAAGCCGACGCCGGTGCGATCCCCCGCCACCTCCACCCGTCGCCGACCTCGACGGCCCAAGCTGCGGCGAGTGCTCATGCTCACGTCGATGCTTCTGCCGCTGCTCCTGCTCCTGACGGTGCTGGGGGGCTGGCTCTACGCTCGGTCCGTCTACGACAAGGTCGAGAAGATCCCGCTGGCCGATGTGCTGTCCCCGCCTGGCAACGGCACCAACTACCTGATCGTCGGGTCCGACACCCGAGATCCGCAGGCCATCGCGGAAGCAGGCCTGAACCCGGCTGCCTTCGCCGACGGCGGTGGACAGCGCGCCGACACGGTGATGCTGCTCCGCTTCGTCGACGGCGGCGCCAAGATGCTGTCGGTCCCCCGTGACCTCTACGTGCCGATCGCGGAGACGAACGGCTCGGCGAAGATCAATGCCGCCTACAGCGGCGGTGGGCCCCGGCGGCTCGTCCTCACGATCCAGCAGGCCCTCCAGGTGCCGATCCACCACTACCTCGAGGTCGACTTCGTCAGCTTCGCCGGCCTCGTGGA
This sequence comes from Microthrixaceae bacterium, assembly GCA_052386335.1. GTDB lineage: Bacteria > Actinomycetota > Acidimicrobiia > Acidimicrobiales > VFJN01 > VFJN01. Next base: position 22,210 of record JBQTKH010000008.1, read on the forward strand.
CTCCCTCGGGGGCATCATGATCACGTTCCCGAACCCGGCCAGCGATGCCAACACCGGACTCGACATCCCGACTGCGGGCACCCACGAGCTGGACGGGCCGACGGCACTCGCGTTCGTGCGCTCGCGTCACTACGTCGAGGTCATCGACGGTCGCCGCAAAGAGGACCCCACCTCGGATCTTGGGCGGGTGCAACGCCAGCAGCAGTTCCTCAAGGCCATCTTCGGCAAGCTCGGCGACACCCGGAACCCGATCTCCCTCGCCCGCGCCGGTGGCGACGCGAGCAAGGGAGTGCGGGTCGACGACACGCTCGGGCTCACCGACGCGCTGCGCTTCGCATGGCGACTGCGGTCCCTCGATCCCGTCTCGGTCGTGCTCCCGACACGCCTCGGGAGCAACAGCGCGGGCTCGGTCCTGTTCAAGGTCGATCCCGACGCCGAGGTCGCCCTCACCGAGTTCCGCTAGATCCCCTCGGACGGCACTCGTGCCCTAGACCGGATAGGCCTGCACGTCGGTGGCCTTCACGCTGGCCCAGACCGGTTGGCCCACGCACACGCCGAGATCGGCGATGGCGCCACCTGTCACCTCGGCGACGAGCGGGACCACCCCGTCGAGCCGCACGCGGTAGCGCTCGCCGAAGCCCTCCACCTCCGCCACGGTCGCCTGCCAGACGTTGCGCGCGCTGCCCTCGGGCTGGCCACGATGGAGGGTGACCGAGGCCGGCCGGATCGCCACGAGCACGTCTGCCGCCGCGGCAGCCTCCGCGGCCACGAGCACGCCCCCGGACCGCAGGTGCAGTCGGGCACCGTCGGCCGTGGCCGGAAGCAGGTTCGTGCCCGCGAGCTCAGCCGACCACGCAGACCGGGGCCGCGCCACCAGCTCGGCGAGGAGGCCGCTGTCGGTGACGCGACCCTGCTCCAGCACGATCACGCGATCGGCGAGGACAGCCGCATCGAGCGGATCGTGGGTGACGAGGATCCGCGGCCCGTCATGCAGTGCGAGGTGATCGCGCAGCTGGCGACGAACTCTGCCGCGCACATCGGCGTCGAGGGCGGACAGGGGTTCATCGAGGAGCAGCACCCGTGGCGCAGGCGCGAGCGCCCGAGCGAGGGCGACGCGCTGCGCCTCCCCGCCCGACAGCTGTGCAACGTCGACGTCGCCGAGGTGCGCCAGGTCCAATCGGGCCAGCCAGTCGGCCGCGACGCCTCGAGACGCGCGGCGTGCCATGCCGTGGGCCCGCAGCCCGAACGCAACGTTGTCGATCACGCTCAGGTCGGGGAAGAGCAGCAGGTCTTGGAACACCACCCCGATCGACCGCTCGGCCGGAGGGACGAACACCCCCGAAGCCGGGTCGTCCAAGGTGCGGCCGTCGAGCTCCACGGCGCCCGACATGAGCGGGAGCAGCCCGCAGATCGCGCGCAGCAGCGTGGACTTCCCCGCACCGTTCGGCCCGAGCACTGCGAGCGTCTCGCCAGGCTCGAGGTGGACGTCGACCTCTACTCGGAACGAGCCGAGCTGGCTGGCGCCGGCGAGCCGCAGACCGCTCATGGGCTGCCCAACCATCGATCGCGCAGGGTGGCGAGGACGACCACCGAGATGGCGAGCAGCACGAGGCTCAGGAGGATCGCGGCGCCAGCGTCCGTGTCGAGCGCCTCGTTGATGGCCAGCGGCAACGTCTCGGTGCGCCCCTCGAAGCTGCCGGCGAACGTGATCGTCGCGCCGAACTCACCGAGGGCGCGCGCCCAGGCCAGGGCGCCGCCTGCCCCGAGGGCGCCCCGCACCGCCGGCAACGTCACGCGCCGCAGCACGGTGCCCGGCCGGGCGCCGAGGGTGCGGGCCGCGTCCTCGAAGCGCGGATCGACGCCCCGGAGGCCCGCTTCGACGGTCACCACGAAGAAGGGCAGGCTGACGAAGGTCGCCGCGAGGACCGCTGCGGTGGTGGTGTAGGCGAGGTGCACGTCGAACCAGCGGTCGAGCCACTGCCCGACCAGGCCTCGCCGCCCGAAGGCCACGAGCAGGGCCACGCCGCCGACCACAGGGGGCAGCACCATCGGCAGTGTCACGAGCGCCCGCATGACCCGACGCCCGGGGAACTCGACTCGGGCGAGCAGCCAGGCGATCGGGAAGCCGCCGATCACCGAGAGCACGAGCGCCCAGACGGACACGACCAGCGAGAGCCGCAGGGCCGCCAGGTGCTCCGGTTCGCGCAGCAGATCACCAGCTGACGCCCATGGTGCCCGGGTGAGCAGTGCGACGACGGGGACCACGATCAGCACGAGCAGGGCCGCCCCCCCGCCGCCGGCCAGCGCGATCGGCAGGATGGAACGCCGTCGCGCGGTCATGGTGGCCCGAACCCCGCGGCGCGCAAGGTGGCTCGAGCCTCGCGACCGGAGAGGAAGGTGATGAACGCGCCCGCTCCGCGTGGGTTGGGCGCCTCGGTCAGGGCGATGGCGGAGTACCGGGCCTCGACGCGCTGGTGGGCCGGCACCTCGACACCGGCGATGCCCGTCGCCTGGAGCACGTCCGTTCGGTACACGATCCCCGCGTCGGCCTCGCCCAGCTGGACCTTGGTGACCACGGCCTTGACGTTGGACTCGCGCCCCGCGTCAGGCACTGCAACCCCTGCCCTCGAGAAGAGCTCCTCGGCGTAGGCCCCGCAGGACACTTCGCGCCGGCAGAGGGACACCACGACGCCATCGAGGTCCGCGAGCCCCTGGATCCCGAGCGGGTTCCCCTCAGCGACCGCGATCTGGAGGTCGTTGCTGGCGATGGTCACGGCCATCGTGGTGGCCGCGCCGGAACGCTGCACCCGTCCCATCGTCTCATCGTCCGCCGACACGAACACGTCGCCTGGCGCTCCCTCGATGATCGCGGCGGCCAGCCCAGATGAGCCGTCGAACGTGAGGGCGACCTCGGTTCCCGGATGCGCGTCCTCGAAGTCTGCTGCGACCGCAGTCATCGCCTCGCGCATCGACGACGCCGCCAGCACCACAACCGAACCGGACACCATGTCGGCGCCACCTCCGACGCCCCCGCACGCGCTGGTCGGCAGCGCGACGAGCGCGAGGAGCGCGAGGAGACCGCTGCGGAGCACGACGCAGGACGCTACCTGGCCGCGCGAAGTCACGATCGCCACCTCCTAGGCTGCTGCGATGGTCGCCATCCCGGAGAGCGCTCGTGCGGTGCTCACTGGCCCCAACCTCGCCCACGTGGTGACGATCGACCCCGATGGTGCGCCGCAGGTGAGCTGTGTGTGGGTGGCCGTCGACGGCGACGAGGTGGTGTTCGGCTCCCTCGGCCCCTTTCGCAAGATCCGGAACCTCGAGCGCGATCCACGGATCGCCTTGTCGATCGAGTCGTCCGAGGTGAACGCCATCGGCATGCGGGAGTACCTCGTACTCCAAGGCACCGCACGGGTGGTGCCCGGGGGTGCGCCCGAGCTCCTGCAGCGGCTCGCCCACGTGCACATCGGACCCGACGCGCGCTTCCCGCCCATGGACGACCCGCCCCCTGGCTCGATCGTGCGCATCACCGTCGACAAGATCAGCGGCGTCGGCCCCTGGTCGACCTGACGGTCGGCCGGCCTGCTCAGACCAGCGTCAGGCGGTGGCGGTGATCGCCAGGATGCGGTCGACGAGGTCGGCCACACCGGCCGGGACGCGGTCCCGGCGGATCGACGCCCCGCCGAGAAGCTCGGCACCCCGAGCTTCGACCGCATCGGACAGCTTCTGCAGCGACTTGCCCGGGTCGATGGCATAGGTCACGTACACGACAGCCTTCTTGCCGACCAACGACGGCATGGCGGTGATCCGACCGAGGCGGCCGGGGCGCTGCCCGACGAAGATCAGCCCGTCGACCCAGCTCCCGACGATCACGAGCTCAGCCCTGGCGAGCGCTTGGTAGTCGATCTTCGTGATCGGGAAGGCCTGCGTGGGCAGACCCTCTCTGCTCAGGCCGTCGGCGATCGCTCGGCCCGCCTTGGCGGTGTTCCCGGTGAGGCTCTCGTAGATGACGACGGCTTCCACGGTGCTGTTTCTAGCAGTCAGCGGGTGGCGGCCTTGATCCTCGCCATGACGTCGTCGGTGAGCTTGGGGACCACGTCGAGGGCCCCCATGTTCTCGTGCACCTGCTCGACGCGACTGGCGCCGGTGATCACCGTGGAGACGTGGGGGTTGCGTGCGCACCAAGCGAGGCTCAGCTGCGAGAGCGTGCAGTCCAGCTCATCGGCGATCCCCGCGAGCCGCTTGACCTTGGCGTTGCGAGACTCGTCGGTGAGGAAGTCCTTCAGCCACTCGTAGCCGGGCAGGGTGGCCCGGCTGCCCTCGGGGATGCCGTCCATGTACTTGCCACTGAGCAGGCCCGATGCGAGGGGGCTCCACACGGTGAGACCAAGACCGATGTCGTCGTAGAGGCGCGCGTACTCCCGCTCCACTCGCTTGCGCTCGAAGATGTTGTACTGGGGCTGCTCCATCACCGGCTTGTGCAGGTTGCGTCGATCGGCGATGTCCCAGGCAGCGCGGATCTCGTCGGCCGACCACTCCGAGGTGCCCCAGTAGAGGGCCTTCCCGCGATCAATGAGGTCGGACATCGCCCACACCGTCTCCTCGATCGGTGTGTGCGGATCGGGACGATGGCAGAAGACGAGATCGACGAAGTCGAGACCGAACCGGCGCAACGACCCGTCCATCGCCTGCAGCAGGTACTTGCGGTTCAGGGTGTTCTTCGTGTTGACACCCTCGGTGAGACCCCAGAAGAGCTTCGTCGACACGACGTAGGTCTCCCGGGCCCAGCCGAGCGCCGCGATCGCCTCGCCCATGATCCGCTCGGACTCGCCGCCCGCGTAGGACTCGGCGTTGTCGTAGAAGTTGACGCCAGCGTCGTGCGCCGCCTCGATGCAGTCCCGAGCCCGACCGACGTCGAGCTGGCTCCCGAAGCTCACCCAGGACCCGAAGGACAGCACACTCACCTTGAGGCCAGACCGGCCCAGTCGTCGATGTTCCATCGTCCCTGTCTACCCCCCTACGCTCCGACGCATGATCTCCGAGCTGTTCGACGCCGAGGCATGGGATCCGGTCCCGGGGTTCGACCTCACCGACATCACCTACCACCGGGCCCGAGCCCACGGCACGGTGCGTGTCGCGTTCGATCGTCCCGAGGTGCGCAACGCGTTCCGTCCGGCGACGGTGGACGAGCTCTACCGGGTGCTCGACCACGCCCGGCAGAGCTCCGACGTCGGCTGCGTTCTCCTCACGGGCAACGGTCCGTCACCCAAGGACGGTGGGTGGGCGTTCTGCTCAGGGGGTGACCAGCGGATCCGCGGCAAGGACGGCTACCGGTACGCCGAGGGCGACACCGCGGCATCGATCGATCCCGGCCGCACAGGCCGGCTCCACATCCTCGAGGTGCAGCGCCTCATCCGCATGATGCCCAAGGTGGTGATCTGCGTGGTTCCTGGCTGGGCGGCGGGCGGCGGACACAGCCTCCACGTGGTGGCCGATCTCACGCTTGCGTCGCGCGAGCACGCGCGCTTCAAGCAGACCGACGCCGATGTCGCCAGCTTCGACGGCGGCTTCGGCTCCGCCTACCTCGCTCGGCAGGTCGGGCAGAAGTTCGCTCGGGAGATCTTCTTCCTGGGCGACGAGTACTCCGCCGACGACGCGCACCGCATGGGCATGGTCAATGCGGTCGTGCCCCACGCCGACCTCGAGCGCGTCGCCCTCGAGTGGGGCGCCAAGATCAACGGCAAGAGCCCCACGGCGCAGCGCATGCTCAAGTTCGCGTTCAACCTCATCGACGACGGCCTCGTCGGTCAGCAGGTCTTCGCGGGCGAGGCCACCCGGCTCGCCTACATGACCGACGAGGCCGCCGAAGGTCGCGACGCGTTCCTGGAGAAGCGCGACCCCGACTGGTCCGACTACCCCTGGCACTACTGAGCCCGATGGGGGCTCCGCCCCCCTTCGCACATCCCCCCGGGTTGGGGCGGCGGCCGGGCCGCCGCTTCGCGGCCTGCGGCGCAGTCATCTTGCACATCCTGCGAGTGAGCGCTGGCAGGATGTCATCGATGGATGTGCACCTGTTCGACGCCATCGAAGTCAATCTGAGGGCCCTGGTGCCCACGGACCTCGGCGAGCCCCAGGTGAAGGCTCACCGGTATGGCATCAAGGTGTGGTTCGGGCCAGAGGCTCCGACGCGGGAGCACTATGAGGCCCAGGTGATGAGCCCGCGCCACGTCGTCGAGGCCACCACCCTGGCGCTGGAGATCGGGTTCCACGCCGAGCACCCGAAGCCCGCCGACAACGTCGCCACGCTGGCCCATCTCACGAAGCACGAGAAGCGGTGGCGCAAAGCCATCGGGGACGAGGCGACCGCGGGGCCGTTCCTGGGGAGGGACACGTGGGTCCGCGTGTCGGAGACCTGGCCCGACCCCGACCTCGGCGAGGAAGACCTCGCCTTCGAGGTGGCCGCTCGCCTCACCGACTACATCGCGGCCCTCGAACCCGTCCTCCGCACGCGCTGACCCCGCACCCATCGGTTCTCTGGAACCTCACGCGCGTCATCCGCGCGTCAGGTTCCACGAACCCTCGCGGGTGGTTCGGCCGGAGGCGAGCCGGCTTCGCCGGTCGGCGGGAGGCACGTGCGGAGGCAGAGCGCAGCGACGCCCGCAGCACGCATGGACTCAGTCGGTGGTCTTGGCTCGCTTGGCGGTGCGGGCGCGGACCGTCTGGTCGAGGATGACCTTGCGAAGGCGCACGCTGGTGGGGGTGACCTCGACGCACTCGTCCTCGGCGATGAGCTCGAGGGCCTGCTCGAGCGACAGCGCACGAGGCGGGATCAGCTTCTCGAACGCGTCAGCGGTGGACGACCGGATGTTGTTGAGCTTCTTCTCCTTGGTGGGGTTGATGTCCATGTCGTCGGAGCGGGAGTTCTCCCCGACGATCATCCCCTCGTAGACCGGCACGCCTGGTCCGACGAACATCACGCCGCGGTCCTGCAGCGCCATGAGCGCGAACCCGGTGGTGGGCCCGGTGCGGTCAGCGACGAGCGACCCGTTCGGCCGCCCCTTGATCTCCCCCGCCCAGGGCTCCATGCGCTCGAAGACGTGGTGGAGCAGGCCGGTGCCGCGGGTCTCGGTGATGAACTCCGTACGGAAGCCGATGAGCCCGCGGGCGGGCACGAGGTACTCCATGCGCACCCAGCCGGTGCCGTGGTTGATGATCTGCTCCATCCGCCCCTTGCGGAGCGCAAGCAGCTGCGTGACGACGCCGAGGTAGTCCTCGGGCACGTCGATGGTGAGACGGTCGACGGGCTCGTGGACCTTCCCGTCGATCTCCTTGGTGAGCACCTGGGGCTTGCCGACGGTGAGCTCGAAGCCCTCGCGCCGCATCATCTCGACGAGCACGGCGAGCTGCAGCTCTCCCCGCCCCTGCACCTCCCAGGTGTCGGGGCGCTCGGTGGGGAGCACGTGGATGCTGACGTTGCCCACGAGCTCCTTGTCGAGCCGTCCCTTGACGAGGCGCGCGGTGAGCGCTGAGCCCTCCTTGCCTGCCAGTGGCGACGTGTTGATGCCGATCGTCATCGACAGACTGGGCTCGTCGATGTGGATCACGGGCAGCGGGCGGGGGTCGGCGAGGTCGGTCAGCGTCTCGCCGATCGTGATCTCCGGGATCCCCGCGATGGCGATGATCTCTCCGGGGCCGACCTCCTCTGCCGGCACTCGGTCGAGCTCCTCAGTGATGAACAGCTCGGTGATCTTGGCCTTCTCGGTGGTGCCGTCGGCGCGGCACCACGCGACGGTCTCGCCCTTGCGGAGGCGACCGTTCACCATCCGGCACAGGGCGACGCGCCCCAGGTAGGGCGACGAGTCGAGGTTGGTGACCAGCGCCTGCAGCGGTGCGTCCGGGTCGTATGCCGGTGCGGGGATCCGCTCGATGAGCAGGTCGAGCAGCGGCTTGAGCGTGGCGCCATCGGGCAGGCCGGCGCCGTCGGCGGGCCGATCCATCGACGCCTTGCCCTCGCGGGACACGCAGTAGACGATCGGGAAGTCGAGCTGCTCGATGGCGGCGTCGAGGTCAAGGAACAGCTCCTCCACCTCGTGCACCACCTCGGCGATGCGGGCGTCGGCGCGGTCGACCTTGTTGACCACGAGCACGACGGGCAGGTTGGCCTCGAGAGCCTTGCGCAGCACGAAGCGGGTTTGGGGCAAGGGGCCCTCGGAGGCGTCCACGAGCAGGAGCACCCCGTCGACCATCGACAGGCCCCGCTCCACCTCGCCGCCGAAGTCGGCGTGGCCCGGGGTGTCGATGATGTTGATCTTCACGTCGCCATAGGCCACCGAGGTGTTCTTGGCGAGGATGGTGATGCCCTTCTCGCGCTCGAGGTCCATCGAGTCCATGACCCGCTCGGCGACGTCCTGGTTGGCGCGGAACGCGCCGGACTGCCAGAGCATCTTGTCGACGAGCGTGGTCTTGCCGTGATCGACGTGGGCGACGATGGCGACATTGCGTAGATCAGCGCGGAGCTCCACGAGCGTCCTTCCAGAGGGGGCGGACCATCCTACGGGAGCCGACCCACAACCACTGCTTCTGTGCAGCGGGAGCGCCGCCATCTGACGGTGGCTGCGCCCGGATCGGGCGGTGGTGGGCCATGCTGACCGCCATGAGCGAGTGGGACGACGCCGTGACGGCGGTGCGAGCCGGCGCCGACCCCGGCGAGCACGCCGCTGCGCTGGTGGCGGCGATGACCCCAGACGAGCGCCGGTGGTGCCTGGACGGCGATCTGCCGTTCTGGGCGGGGCTCACGGACATGGGCCAGGGTGGCTACCACCGGCGGCCGTTCTTGGCCGCTCGGGTGCCACGGCTGGGCATCCCGGGCTTTGCGTTCAGCGACGGACCGCGGGGCGTCGTCATCGGGCCGGCAACCTGCTTTCCGGTGAGCATGGCCCGAGGGGCGACCTGGGACCTCGACCTGGAGGAGCGCATCGGAGAGGCGATCGGGATCGAGCTACGAGTCGTCGGCGCCGATCTCTACGGCGGGGTGTGCGTCAACCTGCTGCGCCACCCGGCGTGGGGGCGGGCCCAGGAGACCTACGGCGAAGACCCGCACCACGTGGGCGAGATGGGCGCCGCGCTCACCCGTGGCGTGCAACGCCACGTGATGGCCACCGTGAAGCACTTCGCCTGCAACTCGATGGAGAACGCCCGCTTCAAGGTCGACGTCGAGGTGGACGACCAGGCGCTCCACGAGGTGTACCTCCCGCACTTCAAGCGCATCGTCGATGAGGGCGTGGCCTGCGTGATGAGCGCGTACAACCTGGTCAACGGTGCTCAGTGCGGCCAGAGCCAAGAGCTCTTGCGGGACGTGCTGCGCGGCGAGTGGGGGTTCGCCGGCTTCGTGATCAGCGACTGGATCTACGGACTGCGCGATGCCGGTCCGTCGATCACGGCCGGCCTCGACGTCGAGATGCCGGCCCCGATGATCAGGGCTCCGCAGCTCGACAGCGCCCTGGCCGGCGGCGAGTGCGACTGGGCCGACGTCGACGCGTGCGTCACCCGAACCTTGACGGCCCTGCTCCGCTACGCCGCCACGGCCGGCGCACAGGCACCTCGTCCGAGCGCCGCAACCCTGGCCAGTGACGGACACCGGGCGCTGGCACGGGAGGCAGCGGCCAAGTCGGTCGTGCTGCTCCGCAACGAGTCGGTCGGTGGTGCCCCTGTCCTTCCCCTCGACGGGGCCTCGCTGCGTCGCGTGGTCGTGGTCGGCACCCTGGCGGCAGCACGCAACCTCGGTGATGGCGGATCCAGCGATGTCTGGGCGCCGACGGTCGTAACGGTGTTGGACGGCATCCGAGCGGCGCTCCCCCACGCTGAGGTGGTCTACGAGGACGGCACGGAGGTGGCGGGCGCCGCTGAGGCAGCCGCTCGGGCCGACGCGGCGATCGTGGTCGTCGGGTTCACCAAAGCGGACGAGGGCGAGTACATCGGCGATGCCGGGACGTCTCACCTGCGCGACCTCCTGCCCGGAGCTGACGACCCCGATCACGCCGCCGCGTTCTGGGCGTCGATCGCGGACGAGCAGCGGTTCGAGCCCCCCGCCGGTGCCGTCCCGGAGCGATCGACCGGCGGGTTCTCGACCGGTGGCGACCGCACCTCCTTGACCCTGCATGCCGCTGACGAGGCGCTCGTTGCCGCGGTCGCAGCCGCCAACCCTCGGACCGTCACCGCCCTCGTGGCGGGGAGTGCTGTCGTGATGGAGCGCTGGCGGAACCAGGTGCCGGCGATCGTGCAGTCGTGGTACTCGGGGATGGAAGGTGGTCACGGCTTGGCGGCCGTGCTCCTGGGCACCGTCGAACCCTGCGGTCGACTTCCATTCACCGTCCCCACCGACGCGACGCATCTCCCGGCCTTCGACATCGACGCCAAGCACGTCGTCTACGACGCCTGGCATGGGTACTGGCACCTCGCCCGCGAGGGCCATGTCCCGGCCTTCCCGTTCGGCTTCGGCCTGTCGTACACGAGCTGGAGCCTCAGCGCCGCCGCCGTCGACCGGGTCGACGATGCGCTCGTGGTGACGGCCACCGTGGCCAACACCGGGCAGCGCGACGGCACCGACATCGTCCAGGTGTACGGAGGACGCCCCGACGACGCGTCCCGCCCGCCGTACCGCCTGCTGGGGTGGGCTCGTGCAGCGGTCTCGGCCGGGCAGTCGTCCACCGTCGAGGTCCGGGTCCCGCTGGAGCGGCTCCAGGTGCGGGAGGACGGCGCATGGGTGCTCCCGCCGGGACCTCGGGTCGTTCGTGTGGCCCGCCACAGCGCCGACCCGGACGGCCTCGACCTCACCTGGGAGCTCTGACGCCACCGCTTCTCCGCACCCTGGCCCGCGCCTGTCGGAGCTCCGGGTGCACAGACGCGACGGGGAACGAAAACAGAGGTGGCCCCGGCGCCAGACTCGCCGAAGCGCGCGGGCAGCCGGGGCCACCAGTCGGCTGAGGATCCACCAAGCGATCGTGCGGAGGGGTTACCCTCGTTCCGATCACCCACATCGCCCGTCGGAGCCGAAGCTCTGGCGGGCGATGCCCGTTGTCGGCCTCCACACCGAAGCGTGGTGACCGCCTCCCGCTCGTTCGTTCGGGGTTCCCCCCTCACCACGTGGCGGGCCGCTCGACCCGAGTGGTTCTCACCTCTCGTGCCGTGCGGACGGTGTCTCACTCGTCCTCCCGCTCTGGGGGTCTTGGTGCGCTTCCGACGGGTCTCCGTCGGCCGAAGCCTCAGGTCATCCCCCGGTCACGCACCGCTCCGTTCCGTTGCGGTATCGGCGACTTTGGACCCACGCCGCAACGCCGTCAAGGGGTTCGAACGAGATCCACAGGGTTGTCCACCAACCTTTTTCGTTTTCCCCAGACTTGCGCGCGTTGTCCACCGGATGACCACAGCGGCGCCCACAGCCTCGGGCCAACCCGCCCCGCGCCCGTCGCTCCGAGAACGACGAAGGGCTGGCGTCCGAACGGACCACCAGCCCCTGTCTCTCGTGCGGTCGAGAGGACTTGAACCTCCACGGGATTACTCCCACAGCGACCTCAACGCTGCGCGTCTGCCAGTTCCGCCACGACCGCTCGTGGAGTTGGGCAGTGTACCGGTGGGTCCTAAGCGGGGCGAACCAGGTGGTCGTCGCTACGCACCGTCGCTGAGCCACACAGCGGCCCAGTCGACGCTTCCGTCGACCGCATGCTGGAACCCCTCCACGCGGGGCGCCACGACGGCCTGGATCCGGAACTGAGCGATCGGCACGATGACCGCGTCGGCGAACACCTGACGCTCCACCGCCACCCATTGCGCCCCGGCGGCCGCCGGATCTGCAGCCGCTCGGGCCGCCGCGAGGGCGGCGTCGACACTGGGGCTGGCGTAACCGGTCAAGTTGTCGTCCGACGCGGACCCGAACAGCGGCGCGAGGTAGGCATCCGCCGAGCCATAGCCGCCGATCCAGCCAAAGCTGAACAGCTCCTGCGCGCCAGACACCAGGAAGGCCTTGTACTCGGCGAGGGGCTTGGGCCGCAGCTGCGTGGGGATGCCGACCTCGGCCAGGTCCTCGGCGACGAGGGTGGCCATCTCCTCCTGTGCGAGTGACGCGTCGAAGTCGATGGCCACCGAGGGCACCTGCCCGTCCGGGTAGGCCTTCGCGAGCACCGCCCGGGCCCGCTCTGGGTCCGGGCCACAGGCGATGCACCGGGCCGGCGCGTGTCCCGCCACGCCCTTGGGCACCACTGCCGCCAGCGCGGTCGCCAGGCCGGGGTACGCCCGCTCCACGATGGCGTCGGGATCGATGGCCGCGGTGATCGCCCTGCGGAGCTCGAGGTTGGCCAAGGCTGGCTGCTTGACCCGCATGCCGAAGAACAGCTCGGCGTGGAACGGCGCCCCAGCAGCGATGTGATGGTCCCGTTCGACCGCATGCTGCCTGGCGGGTGGCACAAGTGCCCAGTCGACCTTGCCTGCATCGAGGGCGTCGTAGGCGGCGTTCGCGGCGGCGTACGAGCGCAGCTCGACCTCGGCGACGTGGCCAGCGGCGCCGGGGCGTCGGGCGAGGGTGAGCACCCGGTCTACGGCTGAGTCGACCGCCCAGCCTCCGCTGAGGTCGAGATCGCCCAGCGCGCCGGCATCGGCCACGGCGGCGTCGAGCGAGGCAACGTCGACCACACCCAGCTGCGGGCTGGCCAGGACCACCGGCAGCACCGACAGCGGGCGGTCGAGGCTGATGGTCACCGTGGTGGCGTCGGTGGCGGCCAGGCCCGTGAGGTGCGCAGCCGCCCCCGAGACGAAGCCCCGGAAGCCCGCGATCGACTCGAGCTGCAACGCCGCGAGCGATCCGTCGCCACCCTTGGCGACCCGTTCGAGCGACGCCACGACGTCAGCGGCCGTGACGGCACGGCCGCTCGTGAAGGTGGCCTTCGGGTCGAGTCGGAACGTCCACGCCGTCTGCGTGGGATCGGCGCTCCACTCCGTCGCCAGCGCCGGCTTGGCGGCACCGGTCGGATCCAGCCTGGTGAGACCATCATGGAGCAGGTCGAGCACCATGAGCGCCGACGGCGAGCCCAGACTCGCCGTGGCGGGATCGGCCGGCACGGGCCCGATCAGCCCGACGCGCAGGGTGCCACCCTCGACGGTCCTCCCGGGCGGCGGGGTGGTGGGCGTCGGCTCCGTCGGCGTGCTGCCGCCTCGGCAGGCGGCCAACACGATGGCGACCACGAGGAGCGCGGCTGCCCTGTGCGACTGCACAGCCGCTCGCATGCGGTCAGTCGAGCAGGAAGGCGAGGCCGGTGGTGGTGAAGACGAAGGTGAGCGCCACCACCACCGTGATGCGGTCGAGGTTGCGCTCGGCAGCAGCGGAGCCCAGAGCCGTGCTGCCCACGCTGCCACCGAACATGTCGGACAGCCCGCCGCCCTTGCCGCTGTGCAGCAGCACGAGCCCGATGAGCAGCGCAGACGCGATGAGATGGATCCCGATGACGAAGTTGGTGAGCAAGGCGGGACGACTCCTGGATGGGTTGATCGAGGCTAGATCACCGAGCGGACGGCCGCGAAATGGCAGGCCACGGGATGGCCGATGTCGCGGGGGGCAAGCTCAGGCTCCTGGTCGACGCACGCAGAGGTGTCGACGCCGGCAGCCTCGAGCTCGAGCTTGCGCCAGCACCGCGTGCGGAAGCGACACCCGGAGGGCGGATTGACCGGGTTCGGCGGGTCGCCCTGCAGCACGATCCGCTCTCGCGCCCGCTGCTTGCGCGGATCTGGGATCGGGACCGCGGAGAGCAGGGCCTGCGTGTACGGGTGAGCTGGCTCGTCATAGAGCTCGTTCGTTGTGCCCTGCTCCACGATCTTGCCGAGGTACATCACCGCAACGTCGTCTGCGGTATGGCGAACCACCGAGAGATCGTGGGCGATGAACAGGTAGGCGAGCCCGAGCTCGTCCTGGATGTCTTCCAACAGGTTGACCACCCCGGCTTGGATCGAGACATCCAGGGCCGAGACCGGCTCGTCGAGGACGAGGAGGTCCGGGTTGAGGGCGATCGCGCGCGCGATGCCGATGCGCTGCCGCTGGCCGCCGGAGAACTCATGTGGAAAGCGGTTCACGTGCTCCGGCTTCAGGCCCACGAGCTCCATCAGGTCCTTTACCCGGTGGGCCCCGTCGTCGTCGTAGGCGCCGTGGATCCTGAGCGGCTCGCTGATGATCCCCTGGACCGTCATCCGTGGATTGAGCGACGCGTAGGGATCCTGGAAGACGATCTGCATGCGCCGCCGGAGCGTGCGGAGCTGGCGCGGCGACGCACCGTGCACGTCGATCCCGTCGAAGCGCACGGTGCCGGCCGTGGCGTCGAGCAACCGCATCACGACCCGGCCGGTCGTGGACTTCCCGCAGCCAGACTCCCCCACCAGCCCCAGCGTTCGGCCCCGGCCAAGCTGGAAGCTCACACCCGACACTGCGTGGACGGCCCCCACCTGCCCGCCGAAGAACCCCGCCCGCACCGGGAACTCCTTCTCCAGACCCTCGACAGACAGGAGTGGCGCGACTTGGTCCGGGGCGCCCTGGTCGGTGGCATCCGGTTCGGGGTTGGTCATCGTGGTCACTCCGCTGCCTTCAGGGGCTTGGCCTCGATGTCCTCGGCAAAGTGGCAGGCGGCCTGCTGGTCGTCCTCGATCAGCCGCAGCTCTGGTCGCTCCTCGGAGCAGCGGCCGGGGGCCCGCGCATGGGCGCACCGCGGGTGGAAGGCGCAGCCCGCCGGGAGCGCGATCAGCGAAGGGGGCTGGCCGACGATGCGCGCCAGCCGGTCGCCCTCGCGCGCATCGAGCCTCGGGAGGGAACCGAGCAGCCCCTGCGTGTAGGGGTGCCTCGGCTTGTAGAAGACCGGCTCGACGCCTGCCACCTCGGCAACGCGCCCCGCGTACATCACGAGCACCCGGTCGGCGACGCCCGCCACCACACCCAGGTCGTGGGTGATGAGCATGATCGAGGAGTTCGTGCGGTCTTGGATCCGTTCCATCACGTCGAGCACCTGCGACTGGATGGTCACGTCGAGCGCCGTGGTCGGCTCATCGGCGATGAGAACGTCGGGATCGTTGGCGATGGACATCGCGATCATGGCCCGCTGCCGCATCCCGCCCGAGTACTCGTGCGGGTACTGCTCGGCCCGGGCGACGGGGTCTGGGATGCCGACGACGTCGAGCAGCTCCACTACCCGTGCCTTCAGGTCCCGGTCGGAGATGTCGTGGTCGTGAACCTGGATGGCCTCCCTGATCTGCCTGCCCACCCGATGGACGGGGTTCAGGGCAGCCAGGGCGTCCTGGAACACCATCGCGATCTTGTTGCCCCGCAGTGGCTGCAGCTCGCGCTCCTTCAGGCCGACGAGCTCACGACCGCGAAACTGGATGCTCCCGGTGACCCGAGCGCTGGTGGGAAGCAGTCCGAGGATCGCCATCGATGTGACGCTCTTGCCGGAGCCCGACTCACCCACGATCCCGAGCGTCTCGTTGGCGGAAAGGTCGAACGTCACCCCGTCGACGGCCGTGACCAGGCCGTCCTCGGTCCGGAACTGCACCCGCAGGTCGCGGACCCGCAGGACCGGACCTCTGAGCCCATGGTCCTCGTCGATCGTCGTGACCTCCAGCTCTGGGACGTCGTCGCGCTGCATGGGTCAGTGCTTCGACTGGGGGTCGAGGGCATCGCGCATGCCGTCACCAACGAAGTTGATGCACAGCACCGTGAGCAGGATGAACAGCCCCGGGAAGTAGAGGAGGTGCGTGTCGAACTGCACGTTGCCCTTCGCGTCGTAGAGAAGATTGCCCCAGGACGTCTGGGGCTTCTGCACCCCGAAGCCCAGGAAGCTCAACGTCGACTCGACCACGATGGCGGTCGCCACGGCGAGGGTGGCGTTGACCACAATGGGTCCGATGCAGTTGGGCAGGATGTGGCGCACGATGATCCGCTGGTTGGAGGCCCCCGCCGCACGGGCCGCCTCTACGAACTCCTTCTCCTTGACGGCCAGCACCTGACCACGGACGACGCGCGCCACCTGCATCCAGCCGAGACCAGCGAGGACGAAGATGATCACCGTGTCCGTGTTGCCGAACTTCTTGAGGGCGATGGCGAGCACGGCGATGGACGGGACGATCAGGAAGAGGTCGGTGAGGCGCATGAGAATCTGGTCGATCCCGCGCCCGAAGAAGCCCGCGACCGAGCCGGCAAGCGTGCCGGCGGCGGTGGAGATGAGCGCCACCGCCAGCCCGATCTTCAACGAGATCTGCCCGGCGTAGATGACGCGGGCGAAGTAGTCGCGACCGATCTGGTCGGTTCCGAACCAGTGCTCCGCGGACGGCGCCGCCGTTCCAGCGAGCACGTCTTGGGCTCGCGGATTCTGGGGTACCCAGGCCGAGGCCGCGAACACGGCCAGGTAGAGGAGGAGGAGCACCACCAGCCCGAAGACGGCCAGACGGTGACGGAGGAACCGCCGCCGGAAGAGCTGCCACTGGCTGCGGGCGGGCGGTTCGGTGGAGGCGAGGGGTGCGCCCTCGAGCGCGACGGCCAGCTCACGGTCGATCGCCGCGCCGGCGAGACCGGCTGGGGAGACCAGGTCGGGGCGCTGCGGCGTGGCCGCCGGACTGGTGGGCTCGTCGGGTCCGATGAGCGTCACGAGATCCTGATCCTGGGGTCGAGGAGGCCGTAGAGCACGTCCGCCAGGAGGTTGAAGGCGATGACGAAGACGGCCACCACGATGAGCCACGCCTCGAGCACGGCGACGTCACCCTGCAGGAGTGCCTGGATGAACATGCGACCCATGCCGGGGATGGAGAAGATCGACTCGGTGATGATCAAGCCGCCGAAGAGGAGCCCGATGTCGACCGCCATCACGGTCACGAGGGGGATCAGTGCGTTGCGCACGCCGTGCTTGAAGATCACCTGGCGGCGCGGAACGCCCTTCGCTCGGGCCGTGCGGATGTAGTCGGCGCTCATCACATCGAGCATGGCGGAGCGCTGGTATCGGCTCCAGGACCCGACGATCTGCACGCTGAGTGTCATCACAGGAAGTATGAGGTGCTTCAGGTAGTCCACGTCGAAACCGCTCTGGCGGGCGGAGTGGAGCCCGACGAAGGCCACGGGCGGCTCAGAGAACCCGAACCAGTCCTGCGATTTGAAGGCAAACACGTTGATGGCGATCAGGCCGAAGTAGAACGGTGGCATCGCGATGGCGAGGTAGCTGAGACCAGTGAACACGTAGTCGGGGAGGGAGTACTGCTTCACGGCCGAGTACACCCCGATCGACACGGCGATGGTGGCCGACAGCAGGATGCCGAACACGATCAGCTGGAGCGTGTTTCCAAAGGCGCGCTTGGTCATGTCCGTGACGTCTTCGCGCGTGCGGGCGCTCTGTCCCCAGTCTCCCTGGGCAAACTCTCCCAGCCACTTTCCGTACTGCACATGGACCGGATCGTTGAGCCCGAGCCGCTCGGTCTCTCGCTCGATCACGAGGGGGTCGCGGACATTGCGCAGCCGCGCCGTCGGGTCGAACGTCTCCCTGACGAACACGAACAGCAGAAACGACGCAATCAGCACCACCGGGATCGAGATCAGGATCCGTCGCAGCACATAGAGCAGCATTCAGTTCATCCTGGTTGGGTGCGGAATGACTGTGGGGCTCGGCCAGCGCCGAGCCCCACAGGACGTCATCAGGTTCTGGCGTTCGTCAACCGGCCAGGCCCCAGAGGTGCATGTTGTGGAACGGTCCGAGGATCGGGTTGTCCTCAACCGGACCCAGGATGTTGTCGCTCCACAGCAGGATGTTGGGCAGCGGGTCGAGCGGGATCGACACCACGTTGTCGGCGAGGATCGCGTCGGCCTCCTTGCCGGCGGTCGCCCGCTCCTCCTCGTCCAGGCTGTTCGCAACGATCTCGAGCAGCGGATCCAGCGCTGGGATGTTCACCCGTTGCCAGTTCTGGCCCGTGAACTTGTTCGCCGCTGTTGGGATGTTCGCCGAGCAGAACAGGTTGCAGAGACTCGGGTCGAGCGTCGTGAGCACCTGGGCGTACAGGCCCATCTGGTAGTCACCGTTCGGGAGGGTCTCACCGAAGAATGTGCCAGCCTCCTGGTTGGCGATGGTGATGTTGAAGCCGGCCTCCTTCGCCTGCTCCTGCACGACCTGCTGGGTGAGCTCGCGACGGGCGTTGCCGGCCGTCGTGATGAACTCGATGTCGGCTTGCTTGCCGCCCTTCTCCCAGAAGCCCGCCCCGTTCTTCTCCCAGCCGTCGCCGGTCATGAGCTCGTCCACCTGGTCGAGGTCGAGGACGTAGTCCGAGAAGGCCTCCACATCGGTGTACTTGGCCATGATCGGCGGGTTGAGCGACTGCGAGGCCTCCTTGATGTCGAGGCCACCGAACAGCGCCTCCACGACAGCGTCACGGTCGATGCTGTAGGCGAAGGCCTGCCGCACGGCGACGGAGTCGAAGGGGAACTTCTCGTTGTTGAGCCACAGTGCCTCGAGGTTGCCGGTGTCGGCCGTGAACGAGCTGCTGCCGGAGACCCCCTCTTCGATGGCGCCGACGACGTCGAGCTGCGGCTGCGGGTAGATCATCTCCACCTCGCCGCCCTGGTAGGCCTGGAACTCAGCCGCCGTGTCCGTGACGAACCGGAAGGTCACGCTGTCGAGCTTCGGCTTGTCGCCCCAGTAGCTGTCGTTGGGCACGAGCACCACCTCGACACCCTTGTTCCAGGCCTCGATGACCCACGGGCCGGCGGAGAAGTCGTAGCCGTTGGCCATCGTGGCGTTGCGGTCCTGACCCTCGAGGAGGTGCGAGGGGTAGATGCCGTAATCCGCGCTGAACAGTCCGCGCCACCCGGCGAACGGTGTCCCGTAGGTCACGACGGCGACCTTCGGGTCGCTGTCGTCGATCGATTCGATGTTGGCGTAGCCGGTGGTGTCGTAGATGTCCTCACCGGTCGTGATCTGCTCCCACGTGTACTTGAAGTCCGTGGAGGTGATCGGCTCACCGTCGTTCCAGACGGCTTCCTCGCTGATCGTGTAGGTGATGACCTGCTTCGGATCGGTCTCGACCTCCGGTTCACCGTCGAGGACGATGCTGGGCGTGTAGGTCCACGTCCCGTCCTCGCTCACCACGTCGAACGCCCGAGGCATGGTGGCGCGGGCCATCATCCACGAGCCCCAGCTCGAGCCGGCGCAGCTGGAGATCCAGTCGACGCAGTCGGGTTCCTGCTCAGCGCCGATCACGAGATCACCGCCCTCAGGGATCTCAGGGGCCTGGGTCGTGTCGGTGCTGCCATCTGTGCCTTCGGACTTCTTGTCGTCTGACCCGCAGGCTGCGGCGACGAGCGAGAGCCCGAAGAAGAGGGCAAGGAGCTTGAAGCCCCTGCGCTTGAGTCTCACGTGGTGGTCCTCCTGTGGGGTGATCGGGATACCGCTCCGGGACATGGGCACACGCACCACGGAGGGCTGCGCTCGTCTACCCGTCTCTGGTGCATCCGAGACGGTTGACCGAGCATGTCTGGTACTGCCTTGCAGGGGCGACGGTACCAGGGGGGATCCCAGAAGGAGGGGATGTGGCCTTCCGGGACTGCTGGGTTTGCGCGTGATCAGAGCCGGAACTGCACGATTCGGGCGAAGTCGTCCGCCTCGAGGCTCGCCCCTCCGACGAGGGCACCGTCGATGTCCGGCTGGGCCATGAGCTCGGCCGCGTTCGTGGGCTTCACCGACCCGCCGTACTGGATCCGCACGCTGGCCGCGGCGTCGGCCCCAGCGACGCTGGCGACAACCTGGCGCACCAGCGCGCACACGGCTTGCGCGTCGTTGCTGCTCGCCGTGCGGCCCGTGCCGATGGCCCAGATCGGCTCATAGGCGATCACCATCCCGGCGACCTGATCGGCGGTGAGGCCCGTCAACCCGGCCTCGACCTGCCCGCGCACCTTCTGCTCGGTGGCGTCGGCCTCACGCTCCTCGAGCGTCTCGCCACAGCACAGGATCGGCGTCATGCCGGCCGTCAAGATGGCCTGCACCTTGGCGTTCACGCGCGCATCGGTCTCGCCGAACAGCTCGCGGCGCTCCGAGTGGCCGGCGATGACGTACTCCACGTCGAGCTTGGCCAGCATCGTCGGGGACACCTCGCCGGTGAACGCTCCGGAGGTCTCCTCGTGGCAGTGCTGCGCCCCCAAGGCGATCGGGATGACCTCCTTCTCGCTCATGAAGTAGGTCTGCACCGTTCGCAGGTCGGTGAAGGGCGGGTGCACCGACACGGAGACGGCCTGGTGGTCCTCGTCGGTGAGCAGGTAGCTCAGCTTCTGCACGAGCTGGAGCGCCTCGAAGTGGTTGTGGTGCATCTTCCAGTTGCCGCTGATCAGCGGCTTGCGCGTGGGAGCGGTGGTCATGGTCCGCAGGCTACGTTGCTCCGCCGCGCCCTCGAGCAGGGGGCAGTCAGCGCCGTTCGACGCTGGCCCGGAGGGCCGCCAGACCGGGCAGATCGCCGGTCTCGATGAGCTCCAGCGACGCTCCCCCACCGGTGCTGATGTGATCGATCTTGGCGGCCAGGCCGAACTGGGCCACCGCCGCCGCGGAGTCGCCACCACCGACGACCGTGAAGCCCGTGCTCTCAGCCACCGCCTCGGCCACGGTGCGGGTGCCACCCTCGAACCGTGGGTCCTCGAACACGCCCATCGGCCCGTTCCACAGGATCGTGCGAGCGTCGAGGATCACGTCGCTGAAGTCAGCAGCCGTGCCCGGCCCGATGTCGAGGCCCTTCCAGCCGTCAGGGATCGACGCGCCCATCTGGCGGACGTCGCCACCGGCAGCGGGGTCGCCGATCACGCCGCCGGGCCCCAGCGCGGTCACGTCGGAGGGCAGTCGGATCGCCGCTCCCGACGCGAGGAGCGCCTTGCAGGCGTCGACCATCTCCGGCTCGCAGAGCGAATCACCAACCTGGTGGCCCAGGGCCTTGAGGAAGGTGAAGCACATGCCACCGCCGATGAGGAGCTCGTCGGCCACCTCGAGGAGCGCTTCGATGACCTTGAGCTTGTCGCTCACCTTGGAACCGCCGAGCACCGCGACGAACGGGCGGTTGGGGTGCTCCCGCAGGTCGAGGAGGATCTCCACCTCCCGCGCCAGGAGCCGACCGGCCGCGCTCGGAAGGTGCTGCGGCGGGCCCACGATCGAGGCGTGGGCACGGTGCGATGCGCCGAAGGCGTCGTTCACGTACGCGTCGAAGCCCTCGATGAGCCGTGCCACGAAGGCGGGGTCGTTGCCCTCCTCTCCGGCGTCGAAGCGAAGGTTCTCGAGGAGCTCCACGCCAGGCGCGAGCTCGCCCAGGCGAGCGCGGATCGGCTCGACGGAGTACCTCGGGTCGGGGGTGCCCTTCGGGCGACCGAAGTGCGTGCAGGCGACCACCGTGGCACCAACGTCCTGCAACCAGCTGATGGTGGGCAGGGCAGCGCGGATGCGCAGGTCGTCGGTGATGTGACCGTCCTGGACGGGCACGTTGAAGTCGGCGCGCAGGAGGACCCGCTTGCCCGCGAGGGGCGGCAGGTCCTCCAGGACGGGGACCCGGGCCATGCCCGCTAGCCCTTGAGCTTCGAACCGGTGATCTCGATGAGGTCGACCAGCCGGTTGGAGTAGCCCCACTCGTTGTCGTACCAGCCCATGACCTTCACCATGTTGCCGATCGCCATCGTGATGGGTGCATCGAAGGTGCAGGACGCAGGCGTACCGACGATGTCGCTGCTCACGATCGGCGCATCGCTGTACACCAGCACCTTGGACATGGGCCCTGAGGTGGCTGCCGCCCTGAAGGCTTCGTTGACCTCGTCGACCGTGACGTCCCGGGCGAGGACACCAGTGAAGTCCGTGATCGAGCCGTCGGGCACCGGAACCCGAAGGGAGGTGCCGTCGAGGCGGCCCTTCATCGACTCGAGGACGAGGGCGGTGGCCCGGGCCGCACCCGTGCTGCTCGGGATGATGTTGATGGCGGCGGCGCGGGCCTCACGAAGGTCTTTCGAGGGGCCGTCGACCACGGACTGGGTGCCCGTGTAGGCGTGGACCGTCGTCATCAGGCCCTTCTCCACGCCGAAGGCGTCGTCGAGCACCTTGACCATCGGCACGAAGCAGTTCGTGGTGCAGGAGGCGTTGGAGACCACCTTGTGGGTGGCCGGATCGAAGGTGTCGTCGTTGACGCCCACCACGAAGGTGGCGTCGGCGCCGGCCGACGGGGCGGAGACGATCACGAACGGCGCCCCAGCGTCGAGGTGCATCGACGCCTGCTCCTTGGACGAGAAGATGCCCGTGGACTCGATGACCATGTCGACGCCGAGATCACCCCAGGGGAGGGCCTTCGGGTCGCGCTCGGCAAGGATCTTCAGCTCGTCTCCGTTGACCTTGATCCCGTCAGCGGTGGCCGCGATGTCCGCATCCCAGGTGCCGAGGATCGAGTCGTAGCGCATCAGGTGGGCCATCAGCTCGATGGAACCGAGGTCGTTCGCGGCGACGAAGTCGATGTCGGCACCCCGCTGCTTCGCGGCTCGGAAGAAGTTGCGGCCGATGCGGCCGAATCCGTTGATGCCGACGCGGATGGTCATCGCGAGGTGCTCCCTCAGGTCGTGGGTCCAGTGCGGCCATCCGAGCAGATCCGCCGGCCCGGTTCCAGTCCGGGAGGCCGATGCAACCGCTTCAGCGGAGCAGGCCCTGAAGGACGGGCCCGAGCTTCGCCGGATCGTGCACGAGCCCACCGGGTGCTGCGACGTCGGCCTCGACGACCGTCACGTCGACGTGACCGATGGGGAGGGCTCCCGACTGCACCACGGTGATGTCCGGGTGGATGCCGTGACGGTGCAGCGCAGCCAGGTGCGCCGCGTGGTCGTAACCCAGCGTCTCGGTCGTGTCGGCGCGCAGGTTGGCGATGTAGGCGAGGGGCACGACCACGTCGGCGAGGGCCTTGCGCACGTCACCCACCATCGCCCCGGCCAGCACGCTCGTGTACAGGGACCCCGGGCCCAGGAGCACCAGATCGGCGGTGTGGATCGCCTCGATGGCCACGACCGAGGCCGCCGTGCACGACGGGTCGATCCAGACCTCGTCGAGGCCGGGCGTGTCGGCCACCGCCACCTGGCCGCTGACGATGTCACCGCCACGGGTCCGACCTTGCAGGACGACGGCGTCGTCGGTGACCGGCACCACGCGCGCCCGGCGAGGATCGATCCGATAGCCCCGAGCCACCTCATCACAGGCCGATTGGAGATCGCCGAGCTCCTCCGTCAGCGCGAGCAGAACGAGGTTCCCGACGGAGTGCCCGGCCAGCTCGCCAGCGTCGAAGCGACGCTCCATCACGCGCGTCCAGACGTCGGTGGGATCTGCGAGGGCGCTCAGGCACCGACGCACGTCGCCAAGAGCCGGCACGTCCCACGACTCGCGCAGGCGACCCGTCGAGCCGCCATCATCGGCCGTCGACACCACGGCGGTGACCTTCCCCGCCCACGGCACCACCGCTCGCAAGGTGACCGCGAGGCCGTGGCCGCCACCGATCGCCACCACCGAAGGCTCTGCGGCGGTCACTTCTCGACATCCCGGTGGACGATGGTGGGCGCGAACCCTCGGTTTCTGAGCAGCGCGCCGACCTCGTTGGCGATGGCCACGGAGCGATGCCGTCCTCCGGTGCACCCGAAGGCGATGGTGAGGTAGGCCTTGCCCTCGGCGACGTAGGCCGGCATGAGCAGCTCGAGCAGCCCGTCGAGGCGCACGAGCAGCTCGGTCGCCGCCTCCTGGCGCAGGACGTACTGACGCACCGGCTCGTCGAGGCCGGTCAGCGGGCGGAGCTCATCGATCCAGTGCGGGTTCGGGAGGAACCGGCAGTCGAGCACGATGTCCACGTCGAGCGGGAGCCCGTGCTTGTAGCCGAAGGACACGAGCCGGGTCTGCATGCCCACATCTGAGCGGTCGTCGCTGAACAGGCCGACGATCCGGTCGTGGAGCTGGTGCACGTTCAGCTGCGAGGTGTCGACGACGACGTCGGCCGCGGCCTTCACAGGTTCGAGGAGCCCGCGTTCGCGCTCAATGGCCTCCGCGAGCCCCTCGCCCGCCGCCAGCAGCGGATGACGACGTCGAGTGCCCTCATAGCGTCGGACGAGCACGTCGGTGGCAGCATCCAGGAAGACGTGCCGCACCCGGCCCACCGATGCCCGCAGCCCCGCGAGCGCAGGCATCAGGTCGTCCTGGTGGGCGCCCACGCCGACGACGAGGGCCACCTTCGGCGTCGACGATCCGGGCGAGCGAACGAGCTCGATGACCTTCGGGATCAGCTCGGCCGGCAGGTTGTCGATGACGAACCACCCGAGGTCCTCGAGGTCATCGGCAGCCTGTGATCGACCCGCCCCAGACAGGCCCGTGATCACAACGAACTCGCTCATGTCGGATCCGACGCTAGCCACCGCTTCTCCGTGTGGAGGAACAGAAGGCGCGGGATGGTGGCCGCGTCGACGTACTCGCTGGCGCGCTCGAGGAATCCAGCCGGCGGGGCCGGCTCCTCCATGCGCACCAGGGTGAGCCCGTTGTCGGCCAGCGCGTTGACGTACCGAGACAGGGGTCGATGGATGAAGGGGATGAAGACGCCCTTCTCGACCTCCTCGATGGTCTCGTCCTCCACGAGGTACCGACCGATGCGCCAGTACTGCTCGGGCGGGTCGAGGATCTGGTCGTCGATCCAGCCGCTGTCGGGCGTCTGCAGGAGCGGGTGGTTCAAGAAGAACAGGAACCGCCCGCCGGGCACGAGGACCCGCGCCACCTCCGCGATGGCGTCGTCGACATCGCGGATGTGCTCGAAGACGAGGCACGCCAGCACCGCGTCGAACGTCGCCGGCGCGAACGGAAGCGCTCCCGCGCCAGCGCGGGCGTAAGCCGGACCACCGGCGCGCTGAGCTGCGACCTCGACCTGCGCCCAGGTGGGGTCGATCCCGATGGACAGCTCGGCCCCTGAGGCCAAGGCCAGCCGGGCGACCTGCCCTTCCCCGCAACCAACGTCGAGCACCCGCATCGCGCCACGGAGGTGAGCGACGGCCATCGGGAGGATCTGCTCCTCGTACTCGGGGTCGGCGCCCTCCGTGAAGCCGTCTTGCCACCATCGAGCGTGCGACTCCCACAGGCCATCCGATGGGTCGCGCGGCTCGCTCATGTGCGTCAGCATCGCACCCCGTCCGGATCGGGCCGCGCAGGTGGTGCCGCGGCCGGCATCAGCGCCTCAGCGGCCGGGACGGTGCACCTTGTCGTGGACCGCCTGCGCAACCTTGTCCGGAAGCCATGCCAGAGCGCGCAGCTCCTCGATCGAAGCCCGCTTCACCGCGTTCACGCCACCGAGCTCTTTGGTGAGCCGCGTCTTGCGGGTGGGGCCGAGGCCAGGGATGCCGTCGAGCACGCTCGTGGTCATCCGCTTGCCACGGAGCTCGCGGTGGTAGCTGATGGCGAATCGGTGGGCTTCGTCGCGGATGCGCTGCAGCAGGAAGAGCGCCTCGGACTGACGAGGGATCCGGATCGGATCGACCCGCCCCGGCACGAACACCTCCTCGAAGCGCTTGGCCAACGAGGCCACGGGGATCTCGTCGGTCAGGCCGAGAGCATCGAGCACGCGCACCGCAACACTCAGCTGACCCTTGCCCCCGTCGACGAGCAGGAGCTGTGGCGGATAGGAGAACTTGCCGGGAGTCTCCCCCGGTGGGCGCCCTCGCTCCGCCAGGTAGGCGGTGAGGCGACGCGTGAGCACCTGCTCCATCGCAGCGAAGTCGTCGTTGCCCTGCTCACCTTTGATCTTGAAGCGGCGATAGTCGGGCTTCTTGGGGAGAGCGTCCTCCATCACCACCATCGAGCCGACGTAGTCCGAACCCTGGATGTGGCTCATGTCGTAGCACTCGATGCGCAGCGGAGCCTCAGGGAGCCCCAACGCCTCCTGCAGCTCGTTGAGCGCCCGGGACCGGCTGTTGTGGTCGGAGGCTCGACGGAGTCGGTGACGCGTGAACTCCTCCCGGGCGTTGCGGGTGACGGTCTCCTGGAGCTCACGCTTCGCACCCCGCTGGGGCACTCTCAGCGATACCGCGGAACCCCGCAGCGAGCTCAGCCACTCCTCGTACAGGCCATCGTCATCGGTGATCGAGGGGAGCAGGACCGCCTTGGGGATGTCCTGTGGCGAGTCGTCGTAGAGGCGCTCGACCACGTCGCCGAGGAGCTGCGGCAGGGTCAGATCCATCACCTTGTCCACGATGAACCCCTTGCGACCCACCACTCGCCCTCGCCGGACGAAGAACACCTGCACCGCGGCTTCGAGGTCGTCCTCGGCCACCCCGATCACGTCGAGGTCCTCTGAGCGCTCCGCCACCATCGCCTGCTTCTCGATGGCCTTGCGCACGGCCGCCAGCCGGTCGCGCAAGCGCGCCGCCTGCTCGAACTCGAGCACCGTGGCCGCTTGACCCATCCGGGCCTCGAGGTCGCGGACGATCGTGTCGGTATCGCCATCGAGGAACGCGAGCAGCTGCGCGACGAGTCGGTCGTACTCCTCCTTGGTGATCGCGCCGACGCACGGGCCTGCGCACTGCTCGATGTGGAAGAGCAGGCACGGCCGGCCAAGCCTGTGGTGCTGGTTGAACTTGTTGTCGGAGCACGTTCGCAGTGGGAAGGTGCGCAGCAGGAGGTCGAGCGTCTCGCGGATCGCGTAGGCGTGGCCGTACGGCCCGTAGTAGCGCACCCCCTTGCGCTTGCGGCCCCGCATCACCGTGGGCCGGGGCCACTCCTGGTCGAGCGTGACGGCCAGGAAGGGGTAGCTCTTGTCGTCGCGGAGACGGACGTTGAATCGAGGTTGGTGCTGCTTGATGAGGGTGTTCTCGAGCAGCAGCGCGTCGACGTCGGTGTCGACCTGGATCCACTCGACGCTGTCGGCCGCGGCCACCATCGACGCGGTGCGGGGGGCAAGGGTGGCCGGGTTGACGAAGTAGTTGGACAGGCGCTGTCGAAGCGACTTCGCCTTGCCCACGTAGATGACCCGACCGGCAGCGTCTTTGAACTGGTAGGAGCCGGGTGCATCCGGGATCGAACCCGCGGGCGGTCGCTGCATCATCCGTGCCGAGGATACGGAGCGCTGCGACGATCATCGCTTCGACCCGACGTCATGTGGGCGCCACGGCCGGACGCACCGACCGGTAGATGCTCGACAGCGTCACGGCTGCGGCCGCCGATGTGACGCCACACCAGGTCAACGACCAGTACCCCCGATCTGCGAGCAGGGTGGCCACGATCAGCGGAATGACGTACAGACCGAGGTATCTGAACCCGGGATCGTCGCGACGCAACCACAAGCCCGCGAGCGCCAGCAGGACCAGCGGAGGGCCGACCGCCACCGCGAGGCTGGATGTCCCGGGGGAGATCATGATCCAGTCGAAGAGCCCGGCATTCCCGAGGGCGGGGATCCCCCCGTTCGGATCCAGGTGCGACGACACCAGGTAGATGTGCACGACCATCGCCACGATGAAGGCCACCGCTGCCTTGATCCAGGCACCGAGGGAGTCGCGCCGCCCAACGAGGGCCAGGGCGACACCCACGCCGAGCCCGGCGAACAGCAGCTCACGGATCAGGGCGCCGGCCAGGCAGAGCGCCGCGGCAAGGCCGTCGCGCCTCTGGCGAACCAGCAGGC
This sequence comes from Microthrixaceae bacterium, assembly GCA_052386335.1. Classification (GTDB taxonomy): domain Bacteria; phylum Actinomycetota; class Acidimicrobiia; order Acidimicrobiales; family VFJN01; genus VFJN01. The sequence continues at coordinate 49,903 of JBQTKH010000008.1, forward strand.
CCGAGAAGACCAGGAACGGTCCCGCCCACAGCTCGCTGTAGAGATACAGGCGGGGCAGTGCTGCGATCACCCAAAAACCGGCGAGCACCGCCGCGATCCGTTGGGTCAGCGGATCCTGGCCCGAGAGGAGCATCGCGCCGACGGCCATGGCCAAGGCCGGCGCAGCCGCGAGGAAGACCCATGCGCCACTGCCGAATGCGCTCAGAAACAGGTACAGGGTGGGCAACCGATAGGCACGGACGTTCTCCATGCGCACCCCATACGTGTCCGCGAGGACGTCGTCGGTGACGGCGTAGTAGTCGCCCCCATCCTGCACACCCTCGATCATGCGCGTGAAGATCCTCTGGTCGAGGTCGACTGTGCTCTGACGATGCGCGAGTGCAAGTCCGACCACCACGCAGACCAAGGCGATGAGGATCGCCACCCTGTCCACCCGCGAGGCCTGGACGTGCTCCTGCGTCGAACCAACGAGGGGACGTTGCGCCATCCGCGCTGAGGATAGGGATCACGTCGCCCCGCCTACGTGATCTGCGAGCGCGGGCCCAAGGCGGCGCTCAAGCCATCCAGTACCCGCGTCCCCAGAGCGATGCGGTGGCGACGAGCAGCACGCCGCTGGCCGCGAGTGCCAGGCGGGCTGGACGGGTGGGCTGCGCTGACAACCACTCGCCGAGCAGCGCGAAGGTGGGGAACGCCATGACGACGAAGCGGCCGCCGCTGGCGAAGTTGGCGCTTCCCAGCATCGGTAGGGCCAGCACGATCAGGTTGTAGGCGCCGTAGCCGGCGCCGAACCGCCGCCACACGGCCGGGATCGCCGCGCAGAACAGCAGCAGCACCGCGCCCTGAAGGACGAGGCGCAGCACGAAGAACCGGTCCACGTTGTGGAGCAGCTGGTCGACGAGCCCCAGCTTGAACCACGCGCGAGGCCCGAACCCCTGGCTCCAGCCTCGTTGTGCGGTGGAGAAGGCGACAGGATCTCCATAGCGCACCCAACAAAAGGCCATCCACCCAAGGAGCCCAGTGGTGGCGAGGAGCACGCCCCAGTCGCCTCGGCGCAGCTTCGAGCGGTCGAAGCGGGGACGCCACCCGTCGAGCTCCAGCGCCTCTCGGCGCGCTACGACGTGCACCGCCAGGCCCACCGCGACGCCTACCCCCACCAGACGAGTGAGCCCGGCGAGCGCGCCGACGACGCCGGCGAGGACCGGGCGGTCGTGGTCGACGAGGACGAAGGCCGACACAGCGAGGAGCAGGAAGAGCGCCTCCGGGTAGCCGGCCGCGACCAGGAAGAACGACCAGGGGAACAGCAGGGTGGCGGCCAGCGCCCAACCGGCCGCTCGTCGCCCGAGGTGTCGGCAGAACCAGCCGTAAAGCACGGCCGTGAGCGCGAGCCCGCACCCGAACGTGACGACCACGAGGCCGAGACCGATCTCACCGAGCAGCTCGGAGGCGACGCGCACCGCCGCGGGGTAGAGCGGGAAGAAGGCAACGGTCGTCTCCCCCCCGGCGCGGAACACCTCGACGTCCGCAGCGGTGTAGCCGTCCTCAGCGATCGCCACGTAGTAGTCCGTGTCCCAGTGGAGCCACGGACCCAGCACCTCATCGCCGTGACGAAGCGCGGTCGGTCGTGGGTTCAGACCGTCCTCCCGAGGCGGGAGGTGCTCGCCGGACAACCACACCGTGAGGGCGAGCACGGACGCGATCGCCAGGAACGCGCACAGCGCCGGAGCCCGCGTGCGCCACGTCACCGGTTCGCGGTGTCGACGACGCGCTGGCTCATCGACCTCGCCATCGACCCTCCTCTCGCTCGCGGCGGCCCCGTCGCCTCGGCAACCCTGGCTGCTCGACTGTAGGGGCGTCGGTCGCAACGGACGAGGAGCGCGCGATCAGCGCCCAGGATCGGCGTGGTTGCCGAAGCGCACCCTCGACATGCGTCCTGCCGGTACGCTGGCCGTGCCGGCCCGGTATCCGGCGACATATCGAGTTCCGGGGACGACATCCCCGCGGGAGAGGCGACCGGGCTGTCCCCGCCGTCCACCAACCGGAACACCCACCATGGAGGACACCCCAACATGCTGAGGCTCCAACAACCGCTCGATGAGCGCTACGGGAACGCATCACCAGACGACCTGGCCGGCAGGATCGCCGCAGCGAAAGCCGCCCTCGGGAGCCGAGTGTTCATCCTCGGCCACCACTACCAGCGCGACGAGGTCATCCGCTGGGCCGACGCGCGCGGCGACAGCTACCGGCTGTCGGTCCTCGCCCAGGAGCAGCCCAACGCCGAGTACATCGTGTTCTGCGGCGTCCACTTCATGGCCGAGTCGGCCGATGTGCTCACCACCGACCACCAGCACGTGATCCTCCCCGACCTCAACGCCGGATGCTCGATGGCCGACATGGCCGACCTCGACGAGGTCGAGGAGGCATGGGAGGCCCTCAGCGCCGTCACCGACATCAGTCGCGTCATCCCGATCACGTACATGAACTCGAGCGCGGCGCTCAAGGCCTTCGTGGGTCGCAATGGCGGCGCCGTCTGCACGTCAACCAACGCACGGGCAATCCTCGACTGGGCCCTGGGCCAGGGCGAGCGGTCCGGGAAGGAGTCCGTCGGTGCCACCGGCAGCGGCGACAAGGTGCTGTTCTTCCCAGATCAGCACCTGGGCCGCAACACGGGCCTCGCCATGGGCTACGGGCTCGACGACATGCAGGTCTGGAATCCCCGGCTCGAGCGCGGCGGGCTCACCGAGGCCGAGTGCAAGGACGCGACGCTCCTGCTGTGGAAGGGTCACTGCTCGGTGCACCAGCGCTTCCGGCCCGAGCACATCGATGCGTTCCGGGCGGAGCACCCCGAGGGCATCGTCGTCATGCACCCGGAGTGCAGCGCCGAGGTGTGCCAGATGGCCGACCATGTCGGCTCCACCGACTTCATCATCCGCACGGTGGCCGCGGCCCCGGTGGGCTCGATCATCGCAGTCGGCACGGAGATCCACCTCGTGAACCGCCTCAACGCCGAGACGCCGGACAAGACGGTCGTCTCGCTCGACCCACTGGTGTGCCCGTGCTCGACGATGTTCCGGATCGACGCGGCGCACCTCTGCTGGGTGCTCGAGAACCTCGTCGACGGCACCGTGGTCAACCAGATCACTGTCGACCCCGACACGACGGAGTGGGCCCGCGTCGCGCTCCAGCGGATGCTCGAGATCGTCTGAGTCATCAGCCCCATGGGGCAAGATGGCCACCGCATGGACCTCAACGGCTCGACCATCCTCCTCACTGGCGGCACCGGTTCCTTTGGCACCGCCTTCGTCGAACGGGTCCTGCGCGACCTCCCCGACACCATCGTGCGCATCTTCTCGCGCGACGAGCTGAAGCAGTCGGAGATGCAATCCAAGTTCGCGAACCACCCCAACCTGCGGTTCTTCGTCGGGGATGTGCGGAACCGGAGTCGCCTCACGCGAGCGATGCACGGCGCCGACATCGTCGTGCACGCCGCCGCGATGAAGCAGGTTCCCGCGTGCGAGTACAACCCCTTCGAGGCGGTCCAGACGAACGTGCTGGGCTCGCAGCACATCGTCGATGCCGCGATCGACACGGGCGTGGCTCGCGTCGTGGCGCTCTCGACCGACAAGGCCGTGAACCCGGTCAACCTCTACGGCGCCACCAAGCTGTGCGAGGAGAAGCTGATCGTCCAGGGCAACGCCTACGCGTCCCACTCGAACACGGTGCTGTCCTGCGTCCGCTACGGCAACGTCGTGGGGTCGCGGGGCTCGGTGGTGCCGCTCTTCCGCCGCCAGGCAGCCGAGGGTCGTCTCACGATCACCGACGAGCGCATGACGCGCTTCTGGATCACCCTCCCCCAGTCCGTCGACCTGGTGCTGTTCGCACTCGAACACGCCGTGGGGGGCGAGGTGTTCATCCCGAAGATCCCCTCGATGCGCGTCGTCGACCTCGCCGAGGCCATGGCCCCAGGCGTGCCCGTCGACATCATCGGCATCCGCCCGGGTGAGAAGCTGCATGAGCTCCTGATCACCTCAGACGAGAGCCGGCACACGATCGATGCCGGCGACGTCTACATCGTCCTCCCGGAGCACCCTTGGTGGGATGCCTCACCCGGCTGGCTGGAAGGCGCGCCGCTCGAGGAGGGCTTCAGCTACTCCAGCGATGCGAACGAGCATTGGTTGGGACTCGCGGAGCTGCGGGCTGCGCTCCCATGATCCCCTACGGGCATCAGTCGATCGACGACGGGGACGTCGCGGCAGTGGTGGCCGCACTGCGCAGCGACTGGCTCACCCAGGGCCCAGCGGTGGAGGAGTTCGAGCAGGCAACGGCCGACCGCGTCGGCGCCGCCCACGCGGTCGCGTTCGCCAACGGCACCGCAGCGCTTCACGGCGCCTGCTTCGCGGCCGGCCTCGGCGAAGGCGACGTCGTCGCGACCACGCCACTCACCTTCGCCGCGTCGGCAACCTGCGCACGCCTGGTGGGGGCGCGCGTGCGGCTGCTCGACATCGATCCCGCCACGTTGAACCTCGACCCCGCGGCTGTCCCACACGACATCGACGCGCTCGTCGCGGTCCACTACGCCGGTCTGCCCGTCGACCTCCAGCAGATGCGCACTCGCCCTCGCGTCGTGATCGAGGACGCGGCGCATGCGATCGGCGCCTCGACCCCCACTGGGCCAGTGGGCAACTGCGCGCACAGCGACATGTGCTGCTTCTCGTTCCACCCGGTCAAGACGATCACCACGGGCGAGGGCGGCCTCGTCACCACCAACTCACCGGAGCTCGCCGACCGACTTCGGTGCTTTCGCAACCACGGGATCGAGCGCCGACCCGAGCTCGGCGGCTGGTACTACGAGATCGCAACCGCAGCGACGAACTACCGGATGTCTGACCTTCACGCCGCCCTCGGCTCGAGTCAGCTCCGAAAGCTCGACGTCTTCATACAGGTGCGCAACGACCTGGCGCGCAGGTACTACGAGCGCCTCGCGGACACGGCTGTCGTCACGCCACCAGACGCCCCGCCGGGCACCACCCACGGCCGCCACCTCTTCCCGGTGCAGGTCCGCGATCGTCGTCGCGTGTACGACTCGCTCCGCGCCGCCGGAATCGGCGTCCAGGTGCACTACGTGCCGCTGTATCGCCACCCGCTGCACGCCTCCGGCGTTTCGCCCCAGGACTTCCCCAACACCGAACGGGTCTACGAGGGCCTCCTGTCGCTACCGCTCTACCCGACGCTCAGCCATCATGACCAGGATCGGGTCATCGGCGAGCTGCTGGCGCTGGCATGACGACCTTCACGGCCTCGCGCGAGTGGTGGAAGCGGGGCGCGGCCGTGATCCCGCTCGGCACCCAGACCCTCTCCAAGAGCCCGACCCAGTTCGTCCAGGGCGCCCTGCCGATCTACCTCGAACGAGGCGACGGCGCCCACGTCTGGGATGTCGACGGGAACGAGTGGATCGACTACCCGATGGCTTTGGGCCCGATCCTCCTCGGCTACCGCGAGCCGGTGGTCGATGACGCCATTCGAGCACAGCTCGACAAGGGCATCTCCTTCACGCTCATGCACCCGCTCGAGGTGGAGGTGGCGGAGCGGATCGTCGAGCTCTGCCCAGGCGTCGAGGCCGTGAGATTCGGGAAGTCAGGCTCCGATGCGGTGGCGGGGGCGGTGCGCGCGGCACGGGCGCTCACCGGTCGTGATCATGTGCTCGTCGCCGGCTACCACGGATGGCAGGACTGGTACATCGGCTCGACCACGCGCGATCTGGGAGTACCCGGCGCCGTCGCCGCGCTGACATCCACCTTCCCCTTCAACGACCTCGCGGCCTTGGAGCAATCGCTCATAGCCCGCCGAGGCGAGGTCGCGGCCGTGGTGTTGGAGCCGTCCGGCGCCGAGGTACCGGACCCGGGCTATCTGGCGGGGGCGATCGATGTCGTCCGGCACCATGGTGCCCTGTCGGTCTTCGATGAGGTCATCACCGGGTTTCGGCTCGCCCCCGGGGGCGCTCGTGAGCGCTACGACGTCGAACCCGACGTGTCGTGCTACGGGAAGGCGCTCGGGAACGGCATGCCGGTCAGCGCCATCGGCGGACGCTGGGCGGTCATGCGGGTCTTCGAGGAGATCTTCTTCTCCGGCACGCACGGTGGGGAGGCCCTCGCGCTCGCAGCCGCTCGCGCGGTGCTCGACACCGTTGCCGATGGCACCATCCTCGCCGCCATCGAGGCTCGTGGCACCGTACTTCGAGCGGGCCTCGGCGACGCCGTGCGCCGCCATGCCATCACAGACCGATTGGTCGTTGACGGTGAGCCGCAACGAGCCGTCGTGAGCACGCTCGACGACCCCGATCTCGTCACGAAGAGCTTCGTGCAGCAGACCTTCGCCCAACACGGCATCTTGTTCAACGGGTCGATGTTCATCTGCGCGCGCCACAGCGATGACGACATCCAGCGCACGCTCGCGGCCTTCGACGCCGCGTGCCAGACGATCGCGTCCACCGAAGACCTGCGCCCGCTGCTGGTCGGCCCTCCCGTCTCTCCGGTCTTCAGGGCGCCATGAACGAGGGAACCACCCGCATCCTCGTCCTCGGGGCGGGCTCCATCGGAACCCGGCATGCGCGCAACCTCATCGACTGCGGCGCTCAGGTCGACATCATGGACCTCGACCCTGGGCGGGCGTCCGAAATCGACGGGGGCCGAGCCCGTGCGCTCGACCTCAACGCACTCGAGGGCTACGCCGGCATCGTCGTCGCAACGCCGACGTCCGTTCATGGGGAGCACTGCGCCGCAGCGCTGGTCGGTGAGGCCAAAGTCCTCGCCGAGAAGCCCCTGGCCGCGGATCCGCGCGAGGCGGCGGAGCTGGCGCTCCTTGGCGCCGACCGGCTTTGCGTGGCCTACAACCTGCGATTTCACGAGCCGCTGCAACGGGCGATGGACCTGCTCCACGATGGGACCCTTGGCGATGTGTCCTTCATCCGCCTCTGGTTCGGATCGTGGCTCCCTGACTGGCGCCCAACGACCGACTACCGCAGCTCCTACTCCGCGCAACGTGCCATGGGCGGGGGCGTGCTGCTCGATGCCATCCACGAGCTCGACCTCCTCTTGTGGGCGTTCCCCGACGCTGGGTTCGCCCCGATGAGCTCGCTCGTCGCCCGGCTCGGCCCCCTGGACATCGACGTCGAGGACACCGCGGTCGCCGTGCTCCGGTCGCGGGACGGCCGCATGGCCGCGTCGGTCTCCCTCGACTACCTGGCCCGCCGGTATCGCAGAGGCTTGGAGGCCACCGGCACGAACGCCACGCTCCGACTCGACTGGTCCCGCCAGGTGCTCGAGGTGGAGGACGCATCACACGTCGACGTCCACCCCGCCGACGTGCCCATCGCACGTTCGTACGAGCTCCAGGACCAGGCCTTCTTGCGGTGGGTGCAGGGCGGTCCAGCCCTTCCCGTCGATGCCGTCAGTGGGGCAGCGTCAGTGGCGCTGGCCGCCGCCATCCGAGACGCCGCTCGATGAGGGTCTTGATCGTGATCCAGGCGCGGACGGGGTCCACGCGGTTCCCCCGCAAGGTGCTCATGGACATCGCTGGCCAACCGATGCTCGGCTTCATGCTCGACCGCCTCGCACCCCTCGCCGAGGATCTTGACACGGACATCGTCGTGGCGACCACCGACCGAGCTCAGGATCAGGACATCGTCGACTTGGCCCGAGCCAAGAGCGTGGCCACCGTCAGGGGCAGCGAGCACGATGTGCTCGGTCGCTTCGTGCGCGCCCTGGACCGCTCCCCGGCCGAGGTCGTCGTGCGACTCACGGCCGATTGCCCCCTCATGGATCCCCAGCTCGTCCGAACCATGCTCGACACCCATGCAACCTCCGGCGCCGACTACACCTCCAACACCCTCGCCCGGACCTACCCGGATGGCCTCGACGTCGAAGTCATGGCGGCCGAGGCCCTACGCCGGGCTGACAAGGCTGCGACCTCTCCCGACGAGCGCGAGCACGTGACGCCGCACCTGCAGCGTCACCCACGGCGCTTCCAGCTCGCCCAGCACCTCGACCACGCCCTTGCGGGTGACGAGCGCTGGACAGTGGACACCCCCGACGATTTCCACACCATCGAGTCGGCGATTGCGACCATCGAGGATCCGTCCCGCATCGGATGGCGCGACCTGCTCCAGCACATCGGTCGCACCGCGGATCCGACCCGTCCACGCGCGATCCCGATCGCAGGGAACCCGCATGCGCGCGGTGCGCCATACGCTCGCTTGTGGTTCATCACGCGCCAGGGTGCGACCATCGGGTCAGCGTCCGCGACCGTCGACGAAGGCGGGATCGCCAGTCTCGAGATCGACAGTGCCGAGCCCGAGGTCGTGGAGGAGGCGGTCCGGACGTGTCTTCGAGCGGATCTCCAGGTGACGCAATTGACCACGACGACAGGAGCGAACACGTGACCGAGCGACGCAGCAGCGAAGCGGATGCTCTGGAAGAGCTGTGGGCCGGTGACTTCGGGGATGGGTGGGTCAAGCGCAACGGGCGGGCGTTCGATGCTCGAGCCGCCTTCTGGGCCGACCTGGTCGGTCGCTATCCGGCAGAGCGAGTGCTCGAGGTTGGCGCCGCCCACGGCGAGAACCTTCGCCACCTGTCGAATCTGATCGAGCCACATCACCTCTGGGGCCTCGACATCAACCGCAGCTCACTCGACGCGATGCCCAAGGTGGCGCCCGGGATCAACCCCTGCTGGGGTCAGGCTCGATCATTGCCGTTCAGGGATGGCTTCTTCGACCTCGTGTTCACGGTAGGCCTGCTCATCCACCAGCCCGATTCAACGCTCCCCATCGTGATGAGCGAGATCGTGCGTTGCTCGCGCCGTTTCGTCCTCTGTGGCGAGTACCACGCCGACGAGCGCACCGATGTCCACTACCGGGACCAGGACGGCGTCCTCATCAAGCGCGACTACGGCGGCCTGTACCTCGAGCTCTTCCCCGAGCTTGAGCTGCGCGAAGAGGGCTTTCTCACCATGGAGGAGCATGGCTTCGACCGCGTGACCTATCAGCTGTTCGAGCGCACCTGATCAGCCCGGCGAGAGCACCTCGTCGACAACGGGTGAGCCTGCCGCGACGTCGACCCGCAGGGTCCGTCCCAGGACCCGTTGGATCTCGGTGGGAGCCAGGCCCATCGAAGGTCGCAAGGACGCGATGTCCTCCTTGGAGACAACCGTGCCAGCCATGACATCGCGCACGAACCACAGAGACCGACGAAAGGTCAAGCTCGGACGCTCCGACGCCGACGGCCCGTAACGCACCTCACCGATCACTTCCTCCACGACCCGGATCCGGTCGACGAGGTCGCGGAACTCGGGAGGCTCCAACGAGAACGAGCTGTCCGGCCCTCCCTCAGATCGGGCCATGGTCAAGTGCTTCTCGATCACGCAAGCTCCCAAGGCCACTGCGGTCGTCGAGGCCGAGTGCGAAAGCGTGTGGTCGGACAACCCAACAGGCACATCCCACCGAAGCCGCATATCGGTGATCGTCCGAAGATCCATCTCAGCCGGAACCGCTGGGTAGCCACTGTTGCAACGGAGGAGCACGACCTCGGACGACTGATCGCGAACGGCGCCGACGGCAGCGTCGATCTCGGCGATGGTGGCCATTCCGGTCGAGAGGATCACAGGACGGCCCTTCGCCGCCACGGCCCTCACAAGGTCGAGGTCGACGAGCTCGAAGCTCGCGATCTTGTAGGCAGGTGGCTCCAACTGCTCCAGGAACTCGAGGGCCGTCACGTCAAACGGCGTCGAGAAGCAGTCCAGCCCCACCGATCGCGCCTCGGCGAAGAGCCGGGGATGCCAATCCCAGGGAGTCTGCGCCTCTGCGTACAGGTCATACAGTCGCCTCCCCTCCCACGGACTTCCGGGCCCCACCACGAAGGGCGGCTGGTCGATCGGGAGCGTCATCGTGTCGGGGGTGTAGGTCTGCAGCTTCACGGCGTGCGCGCCGGCCAGGGCAGCCTGGTGAACGAGCTCGAGCGCTCGGTCGATGCTTCCGCCGTGGTTCGCTGAGAGCTCGGCGATCACATAGGTCGGTTGTCCCGGTCCGACGAGACGACCACCGATCGTCACGGGCGACTCGCTCACCGTCTCTCCCAGACCAGTCGGAACGCCTCCGCTCCTGCGACACCGACGACGTTCATGAACCGGACTCCAGCTCCGTGATCGTGGCGTCCGCCACCCCTCGACCGTCGTATCTACTCGACCGCGTGAACTCGATGCAGAACCGCCCGTAGTTGACGGAGGCTCGAGGGTACGTGTCCGCGTCCAGCATCCGGATGAAGTCGTGCATGGCCGACAGGCTGGGAAGGTCGGCTGGAACAGTGCTTTCGGACCCTCGTCGGCGAGTGAACACCACCGGCTCCCCTATCTGCGGCTTGGGTACGGGTGGAGTTTTCACGATGTCGGCGACCATCTGCGAAGCAATGCTGTCGGCACGCAAGTACACCTCTTCTGCTGTCCCGCTCAACGCGAGGTCTCGTGTGAGACACACCGGGCCGGCGTCGACCGCGTCGATCATTCGAATCGCCGAGAGCGGGGTACGTTCGAAACCCCGGCTGATGAGGTTCTGAAGAGGGCTGGCGCCGCGACCGAACGGCACCGCCGTCATGTGGAACACCACGCACTCGTGAGCCTCTGCAACCTCATGCGAGAGGATCCACGACCAGTGGAGGAAGAAGATGAAGCGCGGGGGGCGACTGCTCCAGCGCTGCGGCCAGCGCCTCCGGATCCTCGACGAGCTCCCACGCACCCGGAAGGACGGCAAGCGCCCGCTCGAAGGTACTGCGGTTCCAGGGACGCGATCCGCATACGACGAAGCGTGGCCATGTCTCGAGCGTTGTCACTGATCCCCCCTCCAAACGTAGGCGTGCCAGGTCACGTCGGCGGTGCACCCATCACTCGACCGATCGAAGTCAGCCGCCAGGAACGCGCTCGACGAGCGGCTGTTCTCCCGTCTGACTCGAGCCTCCAGATACTGGAGATCCAGGCCACCGAGCACGGTCATTGCCCGCCGCGCGCCCGCTGCGATGAGCGGGGCCGCCCATCCAGCGCCCCGGCGCTCGGGCGCCACAGTCACGCCGACGAGTCCTTTCGTGCCGTCGACCTCGACGCGGAGCTGACCGACCGCTCCGCCGTCCGGTCCAGCGCCGAGCACCATGCAGGTTCGATCGTCGCGAAGCTTGCGATCCAACCACTCGCAGTGCTCAGTCCAGCCAATCGGCCTTGGATCGAACGATGAGGCGCGAGTGGCTGGGTCATTGGCCCACTCCCACAGCAAAGCCGCATCGGCGCGCTCGACGGGTCTCAAGGTGACCAGCTCGCTCCGCAAGGCAGTCGCGACCCGGGCGGACCCCATGCCGTCGACCAGCGCACGACCGAGCTCGGCCATCGATTGCAGAGACTCAGGGTCGCGCAGCAGTCGGGTTGCCACGGCGGCGAGCGCCTCGGGCCCCTCGGAAGGGTCAACGCGCGATGCGACCCCGCCGTTCGCAAGAGCGTCGGCAACCGGCGCCTGATTATCTGTGACCGGAATCACGATCATCGGAACTCCGATGAGGGCGAGGTCCCATGTGGTGCTGCCGGCCGTGACGATCGCCAGCTCGGCCGAACCGAACGCGACTGGAACATCGCGATGCCCGTTCGTGATCTCGACCGTGTGGCCATGAGTCCGCAGGACATCCGCCGCCATGCCGACCATGTCTGCGACCTCCCGTCCGGGGTCGCCACCGAGGAACACCACGACGTGACCCGCGCGAACAGCTCGCTCGGCCCCGGCCGCCGCAAGCGTGCCTGCCCGCAGCAGCAGGTAGCGCGCTCCCAACAGGAGGCGCACGCTCGATTCCACGTCGGTGTACGTGGAGCGCTGCGCTCCCGCGTTCTGGTCGACGATGATCGAGGCGGCGCCATGACCGGGGCTCAGTCCGTGGTCATCGATCTGCAGCAGGGGCAGGGACGGATGACCCCGGAGAAGGTCGGTTGGACTGATGCCATAGCCATCGATGGCAAGCGCATCTGCGGGGAGCCTCGGCGCTGACGCAGCGCCGTGGAGCCGAGCCCCCGACTCACGCCAGCGACGTTCCCACTCCGCGGGGACGTTGTCCGAGCACAGGTCGACTTCGCCACCTGCGCGCACCCAAGCCTCACCAAGAGCCAACGTTCGACCGAGGTGGCCATAGCCAACGCCGGGGCCGCCGTCGGCTCGCACGAGCAAGGTCACGGGTGTGGTCACGGGGCTCGCCCTGGCTCGAAGTCGGTCACGCCGAGGATCCCTTCGCACACGCGATCGAGGTCGGCGATCCGGCCGGGCGCGAGCTCCTCGAGGTCGTCAACCGTGATCCGCGCCAACCCGAGGACGTGCTCCTCCACGGCCGGCGACTGCACCGGAGCTCGAAAGAAGAAGAGGTACGCGTACCGACGAGCGAGATCCGACGCTGGCGCCGCACCCACGGGGTCGCCAAGGGCTCGGTCCAGGGCGTCTTCGAACTCCTCCGAGGTCGAGACATCGATCGTGAAGCCGCGACCGCGATAGTGCGAACGGCCCGCCACCACGACGGGCTTTCCTCGTAGCGCGAGCTCTACCCCTGTGGTCGACGTGAACACGAGACCGACGTCGCACTCGTCCATCAGCGCGTACGACGACATCTGGTCTTCCGACCCGATCACCCGTACGTTCTCTGGCAGCTCGGGGAAGGTCGCAGCCAGGTGCGGACCCAGCGGCTCGCGGGTCTGCTTCCCGGGCAGCTTGGTCTCCGCTGGGTGCACGCGCACGAGCAGCTCGTGCTCGGGATGTTGCGCGAACCAGCGGATCGAGGCCTCGACCCACGCTTGGATCGAGGGGAACGCAAGCTCCTGGCCGATCACGGCCGAGTCCCACGTGAGGTTGCTGAAGAGCACCGCTCGCCGGCCGGTCGTCACCCGAGGGGGCGCTTCGAACACGGGGGCTGTCCAGAAGCGATCGATGGTGCGGCCACCGACCGAACGCTCCTGCAGGTAGCGATCGAGCTCGGAGTCCTCCGCAGTAGTGAGCGGCACGTCGCGCCAGTGATCCCAGATGGACCCGAGGTCGAGCAGGCACGCCGCCACCCCCCTTCGAAAGAGCAGCGTCTCCTTGATGAGGCCACGCTCGTAGGTCACGACATCGATGCCCCGCTCGCGGCACACCGCCCAGCAGACAGCTTCGAAGATGAACAGCCCGTTCAGCAGCACGACGGTGTCAGGTTGGACGTCGTCGAGCATGGCCCGAGTGGCCTCGGCGATCCGACTGGCCGAGCGCAGGAACTTGCGCATCATCTGCGGCCCGAGCGGGTCGTCGCCGATCCCGGCCGCCATGAGGAACCACTTGGTCGGGATGTCGGCCAGCGCTCCCAACGGGAGCCCGTCGCGCTCGACCGACTGCAGCTCGTTGAACGGCACGTTGTCGAGCTCGGGCCAGTCGTCGTCCTCGGACCAGTGGTCGCTGAGGCGGACCGGATCGAACCCGTGCGAGCCCAGGGCGCGCCGCACGTAGGCGGAGCAGCTCCGACACGGCATTGGGGGCGCCTCCCAGGTGTTGGCCCGGTCGCACACCTCGAGGCCGCCGCCGCACGTCGCGAAGCGCACGTCCGCCCCTCGGAGGCGGAGCGCCTGGCCCAGCACTGCCTCCCACTGAACGTGCGCCGCCCAGTCGCGCGGGGTCAAGAAGAGCACTCGGGGACCGCTGGGCGGAGGCAGACCTTGTGCCTGTCGACTCAGATTGCGGGCAACGCGCATCTCCGGTGCCTGGCCGACCGATCGCAGCGCCACGTGCACCGCCTTGGTGGTCACCTCAGCGGCCCGACCTCGAGCTGCGATGCTCAACGGTGACCGCCGGGACGCTTCACAAAGCCCCGTCCGAGGATGACTCGTCCTGACCCGGTCCAGAAGCCAGCTCCGTAGCTCCAATGACAGAGCTCAACCGCAGCGAAGGCTCGTTGCGGTGCGATGCCGGGCGCCGTTCCGAGACGTAGCGCGACGGCACCGCACACGGCGGCGTGCACTGCGGGTAGTCCGAGCCGCCATCCACCCCGTCCGAAGATCAGGCCCACTGCGGAGAGGAGCACCAAGACGGCCGGCGCCAAGGGTCTCCACGATGGGAGCGTCGTGTGCTTCGCGAGGGTCGAGGCCTTCCCCATTCCGTAGTTGAAGTACTGCCGAGCCAGGCTCCGGGGGTTGTCCCGCGGGAAGTACCACGAGCGGATCGCCGGATCGAGGACGATCCGACCGCCTTCTGCCCGAAGCCGCATGTTGAGCTCGTGGTCCTCCGCTCCCCACTGTAGGTCGTCCTCGTCCCATCCCCCGAGGCGCTCAAGGGTCGTGCGCCTCCAGCATCCGAGGTACACCGTGTCGACCTCGGAGCGCTCGGTGGCGTAGTGGAACCGGCCGGGACCAATGCCGAAGGGTGAGGAGGTCACCGCCGCTACGGCCCGACCGAAGGATGTCGTTCCCACCGCACGCATTGGCCCGCCCACGTTGGCGGCGTCGGTCTCGGCGAGGATCTCGACGCAACGCTCGACATAGTCCGCCGCGTAGAGGGCATGGGCGTCTCCGCGAACGAGCACCTCGCCCCGACTCTCGCGCAAGCCGAGGTTGAGGGCCGCGGCCGCGGTCACGCCCAGGTTGTCCACGAGGCGAACGATGCCGCCGTACGCCGCCACGAGGTCCCGGGTGCCGTCGGTCGAGCCGCCATCGCACACGAGCACCTCGATGAGACCGGGATAGCCCTGGCCCACGAGCGAGTCGAGGCAGTCGCGGATGTAACCACGCTCGTTGAGGGTCGGGACCACCACCGACACCGTCGGCGTGGCCCTGCTGGGGCCTACGTTCGGCACCGACTGCTGCATGTGGTCCACTCCACCGATCGCTCTGGGCAATGATCTCTGCGGCGACGCTATCGCCCGACGTCCCCGGGCCCGTGGAGTCTGAGTGAGCAAGCCGATCTCCTTTCGACAGCGTCTCGCTAAGAACACCGTCGCCTCGATGGCAGCCAACGTGTGGACCATCGTGCTCGCGATCGGCTCGCTCCCGATCATCCTGCACGGGCTAGGAGCCCACGCGTTCGGTATCTGGGTGTTCCTTCAGACGTTCAGTGCAACCAACGGCTGGCTGTCGATCCCAGCCACTGGGCTGTCGGTGTCGGTGACCCGACGAGTGGCGTCCAGCGTCACCGACCCGAACCCGGAGCCCCGGCGGCGGTCGACTGGCACGGCCCTGGCCGCCTTCGCGGTCGCGGGGGTGGGGTTCGGACTCGCCCTCGGATGCCTCACCCCGACGATCCTCCACCGGGCACTGGACCTCGACGGCGTTCGTGGAACGTCCCTGCGCGTGCTCGGCATCGCATTTGGCCTCCAGCTCCTCGCCGAGCACGTGAGCCTGGGCATCACATCCGTCGTCGAGGGCATCCAGGAGGTGGCGCTCGCCCGGTTCGTCGACACCTCTCGCAAGACTGCCATGGCGGTGGCCGCGGCCGTTGCGGCAGCTGTGGGAGGTGACCTCCAAGATGTCGCCGTGGTGACGTCGGCTGCCGCCCTGGCCGTCACCGTCGGCGCGCTCGTCCGTCTCCGCCACCGTGGTCACCTGACCATTGGACGCCCCGATGGAGCAGAGATGCGCTCGGTGTTGCGCTACGCCGGAACGGTAAGCGCGCTCACGGGCACCGGCGTGCTCCACCGCACGATGGATCGAACGATTGCGGGCATCGCCTTCGGTCCGAGCGCGGTGGCCCTCGTCGAGATCGCCAACCAGATCCAGGCCGGGGGCAATGCGCTGCTGTCGGCCAGCACCTACCCCGTGCTGTCGGCCACCCCATGGCTCGAGAGCGCGGCTGACCACCTGCGGCTGCGTGCTCTGTTCGATCGAGCGACGCGCTACTCCGTGCTGCTCACGTTCCCCGCCGTCGTCCTCACCATCGCCTTGGCTGGCCCGTTCGTGCGGGTTTGGGTCGGGCGCGACTACACAGAGGCCATCGGCCTCACGCAGGTGGCCGCGGTCTACGTGCTCCTCGTGTCACCACTCCAGGCGGGGTCCAACCTGCTGCAAGGCTCGGGCCAGGCCGGACGGGTGCTCCGGGCGTCAGGCATGTCCGTGCTCGTGAACCTGGTGGCCAGCGTGGTGCTGGTGCAGATCGTCGGGCTGGTGGGGGTGTTCCTCGGCACCATCGTGAGCACCATCACACTGGTTCCGCTGCTCAGCCGAGCGATCGGGCACTCCCTCGGCGGCAGCGTGGCGCTGGCGCTCCGGGCCACGATCGTCGCTGCTGTGCCACCGAGTGCGGTGGCCGCCCTCGGCGCAGGTGTCGTGGTGTGGTTGGGGTGGGCGGATCTCATCACGCTCCTGGCCGGTGGCACGGTAGGGGTCGTGCTGGCGACTGCGGCCACGCTGCGCTGGGTGGTTCGGCCCGACGAGCATCGGGAGCTGCGTGCCGCGCTGCGGCGTCAGCCCTGAGCTGTGGGCGTGCTGAACAGCACAACGAGGGACCGTGTGCCGACCGCCCCCGGTGGTGCGTCCTGTCGCACGAGCACCTCCCCGACCCCGGACCCGAACAGAGCGAGGATCTCGTCAGCCGATTCGATCCGCTCCTTCGAACCCGGTCGATACCCGATCTCCTGGATGATGTCCTCGTCGGAGCGAGCGTTCCACTCCACACCGATCGCCACGACACCGCCAGGGCGCGCGACCCGAAGGATCTCCTCGGCGGCTCGCTTCTTGTCATCGCTGTAGGCCAGCACCCACCCGGCCACGACGGCATCGAAGGAATCATCCGTGTATGGGAGCGCGTGCATGTCGCCGAGCTCGACCCAGGGCGAGTAGCTGATGAGATCGACGGCTCGCACGTGGCGACGATCGAAGCCATGGGCCAGGAGCGCGAGCAACTCGCCCTCTGCACGAGGTCCGATCACGAGCACGTCAGCGTCCGGCCCCAGGTCCTCGATCACGGAGAGGGGTCGTACCAAGGTGAGCGAGCGCACCACCGCGACATCGCGCATCCCCTTCACGTTGTGCGGGACGGTGTTGGCGGCAACCCCCGGCTGCGCGTCGAGCGTTCGCAAGGATCTCCGGACCTTCGTGAACCACTCGAAGCGCACCTTCGCCACCACGAACCGGATCAGGTCGATGTGCAGGAGCTGGTGCGCAGTGTGACGGGCCAGACCCTTGTGCCGTCGAACCATGCTGGGATTAGGCATCCGTCTCCTACGTGAGCTCGAAGCGACGATACGTCGCCGGGAAGTCGGCCACCGCGGCCTCGAGCTCCGCGACAGGCTCGTGGACCTCCGCCCGGGGCACTGAGGCACCGAACAGCGATGACGCGTACTCGAGCTGGAGCACGAGCCGGTGGCCGACGTTGACGTGGACTCCCTTGTGCAGGCCACGCGTGTCGGCGAGGAACATCGAGCCCTGCTCCCCCGTGATCGACAGGACGTCGTCAGGCGTGAAGTGCTCCAGCACCTCGTCGTCGCTGAAGCGACGGTCCGCGCGCAGCGCAGGCGGGAGGGAACGATGAGATCCGCGGACGTAGACGTGAGGACCGCTCTCCGGGCCGACGTCGGTCAGGTACACGAACAGCTTCAGGAACCGGAGGCGGTCGAGGTCGAAGTGGAACTCCTGCGCGGCCGCTGAGGAGCTCGAGGGGGACGCTGCCGTCCACCACATCGCGAGGAGATCCTGGACTGGCGCGCCGCCGAGGTACTCCTGGGCGATCGCGAGCACGGAGCGATCAGCCACGAGGCGTTGCGCGGCTGGCAGCGCCAGCACGGCGTCCTCAGGGACGTCGTGTCGGACGCCCACTGGCGCGACGGGATCGAAGCGGGCCTCATGCGGCGCTCCGGGCGCACGTTCGGTCACCGTGCACATCGCCTCCTGAGCGCCTCCGATGAGCGCCGCGCAATCCTCTTGGGGCAGCCGGCTCGCCAGGAGCGCGATGCCGTCACGGCGGAGGTCGTCGATCACGACTGAGGCGTCGTCGCGAATGATCCCCGACCGATCCGCTAGGTGCAGAGGCGCGTGCTCGCCCAAGGACCGCCTCGCCAGGTCATCCAGGCGTTCACCCCGCGGCGTACCGAACAGCTTGCGCATGGCTGAGTAGCCAAGGGCGGGGGTGCGGCCAGTTCGCAGATACTGCCGGTAGCTCGACACCACGACGGGCTCGAGCACGAGGCGCGCACCGAGGCTGGTCTGCAGCAGGCGCGCGATCCCAGGGCGGAATCGGCCGCCATTCACTGCTGATCTCCTCCGACGTGCGTCATCGGCCTCCGCCCTCGCTCCCCAGCACCGAACGGATCGTGCGCCCGATGATGCGAAGATCCGTGCCCAGCCCTTGGTTCCGGAGGTACCAGAACTCGTACTGAAGCTTCTCCAGCGCATCGGTCTCGTTGCCCGCGTAGCCGTACTTGACCTGGGCCCAACCGGTCAGCCCGGGGCGAACGGAGTGCCGTAGCCCGTAGAAGGGCAGCTTCGCCGCCAGCTCCGCGACGTAGCGCGGCTGCTCGGGGCGCGGTCCGACCACCGACAGGTCGCCCCTGAGGATGTTGAGCACCTGCGGAAGCTCGTCGAGGTGCGATCGACGCAGGATCTTGCCGACCCCCGTGATCCGAGGATCGTCCTCGGTGGTCCACTCGTTCACGAGCGCGCCGCTCGGGTCCGGGCGCATCGTGCGCAGCTTGACGATGGTGAACGGTCGGTCGCCCTTCCCTACTCGCTCCTGGCGATAGAGGAGCGGACCACGGTTCCCGAGGAGGTTGAGACCTGCAACCAGCGGCACCACGACCAGGAGTGGGACGAGGCCCAAGCAACCCATCACGACATCGACGACGCGCTTGGCTCGGGCGTAGCGAACTCGGTGGATCTCGCTGATGTCGAAGAGCATCGACGCACGCTCGAGCTCCGCGACGGGGATCTTTCCGAGCCATTCCTCGTAGAAGTCGGTGACCGTGCGCACGCGCATCCCCCGCTGATGCAGCTCGGCGGCCTGGGCCACGATCTCGTCGTCGGCCTGCGCCTCCTGGTCGAGGACGACCAACGTCGCCCCCTCGGCCGCCTCGACGAGCGGCCGACTCGTGGCGTGAGGGCGCGCGGCAGCCAGGGTCAGGTGCACGGTCAGCGTGGCGGGCTTCTCCGGTCGACGACCGAGCTCCATGACGAGCGCGGTGGCCTCGTCGTCCCGGGCCACGAGGACCACGCGATCGCGCGCCTCCGCCCGAAGACGACCGCCATGGGCAACGCGAGCACTCACCACGAACCAGGCGGGCAGCGTCCCAGCCGCGCCGAACACGACGAACCGTGGCAGCAGCGCGTCGCCCACGAACAGCTGGAGCAGGGACACTCCCGCCGCGCCGCTCATGGAGGCGATGATCGATGCGGTGACGGCCCCCGCCCGCGTGCGCGGCACGTCTGGGAGCCCGAACCCGTAGGCCGCGACGCACAGGATCACGACATAGGCCACGGTCCAGGTGAAGCGACTCGACCCGGTGAAGCTGTAGTGACCGATGTAGGTCGCGTGCACCTTGGCGAGCGCGAACACCACGACGAGAACGCCCGCGTAGAGCAGCGGCCGCGCTGCGCGGCTCACGAATCGCTTCCCTTGACCATCACGTCAACGCCGCGATCATGGGATCGCGGTGAGCCGGTCGCCGTCCACGCGGAAGCGGTCACCAGTGTCCGGGCACGAGAGCACGCCGTCGCCGTCAACGTCGAGGCGAGCCCCAGTTCGGCTCACCCAACCGATGCGTCGTGCCGGATTGCCAACCACGAGCGCGTGAGCCGGAACGGATCGGGTGACGACTGCCCCGGCGCCGACCATCGCCCACGCACCGATCGACACACCGGCCACCACCGTCGCATTGGCGCCGATCGACGCGCCCACGTCGATGGTCACGCCCGCCGCGACCCAGTCGGACTCGTCCTTGACCTCGCCGCCGGCGTCGATGGAGCGAGGCAGGCGATCGTTGGTGAGGACGGCACCTGGGCCGATGAACACCCCGTCGGCCAGACGCGCCGGGGCGTAGACCAGGGCGTTGTTCTGGATCTTGCATCGGGCACCGATGACCACGCCCGCGTCGACGAAGACGTTGCGCCCGAGTCGACAGTCGTCCCCGACCACCGCGCCGTCGCGGATCTGCGAGAGCGCCCACACCACGGTTCCCGTGCCGATGGTGGCGCCGTCCTCGACGATCGCAGTAGGCGCGATGCGGGTCATCCGGCAACTCTTCCACAACCGCCAACCGACGCGGACCGCACCGATGCGTCGACCGTCATTCCCTCGGCGAGCCACCGACGATGGCCGGTCGGTCCGTTTCGCTCACGCCGGCGCGCCCAGGAGCGGCTTCAGGAACTGGCCCGTCCAGCTGTCTGGACACGCCGCGACATCCTCGGGTGAACCCTCGCAGACGAGCGTGCCGCCACCGTTGCCACCCTCTGGACCGAGGTCGATGACCCAGTCGGCCGTCTTGATCACGTCGAGGTTGTGCTCGATCACGAGCACGGTGTTGCCCTGGTCGACGAGACGGCTGAGCACCGTGAGCAGCTTGCGGATGTCCTCGAAGTGCAGGCCCGTGGTGGGCTCGTCGAGGATGTAGATGGTGTGGCCCGTCGATCGCTTGGCCAGCTCGCTCGACAGCTTCACGCGCTGCGCCTCCCCACCCGAGAGCGTGGTGGCGGGCTGTCCGAGCCGCACGTAGCCGAGCCCCACGTCGACGAGCGTCTGCATGTGCCGGGCGATCGGCGGCTGGTTGGCGAAGAACTCCAGGGCTTCCTCGCACGACAGGTCGAGCACGTCGGCGACGTTGCGGTCCTTGAAGGTGATGTCGAGGGTGTCGCGGTTGTAGCGCTTGCCCTTGCACACCTCGCACGGCACGTAGACGTCGGGCAGGAAGTGCATCTCGATCTTGATCGTGCCGTCGCCCGAGCACGCCTCGCAGCGCCCGCCGCTCACGTTGAAGCTGAAGCGCCCGGGGAGGTAGCCGCGCACCTTCGCCTCCTGCGTGGCCGCGAACAGCTTGCGCACGTGATCCCACACCCCGGTGTAGGTGGCCGGGTTGGAGCGCGGCGTCCGCCCGATGGGGCTCTGGTCGATGTTGATCACCTTGTCGAGGTGATTGAGGCCGTCGACGGTCTTGTGGAGGCCCGGAGGCGTCTTCGACTTGTAGATCCGCTGCATGAGCGAGCGATACAGGATGTCGTTGACGAGGGTGGACTTGCCCGATCCGGACACGCCGGTGACCGCCACGAACAGACCGAGGGGGAACTCGACCGTGAGGTCCTTGAGGTTGTGCTCGCGGGCCCCGCGCACCACGAGACGAGCGTCCCCCGGCGGGCGGCGCTTCTCGGGCACGGGGATGCTGCGCTTGCCCGAGAGGTACTGGCCGGTGATCGACGCCTTGTTCTTCAAGAGGGCCTTGACGGTGCCCGAGTGCACGACCTCCCCGCCGTGCTCTCCGGCGCCCGGACCGATGTCGACCACGTGGTCGGCCACGGAGATGGTGTCCTCGTCGTGCTCGACCACGATGACGGTGTTGCCGAGGTCGCGCAGGCGCACGAGCGTCTCGATCAGCCGGTGGTTGTCGCGCTGGTGGAGGCCGATCGAGGGCTCGTCGAGCACGTAGAGCACCCCGACGAGCCCCGACCCGATCTGGGAGGCGAGCCGGATGCGCTGCGCCTCGCCACCGGCGAGGGTGGCGGCCGAGCGCGAGAGCGAGAGGTAGTCGAGGCCGACGTCGAGGAGGAAGCCCATGCGAGCGTTGACCTCCTTCACCACGCGCTCGGCGATCATCCGCTCGCGCTCGGAGAGGGTGAGCCCGAGGAGCGTCTTCGCTGCGTCGCCGATCGGCATGTCGCAGATCTCCGAGATCGTGTGACCGTCGATCGTGACGGCGAGGGGCAGCGGCCCGAGGCGGGCGCCACCGCACACTGCGCAGGGGACCTCCCGCATGTAGCACTCGATCTGCTCCCGCTGCGTGTCGCTCTCGCTCTCGGTGTGTCGGCGCTGCAGGTAGGGGACGATGCCCTCGAAGTTGGCCGTGTAGGCACGGGTCCGGCCGTAACGGTTCTTGTAGCGCACCTGCACCTTGCCCACGCCGGTGCCGTAGAGGAACGCCTGGCGGTGCTTCTTGGACAGCTTCGACCACGGCGCCCCAGGGTCGGCGCCGAGCTCCTCGGACAACGACTCGAGCAGGCGCTTTAAGTACTGGCTGTGCCCGCCTGCCCACGGCGAGATCGCGCCCTCCTCGATCGAGAGGTCGCCGTTCGGCACGATCAGCTCAGGGTCGACCTCGAAGCGGGTGCCGAGCCCGTCGCAGGTCTCACACGCGCCGTAGGGTGAGTTGAACGAGAAGTTCCTCGGCGCCAGCTCCTCGAACGAACCGTGGCCGTTGGGGCAGGCCAGATGCTGGGAGAACGTGAGCGTGTCGTCCGCTTCGCCGTCCTCGGCCCCGCCGACGGCCTCGCCGTCGCGCCGCACCATCTGCACCTCGGCCACACCGTCAGCGAGCTTCAGCGCCGTCTCGAGCGAGTCGGTGAGGCGACGTTCGAGGCCAGCCTTCACCACGAGGCGGTCGACGACGACCTCGATCGTGTGCTGCTCGTACCGGGCGAGGTCGACCTTGTCGGTGAGCTCATGGACCTCGCCGTCGATGCGGGCTCGGGCGTAGCCCTGCGCGGCAAGGTCGGCGAGCAGCGTCTCGTAGGTGCCCTTCCGGCCGCGCACCACCGGCGCCAGTACCTGGAAGCGCGTGCCCTCGGGGAGCTCCAGGATCCGGTCGACGATCTGCTGCGGCGTCTGGCGGGTGATCTGAGCACCGCATTCGGGGCAGTGCGGCACACCGATCCGCGCGTAGAGGAGACGGAGATAGTCGTAGACCTCGGTGATCGTCCCGACAGTGGAGCGCGGGTTGCGAGACGCCGACTTCTGGTCGATCGAGATGGCCGGCGACAGCCCTTCGATGAAGTCGACGTCGGGCTTGTCCATCTGGCCGAGGAACTGCCGAGCGTAGGACGAGAGCGACTCGACGTAGCGACGTTGGCCCTCGGCATAGATCGTGTCGAACGCAAGGGACGACTTGCCGGAGCCAGACAGACCGGTGAACACGATGAGCTGGTCGCGCGGGAGCTCGATGGCGACGTTCTTGAGGTTGTGCTCCCGGGCGCCCCGGACGACGAGGGAATCAGACACGCCACCAGGCTATCGGCTCACAGGGCTCCACGAACGCATGTTCGCCATGGCTGTCACTCGGCTTCGTCGACGAACGCGTAGGTCACGAGGCCGACCGGCACGTCGACGAAGGTGAGCGGCGAGCGGGCCACCTCCCGCACGCCAGGCGGGAGGGACGTCGCCGGCGGCGCCTCCCCTCCCCACTCGAGCACGGTAAAGCGCCGCTCCCCCACCTCGCGGGCGACCGCGATCGCGGCACGGAACGACGGTTCGTCGGCGACGCTCAGCCAGCGTCGTCCCACCACCGCCGCTCCGCCCTCGCGGATCAGGAAGGCGTTGCGCGAGATGACGACCGGCTCCGCCTCGGCGACCACGTCGTCGAAGAACTCGTCGACCCCGCGGGCACGGACGCTGAGGAAGGCGAGCCCGAGGCACGTGACGAGGACGCTCAGGGCAACCAGCCCGCGGGCAACCGTCGGCCGACGCGCACCGAGCGTGACGAGGCCGACGACGCCGAGCAGGATCGAGGAGGTGAGGGTGTAGCGCCCACCCCACTGGGGAGCGGCCCCGCCCGTGTACTGCACGAGGTAGACGATCGGCAGCGCGAGCAGGGCGATGGCGAGCGCGAGGCGCGCCCGTGGGTCTGCGGGACGGGCGAAAACGCCCGCTATGGCCAGAGGAAAGGCGAGCAAGAGCCCGGGGACGAAGCCGAGACCGCCCGCCGCGTCGAACGCGTAGACACACCCCGCCGCCGCCAAGCCCACGATCGCGAAGCGGCGATCGCCACGCCCCTCCCCCCGCATCGCCACCAGCACCACCAGGACCACCACGAGGCCCAACAGGGCCGACGTGGCGACCGGTCCCGAGTTCAACCCGATGCTGGTGTGGGCGCCCTCCTTCGTCCGTAGCCACAGGTCGCTCCCGAACCCGGCTGCGGTACCCGTCGCCCTCGCTGCTCGGGCCGGCGCGCCGACCGCCGCTTCCAGCGCGACGTTGGCGAACCAGGGAACCGTGAACCCGCCGACCGTGAGCACTCCGGCGAGCATCGGGCGGCCCGGCGATCGGGTCCGAACCCAGAGCACCGTGGTGGCCACGCCGACGCCGACGAGGGCGTAGACGAAAGTCTCGTTGCGCAGGACGCTCGACGCGCCGAGCAGCAGCCCTGCGGCTGGCGCGGCCGGCAGCAGTCGACCCTTGGAAACATCCAGGAGGAGGGCGACTGCCCCCACCATGCAGGCCACGCCGATCGAGTGCTCCCAGAAGTCCAGCGCGTAGATCGCCATCGGCGAGGCCAGGCCGACCAGCCAGTACGCCGACCAGCCATCGTCGACCGCGCCGATTCGGCGCGCTACCGCCTTCGCCGCGGCCGCCGCCCCGACCGCGCCCAGCATCGGCAGGAGGAGCGCAGCCCGGTACCCGCCGAGGTCGTACAGCGGTCGGGCCAGCTCGAGCACGGGCAGGGTGGTGACCGCCACCCAGCCGCCGTCGGCCCGGGCCGTCGCCTGGTAGAGCGGGTGCAACGTGCCCTCCGGGTCGAGGTCCTCGGCCCAGTAGCCAACGTCCGGATCCGTGGTGTCGCTCCGGCTCATCACATCGAGGGTGGCGACCTTCGCGCCGGTGTCCGTGCCGAGGTAGCCGTGTGGGTCCATCGCGAAGGACAGGACCACGTAGATCCCGAGCAGCACCGCCCCGGCGACCAGCGGGCGGCGCAGCGCTCGAGTCAAGACAGGGGGCAGACCGATGGGCACGACTCAGGAGTCTGGCAGCAGCAACGCTCCCCTCAGGTCACCCCACGTCGCGCAGCTCGCGCTGCAGGTCCTTGATCTCGTCCCTGAGGCGGGCGGCGTACTCGAAGCGCAGCTCCGTGGACGCGTCGTGCATCTCCTCGGTGAGCGTGAGGATCAGGCGCCGGAGCTCGTCGCCCGCGAGGTTCCCGAGCTCGGAGCGCAGCTTGTCACGGCTGCGATCGCGCTGATCCTGCCCGGGGACTGGTGCGGTCTCTGCGGGGCGGAGCATCGCGAGGATGTCGGTGACCGCCTTGCGGATCGTCTCGGGGTTGATGCCGTGCTCTTCGTTGTACTCGAGCTGGAGCTTGCGGCGGCGCTGGGTCTCCGAGATGGCTCGGCGCATCGAATCGGTGACGCGGTCGGCGTACATCACGACCTGACCGTCGACGTTGCGCGCCGCTCGGCCCATCGTCTGGATGAGCGAGGTCTCCGACCGGAGGAACCCCTCCTTGTCGGCATCGAGGATGGCCACGAGGGACACCTCCGGGAGGTCGAGGCCCTCCCGAAGCAGGTTGATGCCCACGAGCACGTCGTACTCACCCAGGCGGAGATCGCGGAGGATCTCGATGCGCTGGATGGTGTCGATGTTCGAGTGCAGGTAGCGAACCCGCAGGCCCTGCTCGAGCAGGTAGTTGGAGAGGTCCTCGGCCATCTTCTTGGTGAGCGTGGTGACGAGCACCCGCCCACCAGCGGTGACCCGACCGTTGATCTGCTCGATCAGGTCGTCGATCTGGCCCTTCGTGGGCTTCACGATCACCTCCGGATCGACGAGCCCAGTCGGCCGCACGATCTGGCTGGCCACCTGCTGGCTGATCTCGCGTTCGAAGGGCCCCGGGGTGGCCGACACGAACACCACCTGGTTGAGGCGCTCCATGATCTCCTCGAACCGCAGGGGCCGGTTGTCGGCCGCCGACGGCAGCCGGAACCCGTGCTCGATGAGCTGGAGCTTGCGAGAGCGGTCGCCCTCGTACTGCCCGTGCAGCTGCGGCACCGCGACGTGGCTCTCGTCGATCACCATGAGGAAGTCGTCGGGGAAGAAGTCGATCAGGGTGCTCGGCGCCTCACCCGGGCCGCGTCCGTCGATCGGCGCGGAGTAGTTCTCGATGCCGTTGCAGTACCCGACCTCCTGCATCATCTCGAGGTCGTACTGGGTGCGCATCCGGAGCCGTTGCGCCTCGAGGAGCTTCCCCTCCTTCTCGAACTCGGCCAACCGCTGCTGGAGCTCGACCTCGATCCGCTCGACCGCCTTGCGCATGCGCTCCTCGCCCGCGACGTAGTGGGTGGCCGGGTAGAGCACCAGCTCGTCGAGCACGCTGACCTGCTCGCCCGTGATCGTGTCGACCACCTGGATGCGCTCGACCTCGTCGCCGAACAGCTCGATCCGCACCGCCGCCTCGTCATACGCCGGGTGCACCTCGATCGTGTCGCCTCGCACCCGGAACTTGCCCCGCACGAGGTTCATGTCGTTGCGCTCGTAGCGCATGTCGACGAGCTTGCGCAGCACGGCCCGCTGATCGATCTCGGCACCTACCTGCACATGGAGCAGGTTGTCTCGGTACTCGTCGGGTGAGCCGAGCCCATAGATGCACGACACCGAGGCCACGACGATGACGTCACGTCGGGTGAGCAGGGCGGAGGTGGCCGCGTGCCGAAGGCGATCGATCTCGTCGTTCACCGAGCTGTCCTTTTCGATGTACGTGTCGCTCGCCGCGATGTAGGCCTCGGGCTGGTAGTAGTCGTAGTACGAGACGAAGTACTCCACGCGGTTGTCGGGGAAGAACTCACGGAACTCGTTCGCGAGCTGGGCCGCCAGCGACTTGTTCGGGGCCAGCACGAGGGTGGGGCGCTGCACCTGCTCGATCGTCCACGCGATGGTGGCGCTCTTCCCCGACCCCGTGATGCCGAGGAGCGTCTGGTACCGGTCGCCCCGCTGGATGCCCTCGGCGAGCGTGGCCACGGCAGTGGGCTGGTCGCCCGCGGGCTCGAAGTCGGACACCATCCGGAAGGGGGGCACCCTGGCGATGCTACCGACGGCCTGTGACAGTGCTCATTCGGCTCCGGGCGTCGCTGCGCTCCTGCCTCCGCCTGTGCGTCGGCAGCGCAGTCCCGCTAGCTGCCGCCGCGCCTCGGCTTCGGCTCCGGGCGCCGCAGCGCCTCAACGGGCGGGGCCGAAGGTGGGCATGCAGCGGGTGGGCTCGCTCAGGTCGATGGCCCGGAACAGCTGGATCTTCTCGCGCCAGGCGGGAACCGGTTCCACGAGCGCGGGGTCGTCCGCAGCGCGATCCAGTGCCACGACCCTTCCGTCTCGCCGGTAGGTGATGGAGACGTCAGGATGCTTGGCCAGGTAGGCGCGCAGCTGGCGGGCGGTGAGGCCGAACCGACGCGACGCGTACTGACGCAGCTCTGGCGAGCTCGACGCCAGGATCTCCACGACGTCCGCCTGCTCATCGGTGAGCGGCAGCGTGCGGCGCACGATGAGGTGGTTCGACGAGCCGTCGACGGTGCGAAGGTTCGCGTACATGTTCCAGCCATAGCCCGTCTTGAGCTCGAGGTAGGGCGTGAGCCCGTTGAGCACGACGAGCGCCGGCACCACGAGGAACAGCGCATGATGAGGGCGCAGGTAGCCGCGACCGGGAGCGCGATGCTGCCGCAGGAACACGCTCGTGGTGCCCAACACGATGGCCGCGTACGCCTGCCACGGCCACCACCCGAGGTCGATCCCCGTCTGAGGCGAGGCAGCATCGACGACGACGAGCAGCCCGAGCGCAAGCGGCGGCACGAGCAGCAGGAGGTGACTCAGCCCGGGGAGTCGCTCGTGCTGCAGTGCCAGTCGTGCGCGAACCGAGCCCAGGCGCTCGGCGACCCACGTTCCAGCGCTGGGCGGGAGGAACAGCACGAACAGCGGGACGAGGACCGCCGAGAAGTCGAAGAACTGGTGCGTGCGGTCGAGGGCCAGCACCAGGTGAAAGGCGAGCCCGAGCACGACCCCCGCCGCTCGGGTGCGTCGCAGCACCAACAGGACGGGGACCGCCAGCTCGACGAGGAGCGTCCCCAGGATCACGCCTCGCTCGATCCATGCGTCCCCACCCAGCTGCAACCCGCTGAGACCGACCGACGCCGTCGACTCGCGGAAGTAGAACACGGCACAGCTCACCGACCGATCGATGAACGAGGCGTTCAGCTTCGCGAACGCGGCGAAGGCGTAGAACCCGAGGAGGCAGAGCCGGGCGGCCGGGAACAGCCGGTTGGCGAGGTCGGTGCGGTCGTCCCGTCGGCGACGGACGACGCCGACCCCGACCGCGAGCAGGATCGCGAGGTCGACGAACCCGGCGAGCAACCAGTGGTTGCCGAGGACAGGCGCCTCCGCCCAGACCGTGACGACACCTCCGAGCGCGAGGAGTGCCAAGGCACCTGGTGACCCAGGTCGCAGGAGGGTCGTCGCGACGCCTGCCATGAGCAGCAGCTGGGCCCACGCGGGCGCCGCCGCCGTGTTGCCGAGCAGGTGCCAGACCGCCGCCAGGGCCCAGAGCACCGAGAAGAGCGCAAGCGCATCAGCCCCGCTCGACCGACCGGCGGGCCGCTCCAGCGCGGTCACGCGATGTCGCCGGGCGCGGCGCCGAGGGCAAGCAGCCTCGGCCACACCTCAGCAATGGCTGCGTCGAGCTCGTCGAGGGAGCCCGAGTTGTCGATCACGATGTCGGCCTTGGCCAGGCGATCTGCCCGGCTGGCCTGGCGGGCCATTCGCGCTCGGGCGTCGTCCTCCCGCATGCCCCGCTGCTCGACGAGCCGCTGCACCGCGATCTCTGGGTCGACGTCGACCACCACCAGAGCGACCATGTCGTCGCGGCCGGATTCGACGAGCAGGGGCACGTCGAGGATCACGAGGTCGTCGGTCGCTGCGGCGGACTCCAGTCGGCGACCGATCTCTGCTCCCACCGCGGGGTGCACGATCCGCCCAAGATCGGCAAGTGCCTGCGGGTCGCCGAAGACGATGTCGGCGACGGCCTGGCGGTCCAGGGTGCCGTCTGCCTGCAGGATGGCCGCCCCGAAGCGCGCCACCATGTCGTTGAACACCTGGGTGCCCGGACGCTGCAGGTCCCGGGTGATCTCGTCGGCGTCGATCACCACCGCGCCCCGCTCCGCCAGCCGGGCCGACACCGTCGACTTCCCAGAACCGATTCCGCCGGTGAGCCCGATGAGCAGCACGCGCCGAGCCTAGGGGTCACGCGCCATGGCGGCGCGCGACCGAGCGCGGTCGTCGCCTGCGCGGACTAGTGCAAACGCGCGGCGCCAATGGCGCCATCGGGGGGTGGCGGAGAAGTCAGCACATGCGCACAATCTCCGCGAGCTGCTCGATGTCCGGCCCCAGAGCCACCCCGACGGTCAAGTGTCGCCGAGGTACGCTCCGGGAATCGGGCCTGAGAGGGGTCGAACACGTCAAACGCGCCGCCGGGCGCGACAACCCAGGAGGCCCTGTGCGCCGTCGTTCCAACCTGTTGGTGCTCCTGGGGGTGGCGTTCTTCATCGTCGGGAGTCTCTCCGTCTACCTCGTCACCCAGGACGACGACGGCTCCAGCGGCTCGACCGAACCCGGCAAGGTCACGGTGGTCGTGGCGAAGGAGGACATCCCTCTCGGCAGCCTCGCCGACGAGCTCGTCGCGGCCGGCAAGCTCGAGGAGACCGAGATCCTGGCCTCCGAGCTCACACCCGGTGCTGTCCAAGGCCTCACACAGCTGGCTGGTGCCGAGTTCATCCAGCCCTACGCCGCCTCCCAGCAGATCACCACCGCCGGCCTGCAGCTCCAAGACCGCACCTTCGAGATCCCACCGGGCTACGAGGCCATCGCGGTGCAGATCGACTTCGTCGCCGGAGGCGCCGGCTACGTCCACGCCGGTGATCGCATCAACCTCTATGGGGTGTACGGCGCCGCGGCCGGCAACCCGAACACCCCTCGGGCCGAGCTGCTCCTCACCAACGTGGAGGTGCTCGACGTCGACCTCAGCATCCCGCCCCGTCGAGGCAGCGGGTCCGCCGATCCGTCCCAGCCCGCGGCCCAGCGCGCCACCGGCTCGACGGTCACCTACCTGCTCGCGATGCGCACGAACGACGCCGAGAAGACCATCTTCACGATCGAGTTCCACAGCTTCTACGCCAGCCTCACCGCGAAGGATGCGCCACCATCTGGGCCCACCGGCGGCCGTGATCCACAGAACGTGCTCGACGAAGAGCCCAACGTCGCGTTCAACCGTTAGACAGCCGTGGCGGCCCGCAAGATCCTCGTCCTCGCTCGCAACCCGGCTCTCGCGGACCAGCTCCGCGACGCGTTGCCCGGATCCCCCCACCGCGCCGAGATCACGAGCTGCTCCCGCGTGGGCTCGGTCGCCGAGGTCCTGGAGGACGAGGGCCCGTTCGACGTGCTCGTGGCAGGGCCGAGCCTCGGGACGCGCTCAGGGCTGGCCCGACTGCGGCTGATCCATGAAGAGCTCCCCCAGATGGCACTCGTGCTGGCGTTCAACCGCCGTCCCGAGGCGAGCCTGCGCGACGTCGTTCGGGCCGGCGCCATCGACCTCCTCCAGCTCCCCTTGGAGAACGAGGACCTGAGCGACGCGATCGGGCGGGCCATCGAGCTCTCGATCGCTGCCACCGCGGCGGCGCCGGTCACCGCTGCAGTCGCGAACCCGCCTGCCGCCGAGGGCCCGGGCACGGTCTTCACGATCTCGTCGGCCACCGGCGGCTGCGGCAAGACCTTCTATGCCACGAACATGGCCTACTTCCTCAAGCGGTACACCGGGCGCAGCGTGTGCGTGGTGGACCTCGACCTGCAGTTCGGTGAGGTGTCGACCGCGCTCCGGCTGCGTCCCAAGTACACGATCTTCGACGCCCTCCAGCGCGAGGACACCGACGAGGCCGACCTGTGGGCGCACATCGAGGAGTACTGCGTCGTCCACGAGACCGGGGTGAGCGTGCTCGCGGCACCTCGGGAGCCCTCCGAGGCCGACCGCATCAGCCCACCAGACGTCACCCGCATCCTCGAGGCGGTCCGCAACCGCTTCGACTACGTCATCGTCGACACCCCGCCGGCGCTCGCCGAGACGGTCCTCGTGGCCTTCGACATGTCCGACATGCTCTACGTCCTGGCCACGCTCGATCTGCCGAGCGTCCGGAACATGAGCGTCTTCCTGAGCACGCTCGATCGGCTCAAGGTGCCCACCGATCGAGTCCGTCTCATCCTCAACAAGGCCGAGACCGACGTGGGCATCGACATCGAGCAGGTCACCAAGCTCTTCCCGCAGGGCTTCGAGTCGGTGCTGCCGTACGCGAAGGAGGTGAGCCGCTCCATCAACCTCGGCATGCCCGTGATGGCTGCGTCACCCACCAGCGAGATCAGCAGCCTCATGGCCGGGGGCATGAAGCTCCTGCTCCCAGGGGATGTGCAGGCCCGCGTCGTTCAGGAGACCACCCCCAAGAAGGCGGGCCTGCTCCAGCGCTGGACGAACATGATCCCGAACCGTCGAGGAGATGCAGGATGAAGCTCTCGGAGAAGCTGGCCGCCCTCGAGCGTGAGCACGGCGGTGACGACGCAGACGACGCTGAGCCCCAGCCCAGGCGTGCGGTCAAGCGGGCGCGACCGAAGAAGGCCGCGGGCGCCACCAACTGGGATGCCACCAAGAAGAAGGTGCGCGAGCTCGTCCTCGAGGACGTTGCTCCCAAGATGAAGGGCCTCACCCCCGAGGCCCTCGCCGCCGAGGTGAAGGGCGCGCTCGATCGCATCCTCCAGCGCGAGGACGTCCAGGTCACGCCGCTCGAGCGTCGGCGCTTCGTCCAGGAGATGATGTCGGACACCCTCGGCTACGGGCCGCTCGATCCGCTCCTCGCCGACGAGTCGATCACCGAGGTGATGTGCAACGCGCATGACGACATCTGGGTTGAGCGAGCAGGCCGCGTGGAGCGCACCGACCTGTCCTTCAGCGATGACATCCAGTACCGGGCCGTCATCGACAAGATCGTGTCGGCGGTGGGTCGACGCGTCGACGAGGCGTCGCCGATGGTCGACGCTCGACTCCCCGACGGCTCCCGTGTGAACGCCATCATCCCGCCCCTTGCCCTGCACGGCGCGGTCCTCACCATCCGGAAGTTCGCCAGCGACCCGTACACGGCGAAGGACCTGATCAACTTCGGCACCTGGACGATCGGGCTCGTCACCGTGATGGAGGCGTGCGTTCGAGGCAAGCTGAACATCCTCGTCTCGGGCGGCACCGGCACCGGCAAGACGACCAACCTCAACGTGCTGTCAGCGTTCATCCCCGACGGCGAGCGCGTCATCACGATCGAGGACTCTGCTGAGCTTCAGCTGCAGCAGCCGCACGTCATCAACCTCGAGACGCGTCCCACGTCGGCCGAGGGCACTGGTGGCGTCACGATCCGCGACCTCGTCAAGAACGCGCTGCGCATGCGCCCCGACCGCATCATCGTCGGCGAGTGTCGCGCCGCCGAGGCCCTGGACATGCTTCAGGCGATGAACACGGGCCATGAGGGCTCGATGACCACCGTCCACGCCAACAGCCCGCGCGACGCGATCAGCCGGCTCGAGACGATGGTACTCATGGCCGGCTTCGACCTGCCGGTTCGCGCCATCCGGGAGCAGATCGCGTCAGCCATCGACATCATCCTCCAGGTGTCACGCCTGCCCGACGGGCGGCGTGTCATCACGGCCGTCACGGAGGTGCAGGGGCTCGAGGGCGACATGATCCTCCTCCAGGACATCTTCACCTACCGGTCGATCCCTGGCAGTGACAAGCCCGCCGGGGAGCTGGTGGCCACGGGCCTTCGGCCCAAGTTCGTCGACAAGCTCAACGAGCTCTCCATCGAGGTGCCGGCGGCCGCGTTCAAGTCCCCCACCGGCGGCACCCGCACCCGCAGCGCCCCGTCCAGCAGCGCCCGCAAGGTCCGCGTGCCTCCCCCGCGCGACGTCGCCAAGAAGGAACGCCGACGGTGAGCCAGATCGTGGCGATGGTGCTCGTCGGCGGCGGGCTCGCGCTGCTCGCGGTCGGACTGCTCACGCGCGTGTACGAGCGCGAGGAGCAGCTCGCCGACATCCTCGACCTGCCGTGGGGCGAGCAGGACGTCGACCTCGCCGCGGCGATCGACCAGCACTCCTCCCTGGTAGAGAACACGATCGGCGTGGCGGGCAAGGTCATCGAGCAGCTCGACGCCAAGGGCAGTCTGCTGACGCTCCTCGAGCATGCTCGGGTGCCCGTGCGCCCCGGTGAGTTCGTGCTGTTCGTGCTGGCGTCGGGCGCCGTGTTCGGCGCCTTCATCGCGGCGATCACCACGAGTCTCGTCTTCGGGGTCCTCGCCGCCATCGCGAGCCCCTTCCTCGGCGTGGCCTACCTCCGGCAGCGGATCACGCGAAGGACGCGCAAGTTCGAAGCGCAGTTCCCCGACGCCCTCACGCTGATCGCGTCGTCGCTGTCCGCTGGACACACGTTCCTCCGCTCGATCCAGATGATGTGCGAAGAGGCCGAGGCACCGATCTCGGAGGAGTTCGCCCGGGTCGTGTCCGAGACCCAGCTCGGGGACCCACTCGTCGATGCCCTGGCCAGGAGGGCCCAGCGACTCGAGCTCCGCGACGTCGACTGGGTCGTGCAGGCCATCCGCATCCAACAGACCGTGGGCGGCAAGCTCGCTGACCTCCTTCACACCCTCGCGGACTTCATCCGCGCTCGGGAGGAGATCCGGCGCGAGGTCGACGTCCTGACCGCGGAGGGCAAGATCTCCGCCTACGTGCTGGGAGCCCTGCCGGTGTTCCTCGCGATCTTCCTCCAGGTGTCCAACCCGAGCTACCTCGACCCGATGTTCCGGGGCTGGGGACTCGTGTGGATGGGTGGTGCCGGGCTGTCGATCGCCGCGGGGATGGGCATCATCCTGCGCATGGTCAAGATGGAGGTCTGATGGGCATCGCACTCGGCATCATCCTGGTCCTGGGCGGGATCGCCCTCACGGTGGTCGGGCTGGCCCCGTGGGACCGCTCCGCCGAACCCGAGGAGGCCGGCGAGTACCTTCGCAGCCTCGAGGCCGACGACGAGGTCCGCGACGAGTTCCAGCTGCTCCTCGCCCAACCGTTCCTGTCGCGGGTGATCCGGCCCGTCGCGGGGTCGATCCTCAACCTGTTCGAGTCGGTGCTCCCGCGCAACTACCGCGAGCGCGTCCACCTGCAGCTCGTCTATGCCGGGATGTCGGATCAGTTCCGGGCCGAGGAGATCATCAGCCTGCGAGTCGTCGGCGGCGTGCTCGGCTTCCTCGGCGGGGCGCTGATCCTGGGGACCGGCCTCATCGGCGGCGGGATGGGGATCCTGCTCCTCGCGATGCTGCCGCTGGTCGGAGCGCAGCTCCCCAAGTCGTGGCTCGACCGAAAAGCCGACGATCGCATGGATGCCATCCGACGTGATCTGCCCGACACCCTCGACCTCATGGCCATCTCCGTCGAGGCGGGTGTGGGGTTCGAAGGCGCACTGGGGGTCGTGTGCGACAACTTCACGTCCCCGTTGGCCGACGAGTTCGCGCGTACGCTACGGGAGATGGAGCTGGGGCTCCCCCGTCGGGAAGCCCTGCAGAACCTCAAGAAGCGCACGGAGGTGCCGGAGCTATCGAACTTCGTGCTGACGCTGACGCAAGCCGACGCGCTCGGGATGCCGGTGGGGCGCGTCCTGAAGACCTCCGCGGAGGAGATGCGGTCGAAGCGCCGCCAGTGGGCGCGCGAGCGCGCCGCGAAGCTGCCGGTGAAGATCCTCTTCCCGCTGGTGCTGTTCATCTTCCCCGCGGTGTTCGTGGTGCTGCTGGGTCCAGCCGCCTCGGACATCGGGGGCGCCTTCGGCTGAGCAGCTCGCCCGCGCCGATCGATCAGCAGGACGACTCGCTTCGCACGTTCGCCCAGGCCGTCCTGGTCATCCGGTGGGGCACCACCGTCGTCTCGCTCGTGCTCGCCACGCCCGGCGCGCAGGACGGCGACGAGCGCCTGATCGTCAGCTCCGCCGCGCTGCTCGTCTACACGCTGTTCCGCACGGTTCGCCCGCTTCGCTACGGCGAAGACACCGCCAGTCTCCTGATGGTCCTGGGCGAAGTCGCCTGCACGGTGCTCGCGCTCACCGCCACCGGCTACTGGGAGTCGCCGCTCGCGTTCTCGATGCTCACTGCTGTCGCCGTGGCCGGCTTCGCCCGTGGCTTCGCCTTCGGGATCCGCATCGCGTTCGCGTCGATCCTCGCCGTGAGCATCCCCTGGTCGCTCGAGCCCGGCTTCGCCGACGCCGCCGCCCGCACGACGGTGCAGTGGACCGTCGAGATCCTGCTGGTGGCACTCGTGGCCGGCTACGCGCGGCGGATCTCCGGTGAGGCCGAGCAGCGGCAGACCGCTGCCCTCGACCAGGTGGGGCGCCTCTCGGATGCCAACGCCCTGCTCTACCAGCTCCACCAGGTCACCCAGACGCTGCCCGCATCGCTGGATCTCGACGCGGTGCTCGACGCCACGTGCGCCCAGCTCAGTGACCTCTTCGACTACGACGCCCTCGCCATCGTCTTGTGGGACGACACCGACGAGCAGTGGCACACGGTGCGCCGCGAGGGGGGCCGACCCCCGTCGCACATGACCTCGGCTGAGCTCCCGCCCCCACTCACCAAGTCGATGCGGCTGAAGCGGCTGGTCAGCGAGCCCAACCTGCTCTCCGCCGGCGGCCCGGGCCTCGCCGGCAGCGCCGGCTCCGGCGTGTACGCGGTGCTCTCCACTCGGGGCGCGATCATCGGGCTCGTCTCGATCGAGCACGGCCAGCCCCATCACTTCTCCCACCGGGATGTCGAGCTCCTCGGTGGATTCGCAGAGCCGGCCGCGCTGGCCATCGACAACGCCCGGTGGTTCGGTCGACTGCGAACCGTCGGCGCGGACGAGGAGCGCACCCGCATCGCGCGAGACCTCCACGATCGGATCGGCCAGTCGCTCGCGTACCTCGCGTTCGAGCTCGATCGCATCGTGAAGCACAACAGCGGGCGCGACGAGGTCATCACCCAGGCCCTCGACCAGCTGCGGGGCGATGTGCGAGGGGTCATCGGCGAGGTGCGGGACACGCTCTACGACCTGCGCACCGACGTCACAGAGACGCAGAGCCTCACGACGACCCTCGAGGCCTTCCTCGACCGCGTGCGCGAGCGCAGCGGCCTCCAGGTGGGCCTGCGAGCTCAGGAGACGGCCCGGCTCCCCATCCTGCAGGAGCGGGAGATGTGGCGAGTCGCCCAGGAAGCGGTCACCAACGTCGAACGTCACGCTCAGGCCACCAACGTGAGCGTCACGTGGCGCTCCGACGGCCACGGGGCCACCTTGGAGATCTCCGACGACGGGGTCGGGTTCCCCATCACCAACGCCGGACGTCTCGACTCCTATGGCATCCTGGGGATGCGCGAGCGAGCGGCCAGCATCGGCGCCACCTTGACCGTCGACTCCCAGCCCGGTCGCGGCACCCGGATACGATGCGCGCTGGCCCCGCGATGAGCCAGCAACCCGCCCGCACCCTGGAGGCGTCGTGACCATCCGATTGTTGCTGGCCGACGACCACCGCATGCTCCGCGAGGGGCTGCGCCGATCGATGGTCGACGAGGGGTTCGAGGTGGTGGGCGAAGCCGACAACGGCGAAGAGGCGGTGCGTCTTGCCGCGGAGCTGTCGCCCGATGTCGTGCTCATGGACGTGTCGATGCCGCAGATGGACGGTGTCGAGGCCACCCGCCTGATCCGAGCAACCGGCACGACCACCCGAGTGATCATGCTCACGATGCACGCGGACAGCGACGTCCTCGCGGACGCGATCCGGGCGGGTGCTTCGGGTTACCTGGTGAAGGACTGCTCCACCGACGAGG
Source organism: Microthrixaceae bacterium (assembly GCA_052386335.1). GTDB lineage: Bacteria > Actinomycetota > Acidimicrobiia > Acidimicrobiales > VFJN01 > VFJN01. The sequence continues at coordinate 86,770 of JBQTKH010000008.1, forward strand.
TGGCCGATGCGGTCCGCATGGCCGCCAACGGCAACACGGCGCTGTCCCCCCAGCTCGCGGCAACCATGCTCGACGAGGTGCGACGCCTCGAGGCCCCCGACCCCGCCGACGAGGACCGGATCATCACAAAGCGCGAGGAGGAGGTGCTGCAGCACATCGCCGACGGCTGCTCCACCCCCGAGGTGGCCGAGCGCCTCTTCATCAGGCAGAAGACCGTGAAGAACCTCCTGGCCTCCATCTACCAGAAGCTCGACGCGCGCGACCGCACCCACGCGGTCCTGCAGGCGGTGCGCATGGGCATCGTGCACCTCACCTGAGATACACGCGTGCTCCGGGCGTCGCTGCGCTCCTGCCTCCGCACGTGCCTCCCGGCGACCGGCGAAGCCGGATCGCCTCCGGCCTTGCCCGAGTCGTGACCTGACTGTCGCTGCGCTCCTGCCTCCGCACGTGCCTCCCAGCGACACCACAGAGGGCGGGCGCCCCGCCAGCACTCTACGTGAGGGCATTTGGTCCACATGGCCTATTCATTCGGGGTCCCATGCCACCGATACTTTCAACGACAGGAAGCCAGCGCCCGGCGGGATCCGGGGGCACCACCACCAGCTAGGGAGCACCCACACATGATCAGCACCTATGAGTTCCTCGCCACCTGGCTTCGGGCCAGGTTCTCGGATTCGGAGCGTGGCGCCTCCCTCGTGGAGTACGCATTGCTCGTCGCCCTGATCGCGGTCGTCTGCATCATCGCGATCCAGGTCCTCGGCACGAACGCCTCCAAGTCGTTCTCATCCACGGGCTCTGCGATCAACTAGCCCACACGGGCAGCATCGCTGGAAGGGGCGGACCTCGGTCCGCCCCTTCTTCGCGTGGCGAGCCCCGTTGGTCCGGATGGCCCATCAACCCTGGGCCGTGGGCGACCGATGATGACGTGAAGGGCCAGCGGCAGCTGGCCGGCAGCAAGCCCCACAAGGGAGCAGTCATGAGCAACACGTGTGCGTTCGTCGTCAGCTGGCTCCGGGGAAGGATCTCCGGCTCAGAACGGGGTGCCTCCCTCGTGGAGTACGCACTGCTCGTCGCCCTCATCGCCGTCGTGTGCGTCGTCGCCGTTCAGGTCCTGGGCACCCAGGCGTCAGCGTCGTTCTCCAGCACAGGATCCGGGCTCACCGCCGCCAACTAGAACCTCGCCCTAGCACTGACGCAGGGCGCCTCCGAGGTCGGCCCCGCGCTCGCACGCAAGCACCCAGTGCTCGTCGGTGAACAGCACCCGCCAGGTCGGATCGACGACCAACCGCTGACCAGTGGCAGACACTCGGTCCCAGAGGACCAGCTCCACGTCATAGCGCAGGAGCTCGGTCCGGACCGTCGGTGCAGAGCGCACCAGCGCCAGATGTGCCTCGGAGACGTCACTTGGGAACATGTCGAACCGGTCGTCGTAGAACACCCGAGCTCCGGGGCCCTCGACCAGCTCGAGAAAGTTCCCGACGATGTCCTGCGCCGCGAGGTGGTGCCCCTGGAGATCGACATCGTGCTCGAGCAGGAAGGCCACCGCGTCGACGGGATAGCCGCGCAGCTCGAAGTCGCGCTGGCCCAGGCGAACGGTGGCAAAGAGCGTCCCCGCCGCCAGCGCCACCACGCTGAGGGTGGCGGCGACGGGTGTGCGGGCGCCGGCACGAAGGCTTCCCCAGCTCGGGGCCGCCTCGGCGAGGATCGGCACGAAGACGAGAGAGGTCAGTGTGAGGTTCCGCGAGCCGAGGAGCGCGGCGACGGTGAACGTAGCCACGACCAACCCGGCACGGTACGACGGGCGCCGGATGAGGGCGATGACGACGAGCGCCAGGCTGACGAGGAACATGCGCTGGCTGAGCGAGTCGAACCTCGGTGCCTGCCACTCGATGACGTTGCGGAGGACGTCCTGGCGACTGAGGAGCTCGAGGGGGAAGGTGAGCACGCCCGGACCCAGCGGGCCGATCGCCCCCAGCAGCACGCCCCCGGTGAGCCAACCCAGGGCGCGGAGCTCGAGGACGGGAGCGCTGCCGTCGAGCCGCCTACCCACGGCGAGCACCGCGAGGTACACGAGACCCAGCGGGAAGGACCCGTGGACGTTCACCCACACCCAGCCGATGGGGATCAGCCACCGAGGATCGAGGACGCCGTCCGCTGCCAGCATGACGCACGCCAACGCGACGAGGCCGAGCATCAGCGGCCGCTCCGACCACAGCTCGGCGCCGGTGACGACGAACACGACGCCGATCACGAGCCGGGGCACGATCGCCGCTGCGGGTCGGGAGAGGCGCCACGCGAGACTCGTCAGGAGGGCCGCCACCAGGCCCATGAGCACGCGGAGCCCGCTGGCCCCCGCCATGCGCTCAACGGACGCATACAGCACCGAAGCCAGCCAGCTCTGGACGAGCCAGTCGCTCCCGTGGGCTGTGAACGTGTAGGGATCCGTGGTCGGGACCGAGCCAGCGTCCAGGATCACACGGCCTGTGGCCAGGTGCGTGAAGAACGAGTTGTCGGCGAGGGGCCGGAGACCGATGACCCATCCGGTGCTGACGACGATCGCCCCCACCGCGCTCCCGAGGGTGGGCCCGCCGCGACGGATGCCAGCCAAGGCCGACGCAGCCATGGGGCGGCTCAGAAGTTCTGCGAGATGCTGATGGCGGCGGGGCCGAGCACGATGACGAACAACGACGGAAAGATGCAGAAGACCATCGGGAGCAGCATCTTCACCGGCGCCTTCTGCGCGCGCTCCTGGGCGAGCTGACGGCGCTTGATCCGCATCTCGTCGGCCTGCGCTCGCAGGACCCGCCCGATCGATACGCCGAACGTGTCCGCCTGCAGGATCGCCAGCACGAAAGAGCGGATCTCCGACACGTTGGTGCGGGCATCGAGCGCCCGCATCGCATCAGCCCGAGTGGAGCCCGCCCGAACCTCGCCCAACATTCGGGAGAACTCCTCCGTGAGGGGGCCGGGCACGGCAGCGACGGTGCGATCCAGCGCCTGCTCGAACCCGAGGCCGGCCTCGACGCTGATCACAAGGAGGTCCATCACGTCAGGGAGGCGGCGGCGGATCTCGTACTGGCGGTCCTCGACCTGACGGTTGAGCACCGAGTCGGGGCCTGCCACGAACAGCGCTCCTACGACCAGCGTGAGCAGCAGGCGACCCAGACCGCCCACGGGCGCGTAGGTGAACGCGAGGTAGGCCCCGATCGGGGCCAGCACC
>JBQTKH010000009.1:0-69717 GCA_052386335.1 Microthrixaceae bacterium
GCGCCGGGATCACCCGACACGGTGGAGAGCCGCGACTCGTTTGCCGTGCGGTGCGGCGCGCGCCACCGCGAGCGCCAGCTCGGCACCGGCTACGGCTACGGCATCTTCGTGGAAGGGCACTTCGCCGGGGAGATCAACCTGTCGATCGTTCAGCGTGGGCCGTTCCAGAGCGCGTACGTCGGCTACTGGATCGACGAGGCCCGGGCCGGCCAGGCCTACGTCCCCGAGGCCGTGGTGTGCTTGGCCCGCGCCGCGTTCGACGACCTGCGCCTGCACCGGATCCAGATCTCGATCATCCCCCGGAACACCGCCAGCCGGCGCGTGGTCGAGAAGCTCGACCTGCGCGACGAGGGGTTGGCCCAGCGGTACCTGGAGATCAACGGGGTGTGGGAGGACCACATCCGCTACGCCATCACCGCCGAGGAGTGGGAGCAGCGCCGCGAGCAGCTGGTCAGCGACTGGATCGACTAGCGCCTCCAAGCGGCTTCGGGCCTCGCTGCGCTCCTGCCTCCGCCTGTCCGGCGGGATCGCACTCCGGCTAGATCCCGCCGGGTCCTCCTGAGGGGCCAGGGCTCGTTGCCTACCGGGACGTGATCTTGGCCTGCAGCGCGGCCACTCGCTCCTTGAACGCCGGCTGCTCGAGGGACCACACCTGGGGGACCAGCTCGCGATCGACAGCGTCAGCGTGGCTGACGATGTCGGCCATGCCGGCGATGGTCGCCTTCGTGCGCGCCACCAGCTCGCTCGGTGCCGCGGCGGCACGAGCGGCCATCGTCTGCGCGGCGTCGAGCAGTGCATCGTCGGCGACGCAGCGCCACACGAGCCCCACCCGCTCGGCTTCCGCTCCATCGAGCACCTCCCCGAACAGGACGGTCGCGGCCACCGCTTGAGGTCCGGCGATGCGCCGGAACATCCAGGTGTGCCCTCCCCCGGGGTGCAGGCCGAGCTGGAGGAACCGCGTGTCGAAGCGCGCCCGTGCGCCGGCGAGGCGCACATCGCACACCAGGGCCAGGTTCATGCCGGCGCCGACGGCGGCGCCGTTGACGGCGGCGATGGTGGGCAGGGGAGAGCGGCCGATGCGCAGGAACCCCTCGTAGATCGCGCGAAGGCCGGTCTCGGGACCTTGGTCGGCCGACGAGGAGAGGTGGGACAGGTCGGCGCCGGCGCAGAACGCCGGTGGCTCGCCGGTGACGACGACCGCCCCGATCGCCGGGTCGGCCTCGAGGTCGTCGAAGAGGTCTTCGAGCTCGGTGACCATGGGCAGGGTCAGTGCGTTGCGGCGGTCAGGGTCGGCCAACGTGACGGTGGCGACCCCGGCGTGGGTCTCGGAGCGGACAAGCGACATGCCCGGAGTCTGGCACTGCCACGACCTGATGCTCACGAACCCGGGCGCAGAACGGTCAAGGCGTCGTGCTCCTGTGTCGATGACGTGACTTCCGGTGCCGGAATTGTTACAGTTCCATGTCAACCCCACCGTCGGTGGGTCGTGTTCCTGTTGTGGCCGCACGTTGCTCTTGTGGTTCGTGTTGCCGCAGGGGACCATGAGGTCACTGATCGTCCTTGTCCCCCAACCCACGGTGAGGTTTGTGCGCGTTTCCCCGATGTCCTGGAAGTTGTCGGCCAAGGTGCTGGGCGCGGTGCTGGTCGCTGCCCTGACGCTGAGCCCGATGGCGAGCTTCGCGCAGCAGACGGGCAACAACCCGTCGGCGGAGCGGGCCCGGGTGCGCGCCGAGAAGGCCAAGCTCGCCACCCAGGTGAACGCCCTCAAGGCGAGCGACGCCGAGGTGAGCGCTGCCCTCGAGGCGCTGCAGGCAAACGTCCGGGGCCAGGAGGCCTTGCTCGCCGAGGCGAATCGGGCCGCCGAAGAGGCCGAGGCCGCGCTGGCGCAGGCCCAGGAGGCCATGGAGGCCAAGCGCGCCGAGATCGCCCTCCTGCGAGACGAGATCCGTGACTTCGCCGTGCAGGCCTTCGTCCACCCGCCGTCCGACGACGCGATGGCGGCGCTCGACACGGCCGACCCGGGCGAGGCGGCGCAGAAGCGTGCGCTCCTCGAGATGCGCAACACCAACGATGCCGATCTGCTCGATCGCCTCAAGGCGGCGGAGGAAGACCTCGAGGTCCAGCGCGAGCTCGCCAAGGCCGCCTCCGACCGCGCCCAGGAGAAGCGCGCCGCCGCAGCCAACCGGCTGGGCGAGCTCAGCGCCGCGCGCGACACGCAGAAGGCCTATGCCGACCAGGTCGAGGCCCGACTCGCTCGAGCGCTCGGTGAAGCGGCGGCCCTCGAGCAGTACGACGCAGAGCTCTCCGCCAAGATCGCCGCCGAGCAGGCCGAGCTCGCTCGCCGGGCCCGCGCCTCGGGCGGTCGCTCCGGTGGCGGTGGTGGTGGCAGCACCTTCAACGGCTCGCTCTCCACCGTGTCATGCCCCACCGGCGGATCGATCACCGTGGCCAGCAGCATCGCCAGCGACACCCAGGCACTGCTCAACGCGGCGCCGTCGGACCTCAACCTGTGCGGGTGGGGCTGGCGCAGCTCGCAGCGCCAGCAGGAGCTGTGGGACGCGCACGGCTGCGACAGCGGGTGCAGCGTGCCCACGGCACGCCCCGGCTCGTCGATGCACGAGCAGGGCCTGGCCATCGACTTCACCTCGAGCGGCCAGACGATCCAGTCGCGCAGCCACCCCGCCTTCCGGTGGCTCGATGCCAACGCCGGCAGCTATGGGTTCCGAAACCTGCCGTCCGAGCCGTGGCACTGGTCCACCAACGGCAACTGATCGCCTGACGAGCGTAAGGGCTACTCGCCTCTGATCACGGCGGGGGAGTGGCGGAAGAACTGCTCCACGTCGCGCTCGTACTGGTAGGCGGTGCTGCTCGCCCCCACCAGCTTGCGGATCCGCAGCGCTTCCACGAAGTCGGCCACCGCGCCGGCGGAGGGGAACTGGTAGTCGACGCCGGCCTGCTTGAGGCGACGGTTGTCGACGCCGCGGCCGTGGCGGAGCAGGTCGAGCATCTCGCCCGGGAGCTCGATGCCGCCGAGCCGGGCGATCGGTCCCGCGAGCAGGTTCATGCCGATCGGCGGGAGCGGGAAGGTTCGCTTGCCGCAGATGGCAGCCACTTCGCTCCATGGGAGCAGGCCGTCGCCGGCGACGTTGTAGACGCCCTGCAGCTGGGTTTCCAGCGCGAAGAGGATGGCCCGGACGACATCGGTCTCGTGCACGAACTGCAGCCTCGGGTCGTACCCGAACACGTACGGCACGAGTGGCAGCTCGAGTGCCTTCACGAGCGGGGTGGTGATGTCGGGGCCGAGCACGTTCGCGAAGCGCAGCACGGCCACCGAGACGTGCGGGTTGTCGATCGCGAAGTCGCGCACGTAGCCCTCGACAGAGAGCAGGCTGCGCTCCACCATGCTCTTGGGCTGGGCGGCACGGCGGGACTCCTCGGAGAACCACGTGGGGTCGCGCGGGTCGGCGCCGTAGACGAGGGTGGATGACTTCACGACGACGTCTCGCACGGTCGACTCGGGTGCCGATGCGGCTGCGAACAGGTTCATCGTGCCGATCACGTTGATCTCGTGGATCGAGCGCGACCGCATCTGCGTGGAGTCGACGACGAGGAACGTGTGCACGATCGTGTCGATCCGTGCGGCCTTCACGATGCGGGCGAGGATCGAGTAGCTCTCGTCACTGCGGACGTACTCGGTGCGCTCGAGCTGCACCTCGGGCTCGAAGCGGTCGAGACCGACGATGACGTCGACCTCAGGGTCGGCTTCGAGCGCCTGGGCCACCCGGCCACCCCAGAAGGTGCCGAGCCCGGTGATGAGCACGCGCTTACCCATTCAACCGAACCAGATCGATCTGCGGGAGCGGAGCATGTCGAAGAGTGCCTCCTGGATCTGCTGGCGGATCTCCTCGGCGACGTCCATGATGCGGCTGCGCGAGTACCGGGGCTGATCGGGCTCGACGTCGAGGTGCACCGGGGGGAGCACGCGGATCTTGATCTTGGCCGGAAAGGCCAGCATCCCCAGCGGGCCGAAGGCGAGCATGTTGGCCGTGATCGGCACGTACGGAACGCCGAGGAGCTTGGCGAGCTGTGGGCTCTTCCACAGTGTCGGCATGGCCTCTTCCGAGCCGATGACCGCGATCGGGATGATCGGCACGCCGGCGCGCATCGCGATCTGCACGAAGCCACCGCGTCCGAAGCGTCGGAGCTGGTAGCGCTCGTTGTAGGTCTTGCCGGTGCCCTTCGTGCCCTCGGGGAACACGAGGGCGAGCTGGTCCTGCTCGCGCAGGAGGCGGTAGGCGTTTTCGGGGTGGGCGAGCACGCCGCCTGCGCGCGACCACATGGTGCCGACCACGGGCATGCGCTTGAACATCTCGTCGGCCAGCCCGTAGACGGGACGTCCGAGCTCAGTCTCGATGCCGTGCATGATCGCGGGAGCATCCGATGGGATGGCGCCGGCGTGGTTCGACACCAGCAGCGCACCACCGGTGGTGGGGATGTGCTCGAGGCCTTCCCACTCCACTCGGTGCCAGCTGCGGTAGAGCGGGTCGTAGATGCGACGGACGATCTCGCGGGTGTGCTCTGAGCGACCCCACTCGTCGACGTCGGAGCGGCGGGGGTCGTCGGGCTCCACGACGTCGGGGCGAGCTGGAACAGGGACGAGGGCGACCGAGTGCGTGTGCTCGCTGCGGAGATCAATGGTGGCGGGGCGGGCCTCGGTGACCTTCGTCGTCTTCTTGGTGACCCCGGTCACCTTCGCCGCGTGGCCTCCCGAAGCACCGTTGGAAGCGGTGGCCTTCCTCGGCTTGGTGGGAGGCTTCGCGGGCGACATCGGGCCGATGCTAGCGGTCGCGCCCTACCAGCCGTCCTGGTCGTCGCGATCCTCGAGCCACCGCTGGCCGACCTCGCAGCTCGTCTGCACGGGACACCACCGGCATGGCGGGCCCGGGCGCAGCACGGGCTCACGCGCCTCGTGGCGCAGGGCCACGGCAGCCTCGATGCCGTGCACGACTCGCTCCACAGCGCTGAGCAGGAGGTCCTCGGAGACGTCCTCGTCCTGCAGGCGACCGCCGTCGAGGTAGTAGGTGGCGAGGAGGCGCGGCGGCACGCCGATGCGGAGCGTCTCGACGAGTGCGTAGAAGCGCAGGTCGTCGCGATGGCTCGGCGAGAACCCACCGGTCTTGAGGTCGATCAGCACCTTGCCGGCGCGGGTTCCCTCCGGGCGGCCGATCGTGAGGTCGACCTTGCCGGACAGCACGATCCGGTCGTCGCACAGATCCGCGCGCAGGCGGCTCTCGGGCACGGGTCGCCATCGCGCCTCGAGCGGCGGGAAGCACTCGAGGAACATCGCCACCCGCTCGACGGCCTCGCCGTGCAGCTCCGCGCGCTCCCCTTCGCCGAGGCCACCGAGGTAGTCGGAGATGCGATCGCTGCTGGCGATGAGACGGGCCAGCGCTTCGTCGACCAGCTGACCGGGTGGCGGGTCGCCGCGCCAGCTCACCGAGAGCTCGATGGCCTTGTGGGACACGACGCCGCGCGCGTTGGCGGCGTTCCACGCGAAGTCTTCGGCGTCGCGCGCGAGGAACAGGCCCTCGCAGCCGTGGATGGTGGCGAGCAGGTGCTTGCTGACCCACAGCGACTCGCCCTTCGGGAGGCGGTCGGCCAGGGGGCTCAGCCGGTCCTGCAGCTGGGTGCGGAGCTCGTTGCGCAAGCGGGGGTCGAACGCCGGACGCTCACCAGGTCGCGCGCCGAGCGCGGCGAGCACCTCGGCCTGCGCCGGGTTGAGACCGCGGGCGGTGGTCTCGGTGGTCTCGATCGTCTCGGTCGCCTCGCCCGACAGCTCCTGAGCGGGCTCGTCGGTGGCAGGTGCGACCTCGGCGAGCGGGTCGGGGTCAAGGAGCTCCACGCGCCCATTGTCACACCTCGCGAGTTGACTGACGGGGTGGTCCAGTCGTCATCCCTCCGATTCGCTCGAGCTGTCCAAGTGCTCGGCACCGCGGCGCGGGCCCTGGGCTTGGTGGTGCCGGGCTTCCGGAGCCCGCCTCGTCTCATGGGCGTGCAGCGGTCGATCAAGCGGTGGTCCGGCGGGGCCACTATCGCCGTGGTGGTGCGGGATCGACCGTGGCCGGCGGTGCAGGCCGACCTGATCGAAGGTGTGATCGCCGCCAACGAGCTCATCAGCCCGGCTGCAGATCGGGCGCGTGCCGAGCTCTGGCGAGCCCTCGAGGCCGACGGCAACCCCGCCCCGGCGCGCGCCGCAGCGGCTTGACCGGTACCGTCAGGTCGATGCAGTCGTGGCGCCTGCTGGCCTCGAAGCTGGCCATCAACGAGGTGGATGTGGCGGTGGCCTACGCCGACGTCTTCGTCGTGCTGCGCGAGGGCGACGTTCGTCCCGGCCCCAACGATTGGGAGGCCACGGTGCGCTCGAGCGACCGCCAGCACCTGCCACCGGGCACCTATGAGCTCCGCGTCGACACGCCCGACGATCTCGTGCTCAGCGGCCACGCCATGCTGCGCTTCAGCGACGGCCACCAGCATCTGTTCCGAGGCGACGGCGAGCTCGGCGGCGTCGACGCTGCCTTAACCTGACCGCACACCCGCCCGGGTGGCGCAACTGGTGGACGCGGAGGGCTTAAACCCCTCTGGCTCTGTAAGGGCTGTGCGGGTTCGACCCCCGCCCCGGGCACTGCAAACACTGGCGTTTGGAAGACTCGATGAGGCGACCAGAAGTTCGTGCTAACGAATTGCTAACGCACTTGCCACCCTGATCCGGCATGCGGGGGCACGTGGCACGCCGGGGCAGCAGCTGGGGATACGTCATCGACGTCGCCCCCGACCCCGCCACGGGCAAGCGCCGGCAGCGCACCAAGAGCGGGTTCGCGACCAAGGCAGCCGCCGAGGATGCGATGCGCAAGGCCATCGCCATCGGATCGTCCGCCGGTGGCGACGCGCAGAAGCTCGCCGACTACCTCGACGAGTGGCTCACGGCTGTCGAACCCCGCCTCCGGGGCACGACGGCGTCGAGCTACCGGATCGCCGTCGACCGCATCAAGGCCGGGCTCGGCGCCGTGAAGCTCCGTGACCTCACCCCGCTCATGATCGAGCGCTTCTACGCCGACCTCGTCCGAGAGGGCGGCAAGAGCGGCGACGGGCTCTCGGCCAAGACGGTTCGCAACACCCACGTGGTACTGCGCAAAGCCCTGGCCGACGGTGAGCGCCTCGAGTTGCTCGTTCGCAACCCCGCCGCCCGGGCCAAGCCGCCGACAGGGGAGCGCAAGGAGACACCGACCTGGACGGCCGCCCAGGTCACGACCTTCCTCTCGGGCGTGGAGGACGACCCGCTGTACGCCCTGTGGGTTCTGCTCGCCACCACAGGGCTTCGCCGCGGTGAGGCGCTCGGGCTGCGCTGGAGCGATGTCGACCTCGACCGAGCAACCTTGTCGGTCAGCCAGACGATCACCACGGTGGACAACCAGATCGCCGTGACCCCGCCCAAGAGCGATCGCAGCCGTCGCCGCATCGGCCTCGACCCGGACACCGTTCGGGTCCTTCGGGACCATCAGCGGGACCAGGAGCGGGACCGCAAGCTCCTCGGGACTGCATCGGCCACGCTCGTGTTCGCCGAGCCAGATGGTGGTCCCGTCCACCCAGACACCGTGACCCGTCGCTTCAAGCGTCTGGTTCGTCGTAGTGGTCTCCCGCCGCTGCGCGGCCCACACGACCTGCGCCACACGTGGGCCTCGCTCGCCCTCGCCGCGGGCGTCCACCCGAAGGTCGTGTCCGACCGCCTCGGCCACTCCACGATCGCGATCACGATCGACACCTACTCCCACGCCATCCCCAGCCTCGACGCCGAAGCCGCGTCCACCGTCGCCGCGCAGCTGTTCAGGAGATGACCATGCCCCAACGGGACCGCTTGACTTGTCTAGGCCCTCTTGACGCTTGTTGTCTAGGGGGACTAGAGGTAGGGTTGTGAAGCGCAAGGCACTCGAGAAGCAGCTTGCCAAGAAGGCCAGGGATGCGGGAACGACGTGGGAGTTCGTCCGAGAGGGCGCCAACCACTCCGTCTGGTCCTTCGGAGGGATGCTCATCACGATTCCACGCCACAACGACATCAACGAGCTGACGGCCAAGGGCATCCTTAAGGACGCCGACGAGGTCGCCGGGGCGGCCGCGGAAGCCAAGGCCAAGGAGGAGGAGGGCAAGTCATGACCAAGCTGTTTCAGGTCAAGGCACAGCAGTCCGGCGATTGGTGGGCGCTGAGCGTCGACGGGATGCCCGGCGTGCACTCCCAGGTCCGGGTCCTCGCCAAGGCGGAGTCTGCGATCAAGGAAGCAATCGCTTTGGTCCACGACTGGGACCCCGACGAGTTCGCCGTGGTCGTGAACCCCGAGCTCCCCGACGGAGTCCTCAGTCGAGTCATCGAGAGTCGGCAGATGATTGCGGATGCAGAGCGGCGGCAGCACGAAGCCGCCCACGCATCGCGCGAAGCGGCCAGGGCGCTGCTCGCATCGGGACTGAGTCAGCGTGATGCGGCACATGTCATGGGCGTGTCGTTCCAGCGCGTCAACCAGCTCGTCGCGTGAACCGCGTGTCGCCCTGGGACGCGCATGTGGCCTGGCTCCCAGCGTCCGCTGGGGGGTCCAGGCCACTACTTCCATGGGCTGAACAGCCCTCGGCGCCTCTGAGGATATTGGTAAGGGCCCTCGAGAGGGAAGCGGTTGATCGGCCCGTCAGCTGCCGGAATCGGAATCTGCGCGAAGCGCCGCCCGCTCAGCATCGATCGCCTGACGAGCCGCCTCGTAGGTGGCCCGGAACTCAGGGTCCCGCAGCTGGTCGGCGAGGTAACGCTCAGCACCCGTCGGCTTCCTGGTCATCGCATGAAAGTCCCTGCGACGCAGGATGCTGACCCTCGAGTAACCGCAGGAGCGCCGCGCGAGGCACTCGCAGGCTCCGTCCCAGCTCCAACACGGGTAGCCCGCTACGGCCGCCAGTCGCGCGCCACTCTCGGGCGAGGGCGTACGCCGTAGTGCGTCCGATCCGCAGGACCCGCGCCGCCTCCTCGACGGTCAAGGTCTGAGGTCCCGAGTCGAGTTCCATGGATGTGCTCCCGTGTCGGCCGGTTCAACATCTGTAGGCCGCCCAGCGCCCCGAATCCTCGCGGACAAGGTCCCGAAATCCGGGCCGCGACGGTTAGTGCAATCGTCTGTGCAACGAACTGATCGTCAGGGGCCGAGATCGCAAACTGATTTTGGGCAGACCTCCGGCCCGAGGTTGTCCCTCGGCGCTCGAAACGGGTGGCCGCTTAGCGGAGCGTGAAGAGGACGCCGAACGTCACCGCTAGCGCGATGGTCGCGATGACCAGCGCTCGGCAACGAACGACGAACACCGTCACGTCCTCAACCAGCGTCGTCAGTGCTCGAACGAGCGCTGTGAGCTGGCAGACGTGACGAATCCATCGCTCCAGGCGGGGCAAGTGCTCATCGCACATGAGCCCTCCCTGGGGTGACACGTTCGTGGCGAACATCGCCACAACGACAAGAGCCGCCCGCTGAGTCGGACGGCTCTGCAATTGCCGGCATCACCGGCGGCGGTCCCGGCCTAGGGCCAAAACCGCAGGTGGTCCACCCGTTCGGGCAGACCACTCCGCAGATGAAGGTACTTCAGCGAAAGACTTGAGGCAACGATCTACCCCCCGGGCGTTGCGTCATCTCGGCGTTTCCGCAGGTCAAACCGCCTAACGGCTGCTTCATCATGGAGACCTGGAGCGTCCGATGGCTTGTCACATGCGCGCGTCGGAGGCGCTGGTAACAGGTTCGGCACGACTCGTCGGCTGGATAGACCAGAGGGTCGAGGCCACACCAACGGCACAGGCTGGCCTCCCGCCGACAGAAGTCGCACCGGCCATGGGGGTCAAGGTCCCACTGCCGCCCACATCCGATGCACGTCGACAGAACCTCGGTTTCCCAAACGGGGTCATCCTCGGAGAGCGAAGGCGAGCCGACCTCGTACCAACGCTCGTCGTACTCGTCCTCCCAGTACCGCCCGTACCGATCCTCGTCCGGAAGGCACTCCTCCTCTCGCATCAACTCGGGCTCCTCCCACCCGTCGAGGTAGTCCCATTCGTCGTCGGCCGAGAGCCCGTCCAGTGGCGGTGGCTTCAGCGGGTGGAGGCCCGAGCTGCGGATGCGACTCATGCCAAATCCTCGCGCTGCGAGAGTGTGGACAACCCGGCGCGCAGCGCCGGGGCGGCGGACGTCATCGGGGAGGCAGAATCGATCGATGAATCGTTTCGACGTGCGCCGGCTCGACCACACCGTCGATCTCGATGGCGAGATCGAGCACTGGGACCTAGTCGTGCCCGTGATCGATGACCTGCCGCTTTCGGATCGGCTGCTGGATCGTGCTCTCGGAACCTTCGCCGTACTTGTGGGCCCGCCTTCACGCCACTGGCTTGGCGAGCCCCAGGAGGATCCCTACGGCCCCAACGACGGCCGAGCAGAGGTGCTCACAGGAACCTGCGGTGAATCCGGCTGTTGTGGTGTGTTCGCTCGTATCACGATCGAAGGCGACCAGGTCACATGGGATGAGTTCGACGCGCGGGGAGTCCCGCCACTGCCAACCGGGCTTCGATTCGTCTTCGACCGAATCGGCTATGAGGAGGCTCTCGACCAATTGGCGGGCTCGCAGTAGACGTCTGCCGCCCCGGCGCAGCGCGCTGAGTGAGACCATCGAGAGCACTGGGCCATCGGTGTCACAGATTGGAACGCGGGACGGCGACTATTTGTTGGGCGGGTGGCCGAAGCCGTGGTACTCGGGACCGTGATCCGCGGCGATGGCGTCCGCTCGCTCCCGCGCCTCCTGAAGGTCTGCCCGCTCGTCGTCCGTCAGGGCCCGGCCGAGCAGAGTCGCAAGCCGTCGCGCGGCTTCATCAATGGACCACCCCGCCTTGACCATGTCCCCTGCAATCGACGCATGGAGCGGAACGTCGTTTGAGCCGCCTGCGTCACCCAGTCACCCCAGCAGGAGCCCACCCCTGGTTCGTCCACATCGCCGCAGGCGCCCCGGCCGTCAGCGCCGGGGCGGCAGAGGGGTGGCACGCCGATCAGGCAAAGTGTGACGATCGGAGCCTTGTCCCCCATCCCCGTGAGCCGTGGAGGCGTCGCCTGGCGCGGGCTCGCGGTCGACGCATCGGGGCTTCGCTATCAACCGCCGAGTCTTCGTTGGCGTCGCGCCTCACTGCTGCTCGAGCCCGCCGGTCTGTCAATCGTCCAGCGGTCGGGTGCGCGTGAATGCTTGTCTTGGGACACCGGCAACCGAGCCTGGCGATTGGTCGGGGAACAGGGCTCGCGGTCAAGCAGAGCCGGCATTCGTGTCTCGATCCAGCCGATCTCCGAGTCCGTCTGGGACCCGTCGTTCGACCTCCGAGAGACCTGGTTGCCCTCGACCTGGACAGTTCCCCCGCTGGAGGAGCTCCCGGCGCTGGTCGCCTTCCTCGTCGCGACTCCGGAGGCACGACAAGGCCTGGCCAACACGACGCGGACGATCGGGTTGCTCGAGCAGCTGGCGACGAAGAGCTGGATTCGACCGCGTCCTCCGTCCGAGCCGATGCTTGGTGACAAACTCGATCTGTTCGTCGCTATCAACCGCGTTCTCGACGCGATCGGATGGCGGCGCTTTGGCGGTCATCCAGTGCGTGGTGAAGCACTCCCTCGTCCCGGGGACATCGCCGCCCGGGCACGACTACGTCTCATCAGTGGGGTGTCAGCCCGAGTCGATGACGAGGTTCTCATCCACGCTGTTGAGGCCCACCTTCAGGTGGGAGCGTGGCCCTTTGACGTCCTCGTCGACTCGGACCGCTGACCTCAAAGCACTTCTCCCGCCCGGCGCAGTGCGCTAGCACCCGAGCCAGGGCGGATTCTGACCAGGGCCCGGTGGCCGTCTCCGAGCGGGCAGAATCTGAAGTGTGAACGTGCGCTCGACTTTGGCTTGGCTCACGTGGGCTGTCGTGGTAGCCGTTGGAGTCCTGGGGCCTGGGTGGGCATGTACCTGGTGATGATCGCGTTCGCTCCGCTCATCATTTCAGGCGGCGAGGAGCAAGCGAGTCTTCGTGAGGGGGTCACGTGGTTCGTCGTGTGCATCGGCCTAGGGGCCGTCACTCTGTTCCTGACCTGGACCGCGTTTCGGTGGACGAAGCGACATCGGCCTTGGGTGGGCGAAACCGCCTAGCCAACAGCCATCCACCGCCCGAGCCTGCCGCTCGGTGCTGCGCACCGACTATTGCTCACGGATTGCTAACGAACGCGGTCGAACTCGACGGTTCTGGCCGACACGCGCTGACATCGCCGTCCTGCGTTTGCCCAGGTCGGACGGCATTTCCTGGCATCGGTCGACACGGGCCGAACAGCCGTCCTCGGCCTTAAACCCCTCTGGCCCCTCGGGGCTGTGTGGGTTCGACTCCCACCCCGGGCACTGGGAAGTCCGACCGCCTCGGCCACTCCACGATCGCCATCACGCCCGACGCCTACTCCCAGGCCGTCCCCAGCCTCGACGCCGACGCCGAGGCGCTGCCGCCGGCGTGCTCAAGGGGCGGCGAGTGGGAGGCGATGCATGGCGACATGGCCGGGTTCTACGAGGTTCGAGTCACCGGCGGCGGGATGAACCACCGGTTGGCTCGTGATCAGAACATGCCGTTGTCGTTGGCGGAGAGCTCCGGAATGACTTGCAGCACGTCCCAGTGCTCCACGACCTTGCCCTCGTCGTCGAAGCGGAAGATGTCGATTCCTGCGTAGTCGTGGTCGCCGGGCCACGTCTGGTGGCAGTGGAGGGCGACCAAGTCACCTTCCGCGACGGCGCGAACGAACTCGACTCGCTTCCCGGGGTACGCGCGGTCCATGCGCTCGAAGTACTCGATGAAGGCTTCCTTACCGTCGGCGACGTCGGGGTTGTGCTGTCGGTAGTCAGCCCCTGCGTACCGCTCGATGGCCTCGCGGGGCTTTGACTGGTTGAACATCAGATCGTAGAACGCCTGCGCGTTCGCCTTGTTGGTTTGGGGGTCCGTCATGATCGGCTCAACCCCGAGCGCGGGTCGTTTCTGCCCGACGTGGCCTGTGTCGGTCCCTGCCCCCCGGCGCTGCGGCCGGCTGCGGCGACGGGATCGTCGCCCAGGGCCAGGCCGGCCTGTCGGCCCCGCTCAGCGATGTTCTCGGGGAGCAGGTACTCGGCCAGCTCCTCCGGCCCGGCGGCGTGGACCGGCCGCTCGTCGTAGTCGATCGGCAGCACGTTGGCGCGGTTGCCGTGACCGATCAGCTCGGTAACGCGCTCGAGCGCGCCTTGGCCGCGAACGCGGTCACGCTGATGCCCGCGACGAGCAGTGGCAGACCGATCGAGAACAGCGCGATCGTGCCGAGGCCGATCAACAGCAGTCCTGCCGACACCAGCGCCCCAACCCGGTGGATCGCGCTGCGGCGGGTGCCGTGCGCCGCAAGGGCTGCCGCCAGGCCGAGGATGACAAGCACCCACAGAAGTGAGCTGTCGCCCTGCGAGTCGATGAGCAGCGCGTATCCCACCGCGACGGATCCGGCGACTGCCGCCACCGCGGCGGGGAGGTAGTCCCACTCCCGTTCGCCGTGCGTTGCGCTCGTGGTCACGCGAACAGCCTGCCTGATCCACGCTGGTTCGCGCGGGCGAACGCTCAGGGGGCGGGCGGCGCCGTCAGCAGCTCGAGCAGCTTGGTGGTCGTGGACCAGGTGCGGATCGTCATTCGCTGGTACTCGGCGGTGCCGGTGATCCGACTCAGGCGGCTCTCGGTGCGGCGCTCGCTCAGGCGTGCGAAGTACACGACTTCCCGACCCGCCCACGCCTGATCCACCCCGTCACGAAACGTCAGCGCCGCCATCGCGTCGCTGGTTGTGAGTGGAGCCTTCAGGAAGACCACGTCGGAGTGGTAGGTGTCGGGCTCGGCACCGAACCCCGTCGGCGCGTTGGTCACGATCGCGCGTAGCTGGGCCAGCGATCGCGCCACGACGACGAGCGGAACGCCGAACCGCCCTTCGAGCATCGCTTCGAGGTCGCCCTCGAGCGCTCCGGCCCGCACATCCGACTCGAACAGCACGTTCCCCGACTGGATGTAGGTGCGGACAGCACCGAACCCGGCGGCGTCGAACGCGTCGCGCAGGTCGGCCATCGAGATGATGTTGCGACCGCCGACGTTGATGCCGCGCAGCAGAGCGACGTATCGCTTGGACTCCATGGTTCCCTCCCGGCCGCGCGTCGAGGACCAGTCGTACCGGTGCGCGTGCCCGCTAGCAACCCGATGCCTCGATCAGGGTGGGTCGGGTCCGGGGTGGTCGGGGTGGTGGTTACGCCACTTGTTGTGGAAGCCGCACCCGAGGCGACCGTTGTTCTGGGTGGTGGGGCCGCCTCTGTGGGCTTCGTGGATGTGGTCGATCTCGGGCCGTTCGGGGACGTCGTCGCAGTAGGGGTGGAAGCAGGTGCGGTCGCGAACTTCGATGGCTCGGCGGAGCGCACCCCGGAAGAAGCGGCGGGTGGCGCCGACGTCGATGACCCGAGAGGGCCCGTCGAACACGATCCGTTCGATGTCGGCTTGGTCGAGCCAGCGCGCCGCGGTGCCCGGGGTGATGGTGGTGCGGTTGAACAGCTCCAACAAGGGTCCGGCAAAGGTCTCGTAGTCGACGAGCACCGTGAACAACGGCCGCGGGCGCTTCCCATCCGCGGGGGCGGTGCGGGCCCGGGTGGCCATCTCGACCAGGGCGTCGGCGCGGCGCTGCGCGGGTGTCCGTTGAAGGTCGACGATGAGCGGATCACGGCCGAAACGGGCTTTGGCCTCGGCCCAGTCAGCCTCGAACAGCTGCCGTTCGATCATCGACAAGGTGCCATGCACGATGTCACCGGAGATCGGGTCCAGGGTCATGCGCCCGAACCACATCCCCCCGAAGGACTGGGACAGGTGGACCTCGCGGGCGGCGCGGTCGTCGTCGGCGCCTTGTTCGGCCCCATCAGGGTCGACGAACGCTTCCCAGAGGTCGCAGTGGCGTTTGAAGTCCACGAACCCCCGCGTGCGGGCCGAGTCCAACAGCGCCTTGTGATCAGTCTCGAACTGCGCCTTGGTGCGCGGTGTGCGCACTCCCAACAGGGTGATCAGGTGGGTGCGGTCGATCTCCCCGGAGGCCCATGCTCCCTCGACCGCGGGCAGGGTGCGCAGGGCGCGGGCGTGGCGGATCCGTTGCCGGGTCGTCTGGATCGGCAACCGCTGCTCACGCGTCAACCACGCGGCACCCGACTTCGCGCCTGAGGCCTGCCAGACCCGGTCCGCGTCCCAGCGCGCCAACACCCGGGCTTCGGCCGCTTCGAGCTGACCGCGCAGGCGTTGCATCTGCAGGAGCGCGTCGGTCAGCTCCGAAGCGGTCATCCCGTCCGGGTCGACCCGGCCGACAGCCGAGGACGCGGTATCGAGCAACGCAACGGCGTCGGCCATGACAGGTCCTCCTTCGGGCGACTCGCGATCTCGCACAAGAACGGGGACCAGCAACCAGGTCCCGAAGGGGAACCCCCACAACGTACACGAACTGGAGTTCGTGTGCAACCCGAATCCAACATCTTCGTGCCCGCCAGACCGGCTGTTAGGCCGCGGAGAGCGCACGCGGGTCGCGTCAGGGACGAGAGGTCGACGACCGCATGCCACTCAGGAGCGAGCGATGACCTCGTCGCCGTACTTGGCGAAGGCCTCGCGCTGGCCCTCGGGGTCGTAGGCGAGCGGCGGGATGATCACCCGGGTGACGCCGAGGTCGGCGAGCGCCTTGACCTCGTCGAGGGCCTTGCTGCCGAGCGCGCCGTTTCCGCCTGCGGTGATCTCGATCGCGTCGGGATCGCGGCCGTGCTCCACCGCGGTCGCGCGCATCACGGCGATCAGCTCGGCGAGGTCCTCGTGGCTGCCTCGGCCGGGGAAGAAGCCGTCGCCCAGGCGCCCGGCGCGCCGCGCCGCCGCCTTGCTGTGGCCGCCGATGACGATCGGCACCGTGGTCTGGATGGGCCGCGGTCGTGAGATGGCGTTCGTGAACGCGGAGTGCGTGCCCTGGTGCGTGGCCTGGTCTTGTGTCCAGAGCGCGCGCAGCGCGGCGATGTGGTCGTCGGTGCGGGCGCCGCGGTCGGCGAAGGAGATGCCGATCGCGTCGAACTCCTCCTCCAGCCATCCCACGCCGACGCCGAGCTCCACGCGCCCTCCCGAGAGGCGATCGAGCGTGGCGACCTCCTTGGCGAGGACGATCGGGTTGCGCTGCGGCAGGATCAGGATGCCGGTGCCGAGACGGATGGTGGAGGTCGCGGCCGCTACGTAGGTCAACCAGATGAGCGGGTCCGGGATGTCTGAGTCCTCCGGGCCGGGCATCCGGCCTGTGGGGCTGTAGGGGTAGGGCGACTTGTAGCCGGCCGGCACGATCGTGTGCTCGACGGTCCAGAGGGACTCGATGCCCCCGGCTTCCGCGGCCTGCGCAAGCGCGATCGCCCCCTCGGCATAGGCCATCGGCCCAACGTTTGCGAACGCAACCCCGAACCTCATGACGCTGTCTCCCTGGTCGTTCCGAGCTGAACCTATCGGCCGGCGTCGGGGCGAGCGCACGCCGGGTTTGTCCGATATGGCAGGATCCTGCACTCGCCGTGACGAATGTCACCATGTTGGCGGGGTAGCTCGATCCGGGGGTCATCATGCGGAAGTCGTCGATCCGGCTCTATGGGCCGTTTCTGGCCGTGGCGCTGCTGCAGGCGCTGTTCATCGCGGTTGCCCCCTCCAAGGCGCCCGACCGGTCCGCGGTGACCGCGGCGCTCGGCCCGCTCGGCAGCGAGGTGGGTGGCAGCGACGGGGGCGTGATCGACCCGGAGACCGGCCTGCTGATCGACCCGGAGACCGGCGAGCTGATCGACCCGCAGACCGGGCGCGCCGTGTCGGGGGGCACCGGTGGCACCGGTGGCACAACCGGCGGAGGGACGACGGGGACGACCGGCACCGCGGGTGGTGTGGCCGGCGACACCAGCCACTGCAAGAACGGCTTCCAGTTCGAGGTCCTGCTGCTCAACCCACCGTGCGTCCCGAAGTTCACGGGCAACAACGGTGGCGCGACGTACCGGGGCGTCACGGACAAGGAGATCAAGATCGTGATCTTTTCCACCGCGTCCAACGCCGCGGTGGACGCAGTGCTGGCGCCTCAGGGCTTGGCGGCATCGCCCGCCGAGCTCGACGCCATCTACGCCGCGCTCGAGAAGTTCGTCGAGAAGCGCTACGAGCTCTACGGACGCGAACTCAAGATCATCCGCTACACGGGGAACTGCGAGACCTCGCCCCCCACTGTCGCTGAGTGCAAGGAGTCAGCGCGCGAGGTGATCAAGATGAACCCGTTCCTCGTCGTGTTCGGCACACCGCTCTACGGCGAGGTGTTCGACGAGTTCGCCCGAGCGGGCATCCCCAGCGTGGGCGGCTGGCACTTCGACGACTCGTACTTCACGCAGCGCCGGCCCTATCGGTACGACGTGTTCATGGACGGGACCCGCACCGCCCGGATGGTCGGGGAGTACTACTGCAAGAAGATGGCCGGCAAGCCTGCCGACCACGCGGGTGTGGTGATCCACGACACCATTCCCGGCGGTCGCCTCGCTCCGCGCAAGGTGGCCATCATCACCCCCGAGATCGACGCCAACGTCCGGGCTCAGCGCTACCTCATGGACATCATCTCCAAGTGCGATGGTGGCAAGCCCGTCGTGCCGATCACCTACGTGTCGGACATCGAGCGGGCCAACGAGCAGACCGAGGCCACCACGGCCACGCTCATCCGGGAGAAGGTCACCACGATCATCTGCCTGTGCGACCCGATCGCGCCGGCCTTCGCCACGGCCTACTACACCAAGCAGCACTACTTCCCCGAGCACCTGCTCTCCGGGAGCGGGCTGCTCGACTACGACCTCCTCGGGCGCCTCTACGAGCCGAACCAGTGGGAGCACGCGTTCGGGCCGAGCCATCTGTCCGAGCCGATCCCGTTCGGCCAGACCGACGCCTCAAGGGTGTGGCGTGACGTGGGCAACAGCGGTGAGCCGTGCAAGTCCTGCAACCTGCACACCGGCTACTTCGTGTTTGTGGCCGGTTTGTTGCAGGGCGCCGGACCGAACCTCAACCCGCTCACGATGGAGCAGGCCGTGATGGCATCCAAGCCTCAGGGAGGGTTCCCGGGAACGTCCCTCATCAAGTTCGGCCCGGGCGACTACACGGCCATCTCCGATGCTCGGGAGGTGTACTGGAGCAGCTCGGCGATCTCCAAGATCGACGGCAAGCCCGGTGCCTACATCTCGTTGAACAACGCCAAGCGCTACGAGATCGGGCAGTGGAACAACGAGATGGCAATCCCGGTGAAGTCCAAGTGACATGACCGACACACTGATCGCTCCTGTACCAGAGGCCGAGACCTTCGGGAGCGGCGGCCGTCGCCGGCGGCCGTCGCCCGAAGTCCTCCTGGAACCGATGCGTCGCGCCTTCGCCCTCCCCTACATCGGGTCGGTCCTCAAGGTGGTCGTCGGCTACATCGTGCTCGTCGAGGGCGTGATCCAAGTCGTCTTCGGGCGAATCGACGTGCCTTGGGTCGACATCTCGCTCATCGAGCGCGGCTTCGGTGACTACGCCGTCCCGCGGGAGATCTT
Source organism: Microthrixaceae bacterium (assembly GCA_052386335.1). Taxonomy (GTDB): domain Bacteria; phylum Actinomycetota; class Acidimicrobiia; order Acidimicrobiales; family VFJN01; genus VFJN01. The sequence continues at coordinate 18,697 of JBQTKH010000009.1, forward strand.
CATCGGCGGGGCGGTGATCGGCAGCCTCTACGCCCTCGGCGGGATGGGTCTCATCCTCGTGTATCGGGCCAACCGCATCATCAACTTCGCCCAGGCCCAGCTCGGGGCCGTGCCGGCGGTCGCCGCGTTGCTGCTCATCGCGCTCAAGGGCTGGAACTACTACCTGGTGCTCCCGGTGCTGATCGGTGGCGCGATCCTGCTGGGCGCGCTCGTCGAGGTCGGGCCCGTTCGACGTCTGAGCAAGGCGCCTCGCCTCATCCTCACGGTCGCCACGATCGGCATCTCCTTCGTCCTCCTCGTTGCCGAGTTCCTGGTCAAGGTGGTGCTGTCCGACGATCTCCTCGAGACCGCGCGGACGGAGTTCCCCACGCCGTTCTCGAGCTTCACGTTCACCGTCGGCATCACGCGGTTCAGCGGCAACCACATCGCGACCGTCATCGTCGTGGCGGTGGTGGTGGGTGCGCTCGGCGCCTTCTTCAAGTACACCGACATGGGCATCGCGGTTCGGGCGTCGGCCGAGAACGGCGACCGGGCGGCACTCGTGGGCATCCCCGTCAAGCGAGTCTCCACCGTCGTCTGGGTGATCGCCGCGGTGATGTCCGCGATCTGTGTCTTCCTCCGAGCGCCGCTCGTGGGCATCCCGCTCACCGGGTTCACCGGTCCCGCTGTGCTCCTGCTCGGCCTCGCCACCGCGGTGATCGCTCGGATGGACAGTCTTCCCACCGCGCTCTTCGCGGGCATGTTCATCGGCTGTGTCGACCGCGCCGCGGTGTTCGCCACGAGCGCGCCCTCGATCGCCTATGCCTCGATGACCGTGGTGATCCTGATCGCGCTCCTCGTGCAAAAGGGCGTTGGCGCACGGGCGTTCGACGGTGACACCTCCTCGTGGCAGGCCGTGAAGGAGGTCCGCCCCATCCCGCTCGAGCTGCGCAATCTGCCGGAGGTCGTCCGAGCCAAGACCGCCGTGTTCGCCGCGGCGGGCGGCCTGATCGTGGGAGCGCCGTTCCTCCTCGGCGACCTGCAGACCGGCTCGGCCACCCGGATGGTCATCTTCGCGATGGTGGGCGTGTCGCTGGTGATCCTCACCGGGTGGGCCGGCCAGATCTCGCTCGGACAGTGGGCGTTGTCGGGGATCGGCTCGATGATCGCGGGCGGCCTGGCCGCGAACCACCACTGGGACTTCTTCGCCACGCTGATCGTGGCGGGCATCGCGGGTGCCGCGGTCGCGGTGCTCGTCGGCCTGCCCGCATTGCGGATCCAGGGCCTCTTCCTCGCGGTGACGACGCTCGCCTTCGCCTTCACCGTGGAGAACTTCTTCCTCTCCGAGCGGTACTTCGGTGCCCTGCTCCCGAAGGACAACACCTTCGTGGAACGACCGATCCTCTACGGGGCGGTCGACATCGACACCGACTCGAGGATCGGGTTCTTCACGCTCAAGGCGGATGCCAAGTACTACTACCTCACCCTGGTCTTCCTGGGGCTCGCGATGGCCCTGGCGCGCTCCCTGCGCAAGAACCGATCGGGCCGCGTGTTCATCGGCGTGCGCGACAACGGCAAGGTGATGCAGGCATTTGGCGTGAACCTGGCCCGCACGCGCCTCGCGGCCTTCGCCATCTCCGGCTTCATTGCCGCGGTGGCCGGTGCGCTGTTCTCCTATCAGCAGCGCAGCGTCGATGCCTCCACCTACTCGCCGCAGACGTCGATCCTCATCTTCACGATGACGATCATCGGTGGGATCGGTTCACTCGCGGGAGCGATCATCGGTGCGGTCTACGTGGTGGGCATCCCGCTGATGCCCGGGCTGCGCGAGATCGACAACATCGAGCTGCTCTCCAGCGGTCTCGGCTTGCTCTTCTTGCTGCTCTTCCTGCCTGGTGGTCTGGCCGAGGGCTTCTACCGCGCCCGAGACACGTTCCTGCGCAAGGTGGCGGCGACGCACAACATCCACGTGCCGAGCCTGGTGGCCGACTCCCTCGTCACCGAAGACCTCGGTCAGCAGATCGCGGTCGGTGCCGACCTCACCGCCACCCCCGAACTCGAGGACCGCGAGGTGCTCGTGGCGAAGGTGGAGGCGCTCGAGCAGCGCCTGGCCGAGCTCGAGACGAGCGCGACGGCGAGCAACGGCCACGGTCCACACGCCAACGGCGCGAACGGTGCCGGGGACAGACCACGTCGGGTGCGCCGACCGAAGGGAGGTGCCTCGTGAGCAACGCCAGCCGTGACCGGCGCTTGATGGCCGCAACGGGCGGGGCGAGCGCCCTTCCCCTGATCATCCTGTTTGCCTTGAACATGGTCGACGAGCTCGACCAGGTCACCTTCGGCGTGGTGGCCCCGAACATCCGCGACACGTTCGGCACGAGCGAGCAGGCGATCACATCGATCGCCGGGATCACCGGCGCGATCGTGATCATGCTGGCGGTACCGATCGGCGTGCTCGCCGACCGGTACAACCGGGTGCGGATGGCCGGGGTCGCCGCACTCGCGTGGGCGGTCATGGGGGTGTTCACCGGCATCTCGGGGTTCATCGGGGCGATCGGCCTGCTCGTGATCGCGCGCTTCGGCGCGGGCATCGGACGGCTGATGAACGAGCCGGTCCACGTCGGGCTGCTCGCCGACTACTACCCGCCGCAGCAGCACGGGAGGATCTTCAGCATCCATCGCATGGCCAACCCCATCGGTGGGCTCTTCGTGCTCGCGGGTGGTGTGCTCGCCGACCTGGTCGGGTGGCGCTTCGGCTTCATGCTCATGGCGATCCCCACCGTGGTGGCCGTCATGTTCCTCTCGCGGCTCAGCGAGCCGGTGCGGGGGGCGTCGTTGGACATGGGTCTGGCGCAGTCTGCCGACGAGCAGGCCGCGAACATCCCGATCAGCGAGGGCTACCGACGCCTCAAGGCCATCCCCACCCTCAAGCGAGCGTGGTGGGCTGGTGCGCTCATCGGGGCGAGCATCGTGCCGATCGCGGTCTTCTTCAACTTCTTCTTCGAGAACGTCTACAACGTCACGAGCATCACCGCTCGAGCCGCGATCACGATGCTCTACTCGGTCGGTCAGATCTTCGCCTTCGTCTGGGGCTACCGGAAGTCCACCGAGCTGCTGATGGCGGGGGAGACGCCGCTGCTGGGCGAGTACGCCGGGCGTCTGCTGATCCTGTCGGGCCTCGCACTCGTCGTCATGGCGTCGGCCCCGTGGATCGGCGTGTCGATCGCGTTCGTGTTCATCGTCGGCCTCTTCGGCGCGTTCAACAGCTTCGCGCTGCCGCTCCTCGTGGCGGTGGCGCCACCTCGGCTGCGGTCGCAGGCGTTGGGCTACTTCGTGTTCTTCATCGGCCTCGGCGGCATCACCGGCGCGGTGGTGGTGGGCGGTATCGGTGAGAACCAGGGCTACCGGTACGCCATCAACATCCTGTCGATCCTGCTGGTCATCGCTGGGCTGATCTACCGGAGCACGAAGACCTTCATCCGGCGAGATGCCGACCAAGCGTTCAAGACCCTCATGGTCGAGGCAGGGTTGCGCGGCGAGCAGCAGGGGGGCGTGGCTGGCGCGCTCCTCACCTGCAAGGACGTCGAGGTGGCCTACGACCAGGTGCAGGTCCTCTTCGGGGTGGACCTCGACATCCGGCCCGGCGAGTGCGTCGCCCTCCTCGGCACCAACGGTGCAGGCAAGTCCACCCTCCTCAAGGCCATCAGCGGGCTCGTCGACCCGATCGGCGGTGCCATCTTCTTCGACGGCACCGACATCACCCACACCGACGGTGTCGGCACGGCCAAGGCGGGCATCGTCCAGGTGCCGGGCGGCAAGGCCGTGTTCCCCACCCTCACGGTGGCCGAGCACCTTCGCGTGGCCGGGTGGCTCTACCGTGACGACCCCGACTACCTCAAGCAGGCCAACGAGGAGGTGCTCGAGCTCTTCCCGCGCCTCCGTGAGCGGATCGACCAGATGGCGGGCAACCTGTCGGGCGGCGAGCAGCAGATGCTGGCCCTCGGGATGGCGTTCATCGCCAAGCCCAAGCTGCTGATGATCGACGAGCTCTCCCTTGGCCTCGCGCCCACGATCGTGGAGCAGCTCCTCGAGATCGTGCGCAAGATCCAAGCCACGGGCACGGCGATCATCCTCGTGGAGCAGTCGATCAACGTCGCCCTCACCGTGGCCGATCGCGCCTACTTCATGGAGAAGGGCGAGGTGCGCTTCCAGGGCTCCACCGTCGAGCTGCTCGAGCGCGACGACATCGTGCGATCGGTGTTCCTCCAAGGGGCGTCGATGGCAACGGGTGCGGGCGGCACCAAGGTGGCGGCCGCAGCCACGCGGAAGGCTCCGGTCGAGCTGGTTCCCCTCCTCGAGCTCACGGGGGTGACGAAGCGCTTCGGCGGCATCCGAGCAGTGGACGACACGAGCTTCACCCTGCACCAAGGGGAGATCCTCGGTCTGATCGGTCCCAACGGCGCGGGCAAGACGACGATCTTCGACCTCGTGTCCGGCTTCCTGATCCCCGACGGGGGCCGCATCGTGCTGAGCGGCGAGGACATCACCGAGATGGCGCCCGACGCGCGTGCCTGGATGGGCCTCGGTCGGTCGTTCCAGGACGCCCGCCTCGTGCCGTCGCTCACCGTCGCCGAGAACGTGGCCATCGGCCTCGAGCGGCACCTCGACGTGCGTGACCACGTGGCATCCGCACTGGCCCTGCCGGGCGTGGTGCGGCTCGAAGAGGACGTCGCCTGGACCGTCGACGACCTCATCGAGATGATGAACCTGGGCGCCTTCCGCGACAAGTTCGTGCGCGAGCTCTCGACCGGTTCGCGCCGGATCGTCGATCTCGCGATGTGCATCGCGCACGACCCGCTCGTGCTGCTCCTCGATGAGCCGAGCTCAGGGATCGCGCAAGCCGAGACCGAGGCCTTGGGGCCCCTCCTCGAGCAGATCCAGACCGAGACGGGGTGCGCCCTGCTGGTCATCGAGCACGACATGCCGCTGATCACCTCGGTGTCCGATCGCATGATCGCCCTCGAGCTCGGGCATCCGATCGTGGAGGGCACTCCCGAGGAGGTCACCACGAACGCTCGGGTGGTGTCGTCGTACCTGGGCGGTGACCTGGCCGTGATCAACCGCTCCGGTCGAGTGGCCCCTGCCGCGAAGCCCGCTGCCAAGCGGCGCGCCCCGCTGAAGGCCGAGGAGCTGGTGTGATGCGCCGACTGGGCACACTGGTCTGCGGCTCGGCCGCGGTTCTCGGCGGCCTCGTGGCCGCCGGTGTCCCGGCGCTGGCCGGATCGGCACAGACCCTCGACGACGCCGGCTGGTGGTGGCGCGTGAAGCAGGGTCCGGTCGCCCCCGTCGCGCCGGCCCCGCCAACCACCTCCGAGGATCAGCTGATGGTCCAGGGCGCACCAGACGGCGAGGAGGGCGCCACGGCCATTGCTGCGGTGCGCTTCACCCTGAACGAGGGCGACGGCAGCCCCATCCTCACGCTGAAGGTGGCCCCCAACGGCGATTCCGGAGGTGCCGACGCGATCCTCATCGCCTGCCAGGCCGGGGCGGCCTGGAGCGGTGGCACCGGGCCTCAGCAGTGGGAGGGCGCGCCCCTCGTCGACTGCAGCCAGTCGGTGCAGGGGCAGCGCTCGTCCGACGGCGCCACGTGGGTCTTCCCCGTTGCCTCGTTGCAGTTCAACGATCAGATCAACGTCGTCCTCGTTCCCGGCAAGAACCCCACGCTTCCCGAGGGCGCGAACGCGTCGGTGTTCCAGCTCGTCTTCGAGCGACCCACTGCGGCGTCGATCACCACCACCGATGGCACCGCGTCCGAGGACTTCGGGGGCGGTGGCGACTTCGGAGGCGGCTTCGGCACCACGGGGTACGACTCGACGTTTCCTGATTCGTCCTTCACGGATCCGGCGGTCGGCCCCTCGACGTTCAGCACCCCACCGGTGCAGCCCGCGCTCCCACCGGAGAACGTGGGCACCTCCGCCATCGCCCCTCGGGTGCAGGCGCGCACCCCGGTGCCGACGCAGGCCATCAGCAACGATCGACCTGGCGGAGCCCGTGCGCTGGGCTTCCTCGTGCTGCTGCTCAGCGGAGCGGGGAGCTGGTGGTTCTCGCAGCAGGCGGCTCCGGCGCCGCGCAAGCTCGGTCGGTTCGCCGGGGTCCCCATCGCTGGTGGCCCCCCGCCGCCCGAGCCACAGGTGGGTGGCTTGGGCCGGTTCGCCCGTACCCGTTCGTCAGCGCCCCGCCGACTGAGCTGAGCAGCCCAGCCCGAGGCGGTCAGGTCTGCAGTGGTAGGACGACGTCCGCGACCTCGCGGAGGTGAACGTCCCAGTCGGGCGGTTCCATGACGGGCACCACCACGAACTTCGACCCGCCCGCGTCGATGTGCTTCTCGATCATCGCTCGCAGCCCATCGAGGCCTGAGGCCACGACTGCACCCGGGTCGATCCCGGGCCGTCGCCGGGCGATGCCCGCCGCCACGATGTCGGGGATCGGGCCGTCGACGTACGGGATGAGCGCCCCGAAGTGCTCAGGGTCGATCTTGCGGTCGGCCTCTGCGGCGTGCTGCTGGATCACGCCGATCCCCGAGCGCACGTCGTCTGCGGTGCAGAACGACGGCAGCCATCCATCCGCCAGGCGACCACAGCGCCGGAGCTCGGAGGGCGCGATGCCGCCGAGCCAGATCTCGAGCGGGTCCTGGTGGGGGAGCGGCCGCACCTCGGCAGCCTCGTAGTGGTGGAAGCGGCCGTCGTGGTCCACCTGCTCGCCCGCCCAGAAGCGACGGAGCAGTGGGAGGGTCTCGTCGAAGCGGGCGGCCCGCTCGGTTCGCTCCACGCCGAAGGCCTGCTGCTCGGCCGGGTCGACGGCACCGAGGCCGAACGCGGGCAAGAGGCGACCGTGTGAGAGGCGGTCGAGGGTGGCCAGCTCCTTGGCCAGCAGCATCGGGTTGCGGCCCGGGACCACGAGCACGGAGAAGCCGAACTTGATGCGCGTGGTGAGCCCGGCGGCCACGCCGAGCGCCACGATCGGATCGGGACAGTCTCCGGTGACGCGCTCGGAGAGCCACAGCGAGTCGAACCCGAGGCGTTCGAGACCGGTCACGAGCGCTGCGAAGCGGTCGGGGTCAGTCGAGGCGCGGGTGCCGAGCCCGTAGCCGATGCGCACCTTCATGCGGGCAGCCTGCCACGCCGGTAGCGGGGGCATAGGTTCTCGCCATGAGCACGATCGATCTGACAGCCCCGTTCCGTCTCGATGGCCGCGTGGTGGTGGTGACGGGAGCGTCGAGTGGTCTCGGCGACCGGTTCGCGCGGGTGCTCCACGCCGCAGGCGCCACCGTGGTTGCAGCGGCGCGTCGCACCGAACGACTCGAGGCACTCGCAGTCGACCTCGATGATCGCCTCATCCCTGTGACCTGTGACGTGTCGGTCGACGCGGACTGCGAGCGGTTGATCACCGAGGCCATCGCGATCGACGGCCACCTCGACGTGCTGGTCAACAACGCGGGCATCGGGACGCAGGTGCCCGCCGAACACGAACCGATCGGCGACTTCCGAGGTGTCGTCGACGTCAACCTCAACGCGCTCTTCCTGCTCAGCCAGCTCGCTGGGCGCCACATGATCGAGCGACGGTCCGGGTCGATCGTGAACCTGGCGTCGGTGCTGGGCCTCGTGGCGTCCACGCCGATCAAGCAGGCGTCGTACTGCGCCACCAAGGGCGCCGTCGTCAACCTCACTCGGGAGCTCGGCGCCCAGTGGGCCCGCAAGGGCATCCGGGTGAACGCGCTGGCGCCTGGCTGGTTCCGCTCCGAGATGACCGAGCTCATGTTCTCCGATCCCGGTGCCAACGACTTCATGACCCGAAACTGCCCGATGGGGCGGGCGGGCGAGCCACATGAGCTCGATGGAGCGCTCCTGTTCCTGGCCAGCGATGCCAGCAGCTACATGACGGGCCAGACTCTCACGATCGACGGCGGGTGGGTGGCGCGCTAGCCAGGACGCTGTTGAACAACGGCGTCCTAGTGCCCTGCCGGGCGGACGAGGATTTGTGGTCGCGTGACGGCCAAGACCGCAAGCCCACCCAGCACGAGCAGGATGCCGACGAGGGCCGCTGCGGTGAGCTGCTCGTTCAGGAGCACGACCGCCAGCAGCGCGGCCGTGAGGGGCTCGGCAAGGGAGAGGGTTGTCGCAGTGGCCACGGTGACGCCGGGGATCCCGCGCCCGAACAGGAGGTAGGCCAGCGCGAGGCTGACCACGCCGAGCCACAGCGCTGCGGCTGCTCCTTGCAGGTTGAGCAGCGGCTGTACGCCCGCGATGAGACCGAGCGGCAGGAGCAGGGTGGCGCTGAGCGCGAACACCCACGTCATCACGAGGTCAGGGTCGTGCCGCTCGATGAGCGACTTGGAGGACACCGCGAACGTGGCATAGCCAAGGCCAGCCCCGAGCGCGAGCACGAGGCCGCGTGGATCGACCGGATCGCCTCCGCTGTCGGTCGTGGCCAGCAGCGCGACGCCGGTCAGCGCCAGGCCAGTCGCAACCGCCCAGCGGCGACCGGGTCGCTCGCCGCGCACGAGCCAACCCAGCGCGCCACCCCAGATGGGGCCGGACCCGATCCCCACGACCGTGCCGATCGCGACGCCAGCGAGGCGGACGCCGCCGAAGAAGCTGAGCTGGAAGGCCGCCGCCGTCAGGGCGGCGAGGATGAGCGGTCGTCGCTCGATGTCCCGTGCCCCGGTGAGCAGCCGACCCCGTCCGATCGCGACGGCGAGCAGCACGAGGGCGCCCAGAACGTTGCGAGTGGCCCCGAACGCGATCGCGCTCGCGTCGTCCGGGCCGAGGGCCTGTGCCGTGCCGGTGGTTCCCCAGCAGACCGAGGCGCCGATGACGAGGAGCCGGGCGCGCCCCCCGCTCGCCGGTGCGTGAGTGGGCACGGAGCAGCTAGAGCAGGCCGCGCAGGAACTCGCGGGTGCGGTGCCGGTCGTCGGCCTCGGCCGCGAAGTCCACGGCGAGGAAGTCCTCCACGCCCGCGACTCGGAAGCGCTCGATCCCGGACTGGACCTCGTCCTCTGTGCCGATGATGGCGAGGTCGCCCGGGCCCTGGAGACCCTCGCGGTCGAGCATCGCCCGATACGACGGGAGGTAGCCGTACATCTGGAACACGATGGCGGCCCTCGCCCTCGCCCCGGCGACGTCGCTCGTGACGCACACCGGTACGCCTGCCACGATCCGAGGCTCGGCCCGACCGTGCTTGTCCGCGGAGGCATGCAGCGTGGGGACGATGTGGCCGCTGATCGTCTGCGGACCGGTCATCCAGGTGATCGTGCCGTCGGCCATCTCCCCGGTGAGCTCGAGCATCTTCGGCCCGAGCGCCGCGACGAGGATCGGGCAAGGCTGCGCGCCGGGCACGTCGATCGTGACGGAGGTGCGGTAGGTCTCGCCCGTGAAGGCGACATTGCCGTCGTGGATGAGCGGGCCGAGGATCGAGAGGTACTCCCGCATGTGGCGCAGGGGCTTGTCGAAGCTCATCCCCATGATCTGCTCGATCACCATCTGGTGCGACAGGCCGATGCCCAGCGTGAAGTGGCCGCCCGTGAGCGCGTTCGCGGTGAGCGCCTGCTGCGCCAGCATCATCGGATGGCGTGGGTAGGTCGGCACGACCGCTGTGCCCACCTCGAGGGCGGGAACCTCGCGTCCGATCACGCCCGCGACGGTGATGGCGTCGGCCCCGAAGATCTGGGGGAGCCAGAACGACGGGAACCCCTCGGCCGCCGCGAGATGAGCGGCGGCGACGAGCCCGTCGATCCCGTCGGTGGCCGTGTCCCCTGCGAAGATCCCGATGCGCATGAGGCTGACCCTACTGACGTCCTGAGGATCAAGTTCGCTCGTCGCGACCTCCGCCTGTGACCATGGACGGGTGCTACAGGTCCGCGAGCTCGCAGTGGAGGTGGGTGGCTCCGTCATCATGGACGGCGTCAGCTTCTCCATCCGCGCCCGCGACAAGGTGGGGCTGGTGGGGCGCAACGGTGCCGGCAAGACCAGCCTGCTGAAGGTGCTCGGGGGTGGCACCGACCCGTTCGCGGGCGTCGTGCACCGCACCGGAGGCCTCGGCTACCTCCCACAGGATCCCAAGATCGAGGGCGTCGACGACAGCACCACCGCCATCCGGCACATCCTGTCCGGGCGCGGCTTCGACGAAGCGATGACCCGACTAGAGAAGCTGCGCCTCCAGATGGAGGAGGACCCCTCCGAGCGGGCGGTGGATCGCTTCACCCGCGCCGAGGAGACGTTCAACAACGAGGGTGGCTACGCCGCCGAGGCTGAGGTGCACCGCATCTCGGCGGGGCTGGGCCTCGATGCCGATCGCCTCGACCTACCGATCAGCGCGCTTTCGGGTGGGCAGCGTCGACGCGTCGAGATCGCCCGCATCCTGTTCGCGGGTAGCGACGTGCTGCTCCTCGACGAGCCCACGAACCACCTCGACAGCGACGCCAAGGAGTGGCTGCTCAGCTTCATGCGGGCCTACCGCGGCGCTCTGCTCGTGATCAGCCACGACCTCGACCTGCTCGACGAGGCCATCACCCGCGTGCTGCACCTCGACCGGTACGACGACGCCAGCCTCGGCACGATGGAGGAGTACAAGGGCACCTACAGCCAGTACCTCGTGGCCCGCGAGAAGGACGAGATCCGCCTGGCCAAGGTCGCGCAGCGGCAGGCCAAGGAGATCGACCGCCTGCAGACCCTCGTCGACCGCTTCGGGGCGAAGGCGTCGAAGGCGTCGATGGCCCACAGCATCGAGAAGCGCATCGTGCGGCTCGAGTCCACGGCGGTCGAGGCATCGAAGGGCAACCGCTCGGTGCACGTGCGGTTCCCTCCGCCGCCGCAGTCAGGCCGCGTCGCCCTCGAAGGAGCTGACCTCGCGGTGCACTACGGCGACCTCGAGGTGTTCCGCGACGTCGACTTCGCGGTGGAGCGTGGCGAGCGGCTCCTCATCATGGGGCTCAACGGTGCGGGCAAGACCAGCCTCCTGCGCGTCCTCGCCGGCGAGCTTCAAGCCACCGCGGGCTCGTTCCACCTGGGTCACAACGTGGTGGCCGGCTACTACGCACAGGAGCACGAGGGCATCCACGCCGGTCGCACGATCCTCGAGCACCTCCGCGAGCAGGTGCCCCAAGCACCCGATCCGATGCTGCGCTCGATCGTGGGGGCCATGGGCCTCACCGGCGACAAGGTGCACCAGGACGCCGGCACGCTCTCGGGCGGCGAGAAGACCAAGCTCGCGCTCGGGATCCTCGTAGCCGGCCGCCACAACCTGCTCCTGCTCGACGAGCCCACGAACAACCTCGACCCTGGCTCCCGCGTGGCGGTGGCCGAGGGGTTGCGTGGCTGGCCCGGCTCGATCGTGCTCGTCAGCCACGACGCCCAGTTCGTGCGCGACCTCGAGCCGAACAAGGTGCTCCTGATGCCCGACGGCACCCTCGACCACTGGGCCGACAGCTACCTCGACCTCGTCGAGCTCGCCTAGCCCCAACGACCGTTAGTCGTGACCGACTGCTGCGATCCCGGCGGGACCTAGCCGGAGTGCGGTCCCGCCGGACAGGCGGAGGCAGGAGCGCAGCGACGCCCGGAGCCGCATGTCAGGTGATCGTGACGGGGGTGCTGACGAGGTCGAAGAAGTCGTTGCCCTTGTCGTCGACGACGATGAAGGCGGGGAAGTCCTCGACCTCGATCTTCCAGACGGCCTCCATGCCGAGCTCGGGGTACTCGAGCACCTCGACCTTGCGGATGCAGTCCTGCGCGAGTCGGGCCGCAGGGCCGCCGATGGAGCCGAGGTAGAAGCCGCCGTGTGACGCGCAGGCGTCGGTGACCTGGCGACTGCGGTTCCCCTTGGCCAGCATCACGAGCGAGCCGCCGGCGGCCTGGAACTCCTCGACGTAGGAGTCCATGCGCCCGGCGGTGGTGGGACCGAACGAGCCCGACGCCATGCCGGCGGGCGTCTTGGCCGGACCGGCGTAGTACACGCAGTGGTCGCGCAGGTACTGCGGCATCGACTCGCCGGCGTCGAGGCGCTCCTTGATCTTGGCGTGGGCGATGTCACGGGCTACGACCATCGGGCCGCTCAGCGACAGGCGCGTCTTCACCGGGTAGCGGCTCAGCTCGCTACGGATCTCGGCCATCGGTCGGTTGAGGTCGATGTGAACGACGTCGTCGTCGAGGTGCTCGTCGGTCACCTCGGGCAGGTAGTGGGCCGGGTCCTCCTCGAGCTGCTCGAGGAACACGCCGTCGCGGGTGATCTTCCCGAGCGCCTGGCGATCAGCGGAGCACGACACAGCGACCGCCACCGGGCACGACGCACCGTGGCGGGGGAGGCGGATCACGCGCACGTCGTGACAGAAGTACTTGCCGCCGAACTGCGCGCCGATGCCGAAGCCCTGGGTGAGGGCGAGGATGTCGGCCTCGAGCTCGACGTCACGGAAGCCGTGGCCGAGCGCCGAGCCCTCGCGCGGGAGCGAGTCGAGGTAGTGGGCCGACGCGTACTTCGCGGTCTTCAGCGCGAACTCCGCCGAGGTGCCGCCGATCACCACCGCGAGGTGGTACGGCGGGCAGGCGGACGTGCCAAGGGTGCGCAGCTTCTCGTCGAGGAAGCGCAGCATCGATGCGCGGTTCAGCACCGCCTTGGTCTCCTGGTAGAGGTAGCTCTTGTTGGCCGAGCCGCCGCCCTTGGCCATGAACAGCAGCTTGTACGCATCGCCGGGCGTGGCGTACAGCTCGATCTGGGCCGGGAGGTTGGTGCCGGTGTTGCGCTCGTCCCACATCGTGAGGGGTGCCATCTGCGAGAAGCGCAGGTTGGACGTCTCGTAGGTCTGCTGGATGCCAAGGCTGATGGAGCGCTCGTCGTCGCCGCCGGTGAGCACCCGCTCGCCCCGCTTGCCCATCACGATGGCGGTGCCCGTGTCCTGGCACATGGGGAGCACGCCGCCGGCCGCGATGTTGGCGTTCTTCAGCAGGTCGAGGGCCACGAACTTGTCGTTGGGCGACGCTTCGGGATCATCGAGGATCCGTCGGAGCTGCTGGAGGTGGGCGGGGCGCAGCCAGTGGGCGATGTCGCGGAAGGCCGTGCTCGTGAGCAGCGTGAGCGCCTCTGGCTCGACCTCCAGGAAGGTGCGGCCTGCGGCCTCGACCGTACGGACGCCGTCGGTGGTGAGCAGCCGGTAGGGCGTGTCGTCGGGGCCGATCGGGAGGAGCTCGGTGAAGGCGTCGTCGGTCACACCCCTAACGCTAGGGGCCGCTCTACCGTGGGGTCATGTCCGCTGACGAGTTCCGCTTGGAGCACGACACGATGGGCGAGGTGCAGGTTCCCGCCTGGGCCCGCTGGGGTGCGCAGACGCAGCGGGCGGTCGACAACTTCCCGGTGTCGGGCCTGCGGGTCGAGCGATCGCTGATCAGCGCGCTCGCCGCGCTCAAGGGCCGCGCCGCCCTCGTCAACCATGAGCTGGGCGTGATCGCCGACGACGTTGCACAGGCGATCCACGATGCCGCCGTGGAGGTGGTGCAGGGGAGATGGGACGAGCACTTTCCCGTCGACGTGTTCCAGACCGGCTCCGGCACCTCGACCAACATGAACATGAACGAGGTGCTCGCCAACCTCGCGTCTGAGCGGCTCGGTCGACCGGTGCACCCGAACGACGAGGTGAACGCCTCGCAGTCGTCCAACGACGTGTTCCCGTCCGCCATCCACCTCGCCGCGGTGCGCGACACCTCGGAGGGCCTGCTCCCTGCCCTTGACCACCTCCGGGCGACGTTGCAGGACCAGGCTGACCGCAACGCCGCGGTGGTGAAGGCGGGCCGGACCCACCTCATGGACGCCACGCCGGTGACCCTCGGCCAGGAGCTGGGTGGCTACGCGGCCCAGGTGCGCGACGCTGCTGATCGCCTGCGCGCGGCGCTGCCCCGGGTGGGACAGTTGCCCCTCGGCGGCACGGCCGTGGGTACCGGACTCAACGCGCCGGTGGGCTTCGGTGCCGCGGTGGCCGGCCACCTGGCTGCGGGATTCGGCCTCCCGCTGTCGGAGGCGCCCGACCACTTCGCTGCCCAGGGCGCGCGCGACGAGCTGGTGGGCCTCTCGGGCGACCTTCGCGTGCTGGCCGTCGCGCTGCTGAAGATCGCCAACGACCTGCGCTGGATGGCGTCGGGCCCGAAGACCGGCCTGGCCGAGATCCGTCTGCCCGACCTGCAGCCCGGCTCGTCGATCATGCCCGGCAAGGTGAACCCGGTGATCCCCGAGGCGGTGAGCCAGGTGGTGGCCCAGGTGTACGGCAACGACGCAGCGGTGGCCTTCGCCGGAAGCCAGGGCAACTTCGAGCTCAACGTGTACCTGCCGGTGATCGCCCGCAACCTGCTCGAATCGATCCGCCTGCTGACCAACGTGAGCCGCTTGTTCGCCGACCGGTGCATCGCCGGCATCGAGCCCGACGTCGAGCGCATGCGGCGCTATGCCGAAGCCACCCCCCAGGCTGCGACCGCCCTCAACCCGCTCCTCGGCTACGAGCGCGTCGCCGAGCTCGTCAAGGAATCAGCCAAGACCGGCAAGAGCATCCGCACGCTCGCGGTAGAGCACGGCCTGGTCCCCGAATCAGAGATCGACGAGGTCCTCAACCTCCTCCGCCTCACCCGTGGCGGTTGATTCGCTCAGCCGGCCGCGGCGGAGCCGGCGTAGGGCGACGGGTCGCTGTCGACCGGGATCAGCGGCGCCGACCAGCTCAGGTTCTTGGCCAGCGCGTTGGCGACGTTGCGCCACTCCATCGGGTCCCAGCCCTCGGCGATCGCGGCCACGTGGAGGTCGCCGCGGATGTGCATGAACGCGGGGAGCTCGTTGAGGCCGAGGGCCTTGACTGCGGTGCGGTCGGGGTCGGCAAAGGTGAGCTGCTTGTCGGCCCACGGCCCGAGGAACTGGCGGGCTTCCTCGGCGGTGCCGGTGACGAGGAACGCCGCGTAGCAGTCGCCGCCGTTGAAGTGGTTGAGGATCCGTCCGGCGGTGTCGAGCAGCCAGGAGCTCTCGTTGGTGAACGGGTCAAGCACCACCACAGCGAGCTGGAAGGTGGTGAGCCAGCCGGAGATCGGACGGGCCTCGCCGTTGATCGGCGTCAGCGTGAGGTCGGCAGGGGGGTCGGTCGCCACGGCCGCAGACGGTAGCGCGGTACCTTCACCGCGAGCAGATTCCGAGGCCGCCGCGAGCGGGTCTCTAGCGCACCCTCGCCGGCGACAGCGGTAGCGTCGGCGGGTGCACCCGATCGAGCGACTCCGCTACGTCGCCCGTGCCTCGGGCGCCGATCAGGCGCTGCTCGTCCGGGAGACGGCCCATGCGCTCGCCGCCTTCCAGGACGACCCGGCTGGTCTCGTGGCGGCGTGTCGCCGGATCGTCGATCGCCATCCGACGTCCGCGCCGCTGTGGTGGCTCTGCGCCCGCGTGCTCACCTCGCCCGACGGTCAGCGGGAGGCGTGGCAGGCCGTCGACGACATCGACCGTGACTGCACGCCCTCCGAGCTCGGGCTGGCCCTCACCCAGGACGCAACCGCCTGCGTGATCGGCTGGCCGGAGCTCGTGGGCGAGGCCTTGCCACGGCGCGGGGATGTGGAGGTGCTCGCGGTCGACGCCCTCGGCGAGGGGAACGGGCTGGTGCGGCGGCTCACGCAGGCCGGGATCGACGCCGTCGACGTGCCCGTGTCCGGCCTCGGCGCGGCGGTCGGCGCGTCCGATGTGCTGCTCCTCGAGGCGGTGGCGCTCGGTCCCGCCGGGTTCGTCGCGGTGAGCGGGTCGCTCGCGGCGGCCACCGTGGCTCGCCACCACGAGGTGCCCGTGTGGCTGGTGGCCGGTGTGGGGCGACTGCTGCCGGCCCGGATGTGGGATGCCCTGGCCAGTCGACGCGCCGCGCACGCCGCCGATCCCTGGGATCTCGACGAGGAGATCGTGCCCATCGGCCTCGTCGACCAGGTGTGCGGACCGGCCGGCCTCGAGGCGCCGGAGCTCGCCCTCCGCAGGATCGACTGCCCCGTCGCGCCCGAGCTGTTCGACACGGGCAACGCCCCCGGCACCTACAGGCGCTAGACCATCACGCCATGTCCCGTCGCGATCAGATCCGCATGTCCGACACCGAGATCGACGAGTTCCTCGCCGGTCGTCACACGATGAACGTCGCCTCGTTCAACCATGACGGAACGATCCACCTCGTGGCCATGTGGTACGCCATGATCGACGGCGACGCCGTGTTCTGGACCTTCGGCAAGAGCCAGAAGATCAAGAACCTCCAGCGCGATCCCCGCACCACGGTCCTCGTGGAGGCGGGCGACGAGTACAGCGAGCTCATCGGCGTGGAGATCGTGGGCCAGGCCACCGTGCTCACCGACCACGACGACATCATGGAGATCGGCGAGGCTGTCTACGCGCGCTACTTCGGCGAGGTCACCGACGAGGTGCGGCCCTTCGTGGAGCTCACCGGGGCCAAGCGCTTCGGGGTGCGCGTGAAGGCCGACCGAGTGGTCAGCTGGGACCACAAGAAGCTCGACGGCGCCTACTAGCTCTCGCCGAGGTGCGTGCGGAGGAAGCCGACGGTCTGCTGCCACGCGGCGAGTGACGCTTCGGCGTCGTAGACCTCGGGGCGGGTGTCGTTGAAGAAGGCGTGGTCGACGCCGGGGTGGACCACGATCTCGACTTCCTTGCCGAGACCCTGGAGCGTGCTCGCCAGCTCGCGCGCCGCCGCGGGGGTGAAGAACGCGTCGTTCTCCGCGTAGTGGCCGAGCACGGCCGCCTCCATGTGGTCCCACTGTGGTTGCGCGTCGGGCCACGGGATGAGCCCGTACCAGGGCACGCACGCGGCCACCTTGTCGGGGCGGCGCGTCGCGGCGACGAGTGCGAGCCCGCCGCCCATGCAGAACCCGGTGACGCCCACCCGATCGGAGTCGGCGCGTGACGACACGAGCTCGATCGCCCCAGAGAGGTCCTTCGCGGCCTGGGCCATGTTGAGGGCCATCATCAGCTTGCCGGCCTCATCGGGCTCGGTGGTCGACTGGCCGTGGTACAGGTCGGGCGCCAGCGCGAGGAACCCCTCGGCCGCGAACCGCTCGCACACGTCGGTGATGTGGGGCACGAGCCCCCACCACTCCTGGATCACCACCAGCGGCAGCGGGTTGGGGCCGGTGGGGGTGCCCAAGTAGCCGGACGCGGTGCCACCGTTCGACGGGAACTCGATGATCTCACCCATGAGACCGGACCCTACCCAGCCGCCGCGGCGAGCGCGGTTTGGCGGAGGCGGGAGATCATCATCGGGTACTCCTCGGGGATCGGCTCGTTGAGCCGTGCCGCCATGTGAACGAACATCCAGCGGTCGAACGTGTCACCGAGCGGGCGGCCGCCCGTTCGCTGGTAGGTGCGCACGTAGCGGTCGGTGAGGATCCCCCGGCCCGCGGTAGTGAGGATGCGGAAGAACGCGGGGGTGCCTGGTGGGAGCTCCCCGTGTCGGTGGAGGAGGTCGGTGCGTGCGACGTCGGCGATCGGGTCGCCACGCGTGGCGTGTCCCCAGTCGATCACGGTCGGGGAATCCCAGGATCCCAGCATGTTGCCCAGGTGGAAGTCGCCGTGGCACAGACGGTCACCATCGGGAAGCCGCTCGAGCACCCGGATGGCCACGTCTTTCAGGTCCTCAGGCAGCGGCTCCGCCGCGATGATCCGTGCTCGAAGCTCGACCTTCAGCTCTGGTAGCGCTTCTGGGGCCGCGTCCCGATGCAGGCCGGCGTGCACCTCGGCCAGCACTCGGGCTGCGGTGAACAGACGGAGGGGCTGGCGCTGGATCAGCGCGAGGAGGTCGTGGCCATCGATGCGCTCCATGACGAGCCCGGGCCGTCCGTCGACGGTCACGAGTTCGAGCACGGTCGGGGCGAGGGGTGCCAACCTGCTGCCGTCGTGCGAGACGGCGGCCCGCGCCTGGTTCAGGATGCGACACACCGCGGCCTCTCGCTCAGCGCGCGGTCGGTCGGAGGCGTGGCGCATCAGCTTCAGCACCGTGCCGTCGGGTCGCAGGTACACGTGGGCCTCGCGACCCTCCGCCAGAAGCTCGAGCCCCTCCATGGGTCGCAGGCTAGGCGCGGGCTCAGATCGAGCACCCGAGCCAGCTCCCCCGGGGGCGGTCAGGCCTCAGCGGTGAGCGCGGTGATCGCGGCTTGGATCGCGAGCACCCGGCGAGCCTCTTCCACGTGGAGGTTCTCGATCATGCGACCGTCGACCGTGACGACGCCGCGCCCGTCGGCTTCGGCCTCCTCGAAGGCCGCGATGATGCGACCGGCCTTGTCGACCTCGTCGTCGGTGGGTGCGAACGCTGCGTTGCACGGTTCGACCTGGCTCGGGTGGATGAGCGTCTTGCCGTCGAAGCCCATCTCGCGACCCTGACGGCACTCCGCCGCGAAGCCGGCGTCGTCCTTGATGTCGTTGTAGACGCCGTCGAGGATCACCTTGCCGGTGGCCCGCGCGGCCAGCAGGCACAGCCCGAGGCCGCTGAGCAGCGGTGCCCGGCCCGGCACGTGGGAGGCGTGGAGCTCCTTGGCGAGGTCGTTCGTGCCCATCACGAGCACGGTGAGCCGCTCGGAGGACGAGCAGATCTCCTCGGCCCGGAACATGGCGATCGGCGTCTCGAGCATCGCCCAGACGCGGGTGTGGTCGGGCGCCCCGCCGGCGTCGAGGGCCTTGGCGATCTGGTGCACGTCGTCGGCCGAGTTGATCTTCGGGACGACGACTGCCGCGGGGCCCGCCGCCGCGATCGCTCGCAGGTCGTCGTCGTGCCACGGCGTGCCGATGCCGTTGGCTCGGATGGCGATCTCACGCCCGCCGTAGAGCCCGGAGGTGGCCGCGGCGCACACGCGCTCGCGCGCCTCGGGCTTGGCATCGGGGGCGACGGCGTCCTCGAGGTCGAGGATGAGCGCGTCGGCGGGGATGGTCTGGGCCTTCTCGAGCGCACGCTCGTTGGCGCCGGGCATGTAGAGCACGGAGCGGCGCGGGCGCAGGAGCCCGTCGCCAGCGGCGGGCATCCTCATGCCTCCAACGCCGCGTAGACCTTGGCGAGCTCAGGGTCGCGGGCGGCGAGCCGATCGGCCAGCTCGAGCATCACGAGGCACTGCTTCACCGAGGCGTCGTCTTCCATCTTGCCGTTGAGCATCACCGCTCCCGTGCCGTCGCCCATCGCCGCGACCACCTCGCGCGCGTGGCGCACATCGGCGGGGTCGGGCGAGAAGACGCGCTTGGCGATCTCGATCTGCGCGGGGTGCAGGCTCCACGCGCCGACGCAACCGAGGAGGAACGCGTTGCGGAACTGGTCCTCGCAGGCGACCGTGTCCTTGATGTCACCGAACGGGCCGTAGTAGGCGAAGATCCCGTTCGACGCGCAGGCGTCCACCATGCGGGCGACCGTGTAGTGCCACAGGTCCTGCTGGTACGTGGCCCGCGGTGCCTCGATGTCGCCGCCCGGCGGGTCCTCCCGCACGAGGTAGCCGGGGTGGCCGCCGCCCACGCGGGTGGTCTTCATGCGCCGGTTGGCGGCCAGGTCGGCGGGCCCGAGCGACAGCCCCTGCATGCGGGGCGACGCTGCGCAGATCTCCTCCACGTTGGCCACGCCGCGGGCCGTCTCGAGGATCGCGTGGACGAGGATCGGCCGCTGCAGCCGTGCCTTGGCTTCGAGCTGCGCGAGCAGCCGGTCGACGTAGTGGATGTCCTCTGGCCCTTCGACCTTCGGGATCATGATGACGTCGAGCTTGTCGCCGACCTCGAGCACCGCGGTGGTGAGGTCGTCGAGGCCCCAAGGTGAGTCGAGCGAGTTGACGCGCGTCCACAGCTGCGTCTCGCCGATCTTCCAGGCCGTGCCCACCTCCACCAGCCCGGCGCGGGCCGCCTCCTTGTCGGTGGACGGCACGCCGTCTTCGAGGTTGGCCAACAGCACATCGACGGTGGGCGCGATGTCCGGGACCTTGGCGACCATCTTGGCGTTCGATGGCGGGAAGAAGTGGATCACCCGCGACGGTCGCGCCGGGATCTCGCGCACCGGATCGGGAGCGCCGACCGCGAGCGGACGGAAGAAGTCCTTGGGGGAGCGCATCACGTGGCCGCCTTCACCAGGTTGCGGGCGATGACCTTGAGGCAGAGGATCTCATCGGCGCCCTCGAAGATCGACAGGACGCGTGCGTCAACGTAGTAGCGGCTCACGTCGTACTCCTCTGCGAAGCCCATCCCGCCATGGATCTGCATGGCCTCCCGGGTGACCCACTCGGCGGCCTTGCACACGTACGCCTTGACCATCGCGGCCTCGAGCATGCCGTGGCCCTTGGCCATCAGCCGGGCCACGGCGTAGGACGACTGGCGCGCGGCCTGGATCGTGATGGCCATGCGAGCGAGCTTCACCTTGGTGAGCTGCAGGTCGGCGAGCGGCGCGCCGAACACGATGCGGTCGTCCGCGTACTGCCGGGCTGCTTCATAGGCGGCCTGCATCACCCCGACGGCACGCGCGGCCGTCTGCAGGCGGCCGTTCTCGAAGCCGGCCATCTGGAGGTAGAAGCCCTGGCCGAGGCCGGCCTCGCCTCCGACGAGGTTCTCGTCGGCGACGAACCAGCCCTCGAAGGAGATCTCATACGAGTGCATCCCGCGATAGCCGATCGTGTCGATCGGCCGGCCCTCCATGCGACCGCCCCCGGGTGCGCCCCCGTCGTCGCCGGCGGCCTGGTCGAGCACGAAGCCGTGGCCCTCGCCGCGCGCCTTCGGGACGACGAACATCGACAGGCCCCGGTGCGTCTTGCTGCGGTCGGGGTCGGTGCGGGCGAGGAGCATGAGCACATCGGCGCGGGCGCCGAAGGTGCACCACGTCTTCACACCGTTGATCAGCCATCCGCCGTCGACCTTGGTGGCGGTGGTCTTCACGCCGGCCACGTCGGAGCCGAAGTCGGGCTCGGTGACGGCCACCGCGTTCATGATCTCGGCCGTAGCCAACCGCGGGAGGATGCGCTGCTTCTGTTCCTCCGTGCCGCCCTTCACGAGCGCTCTCGTGAGGATCTCGGGGCGGGTGATGAGCGAGCCGCCGGCGCCGAGCGAACCGCGTGACAGCTCCTCGGTGGCGACCACCATGCCGATGTACTCGGACTCGCCGCCGCTTCCGTATCCGCCGTACTCCTCGGGGATCGACAGCCCGAAGGCGCCCATCTCACCGAGGCCGCTGATGATGTCCTCGGGGATGTCGCCGTTGGTGCGGTGGATGTGCTCCGCAATCGGCTTGAGCTTGTCCTCGGCGAAGCGGCGGAAGGTGTCCTGCACGAGCTCGAAGTCGTCGTCCAGGTGGCGGGGGCCCTCCTTCCCGGCGATGCCGGCAAGGAACCCAGGGTCACGGAACGTCCCGCAGAACGCCCGAGCGCCGTCGAGCGCGCCCGTGTCGACGCCCCACGCGCCCTCGCGCCCGTAGAGCCGAGCGGCGAGATCGCCGACCGCGTCGGCCACGAAGGCGCAGGTGATGGCAGCTTCGAGGTCGCCCTTGGCGCCGTAGTCGAGCATGGCGGACGCGGTCTCCACGGCGGCCGCGGCATGGGCCAGGTCGTAGGCCAGGGACTGGTCGACGTCGGGGCCGGGCCCCTTCGCGAGCGTCTGGGCTCCGGCGTGGACGACACGTCGGGCAAGCTCGACGACCTCGGCGGCAGCGGTCAGATCAGGGGTCGACATGCCCCGGAGGTTACCGATGGGTCCGATCCGGCACGGAATCGCCCGTCATGTGACGGCATCGAGCGCCGAAGGCCACGGCGGGGACACTAGAAACGAACCATGCTGGACGTCGACACCGTTGCCACCGTCCTCGACGTGCTCCGTCCCGAGCGGGAAGCGTTGCTCGCCACGCTCGCAAGCCTCGACGCGGGTGCCTGGGCTGCACCCACCGAGTGTCCGGCGTACAGCGTGAAGGGCGTCGCCGCGCACATCCTGGGTGACGACCTGAGCCTGTTGAGCCGCCAGCGCGATGGCGCCGAGAACGGGCTCCTTCAGGTCGCCGCTGAGATGCCCGGCGCCGACTTCCGGGCTCTCCTCGACACGTTCAACGACCGCTGGGTCGCGGCATCCAAGTTCCTGAGCACCGACCTCGTCATCGAGCTCCTGCGCCTCACCGGCGAGTGGACCGCCGCCTACTACGAGGAAGTCGACCCTGCGGCCCCAGGAGAGCCGGTCGGGTTCTTCGGGGCGCAAGGCTCCAGCTCGCCCTTCTGGCATGCCATCGCTCGCGAGTACGTCGAGCGATGGGTGCACCACTCACAGATCCGGCGGGCGGTCGGGCTTGGCTCGCTCAATGACCGCATGTTCCTCACCGTTGGCACCGAAGTCGTCGCCGCGGCAGCTCGAGTGGAACCAAGGATCCTGAGCGGCCCGGACGGCACCTGGGCACTGGGTTCTGTCGTGCTCGGGTCCGCCCATCAGGCTGCCAACATCCTCACCCGAGCACACACCCGCGCTGAGATCCAACGCCTGGTCACCGGGCCGTCCGACGCGGTGGAGCTCCTCGCCACCCTCGCCGCACGGAGCTGACGCCGACAGCGAACCGCCGCGGGCAGCCGAGCCGCAAGACGTACCCGCCCGCGTTCGCGCGTAGCCTGCGCACTCGATGCAAGGGGCAACCGCGTACGACCCGTGGGCGGCCGGCGTCATCGCCGATCCGTATCCGTTCTATGAGGACTTGCGGGCTCGCGGGGGTTGCATCCCGATCGCGGGGCGCGACATGTGGGTGGTGCCCCGCTACGACGACGTCGTCGGTGTTCTCCGCGACCCGGTGACCTTCACGTCCAGCGCGGGGGTCAGCCGGCAACCAGCGCCAAAGCCAAGCGGTTGGATCGGGGAGGACCCACCCACCCACACCGAGACCCGACGGTTGGCGCAGCCTGTCCTGTCCCGCGCTGGGCTGGCCCACCACGAGACGACGCTCGAGGATGGCGTCGACGCGCTGGTGAGCGAGTGGGTTCACGCCGGGGGTGGGGATGTGGTGCCCCTCGCCAATCAGATCGCAACTGCTGCGGTCTGTCGCATCATCGGTCTTCCCGAGGCCCTCGACGACATGGTGGCCATGTCCGAGGAGGTGTTCCGGGACATCTCCGCCGTGGACCTCCCGACGCGGGATGGCCCCACCGAGGCACAGTTCGCGGTGGGCTTCCCAGCCAGCGAGTTCATCGAGGGTGCCCGCCATTCCGGTGAGGTGCCGGCCGACACCATCGTGGCCACCGTCATCGAGCACGCCGGCGAACGGATCGGTCTGAGCGAGCTGGATGGTCTTGGACGCGTGGCTTACGCCATGACGCTGATCGGTCCAGGGATCGAGACCACGCGCACGATGTTGAGCCACGCCATCGGGCTGGCCGCGCGGCACCCCGACCAGTGGTCCCTGGTGGTGGACGGCACGGTGCCGCCGGACGCCTACGTGAACGAGGTCTTGCGGTTCGAGGCTCCCATCCAAGGGTTCTTCCGCGGCACGTCGCGGGCTGCTGATCTCGCCGGCACGGCGCTGCCCGTCGGGGCCCGACTGCTGTGTCTGTTCGGCTCGGCCAACCGCGACGAACGGCAGTTTGATCGCCCGGACGTGTTCGACCCGGGGCGGGACGACGCTGGTGGTCACCTCTCCTTCGGCTTCGGCATCCATCGCTGCGTTGGCGCCTGGCTGGCCCTGGCCGAGGGCATCGCGGCTGTGCAGTCGCTGGCCAGGCGGGTGGCCGAGTTTGAGATCGTCGAGTCTGTCCGCCAGCCCGACGTGGCGCTGTTGCGGAGCTGGCAACGCCTCGAGGTCAGCGTGACGTCCCGCTGACGGGAGGTTCTGTCCTCGTTGCAGCAATGGTGCCCTTGAGGGGATCGCGGCGGGTGATGCAGTAGCGGTGGCCCGATGGGTCGCGCAGCACGGTCCAGAGCACTTCTTCGATCTCCACCTCCGCACCGGCAGCGACATGGTCGGCCACGACGTCGTCGACTTGCTCCCCGGCGGCCAAGTCCAGGTGACCCGTTGTCGGACCGTCACTCTGGTCGAGGCGTTGGAACAGCAGTCGCATTGGCATGCCGTCGGGGCGAGCGAGGCTCGTGAACTCCGGCCGGACCGTCGAGGTCGTGGCGGGCCAGCCGAGCAGCCCGGCCCAGAAGCGCACCTCAGCGTCGAGGTGGTCCGAGGCGATGTCGAGGCACACCTGATCGAGTCTGCTCATCGCTCCGCTCGGACCAGCAACGGGGGCGGACGGCGTGGCCTCGCCATGCCAGTCGACGATGCACCACGTATGACCGCCAGGTGACCGCAGGACGTGGACAGGATCATCGTCGAGCAGCGTCGCTCCGAGATCGATCGCGTCGTCGACCAGACGTGGGATCTCGTCGGTGTGGAGATCCAGGTGCGTGCCACCGCGTCCATGGTCGACTCGCTGCACTCGGATGTGTGGATTGCCCTCGCCCGGAAGCAGGGCTGCAAACTGCCCGCGGTCTCCCCGGGTTGGCGAACGGGTGGTGCCCGTCACCCGCTGCCAGAAGTCCGTCGCGACACCAACGGTGGCTTCCGGGCGGTCGATGAACACCGTCAGCCAGCGCACAGTCATGCGGCGAGGCTACGAGCACCCCGGGATGCCTGCGGCGAGGGGAGCGCTGGCCGATGTCTAAGAACCGGCTGACAAGGAGTTGAGCACCGCGACCTCTGGGAACGTCGCCGGCGCGCCGTAGCCGTGCTCAACCAGCCAGCGGATCGCCATCAAGCTTCGCAACGACCAGTACGCGCGGATCACGTCGAACTCGACGTCCCCGCCGTAGCCCGCGGCGACATCGTCGAGGTGCTCCTCGTGTGCGAGCGTCAGGCTGGCGAGGTCATACATCGCATCGCCCTGACCACCCTCGGACCAGTCCACGACGCCGCTCACCTCGTCACCGTCGACGAACACATGAACGATCTGCAGGTCGCCGTGGATGAACACCGGCGTCCATGGCCGCAGCGCCGCCTCCGCGACCCGACGATTGCGCCTGACAACCTCGGCGGACACGACATCGTTGGCGACGAGCCACTCACACTCCGAGTCGAGCAGTGGCGGGAATCCGACCGTGCCCCGACTGCTGAGAGCGGGCTGCTGCTGACACTGGCTGCTGGGCCAGGGCGGCAGCGAAGCGTCGTGCAGTGTGCGGACGGCGGCACCCGCTGCAACCCACGCCGCCGAAGATGCATGCGACGGCTCGTTCAGCACGCCGAGTGCCGTTCCAGGAACTGCCGCGAGGGCGAGCACCGGAGGCTTGCGCCAAAGGATCTCCGGGGTGGGGATGGGTGCCCTCGCCATGACCTCGAGCTCTCGGTCGATGCGCGCTTGGTCCGTGTCGATCTTCAGGAACACCTCGCCGACGCGCAGCGTCACGCGCTCCGAATGCGCGACAACGACCTCGATCTCCCGCATGCTGTCGATCATTGCCGCGGGCCACCGACCGCGCCGAGGAGTTTGAGTGGCGCGAGCGGGTGCGGGCGTGGTTCCAGCACGTCGTGCGCATCGAGACGGCGCGCTGCTCAAACCGGAGCATCCGGCATCGCCGCACTAAGCCTGCGGGATATTGAGCGCGCGATAGGAAACGGCCGTGGGCCAGGCTGAGCGGAGCTCGTGAGCTTCGCTGCGCTTGGTCAGCATGGGAGGGGGTCCAGGATGGGCGTGAGAAACGGTGATGGTGGCGGGTTCGTCGTCATGCTTTCGGATGGCACCGTTGCGTTGCGTCCGTGGTCGCGTGAAGACGCCTGGTTCATGACGGAGGCGAACGCGGACCCCGACATCCAGCGCTACAACGGGGCGCTCGATCGCTTCGGGTATCCCGCGCCATCGATGTCGGCCAGGGATGCCGAGCGGGTCATCGCGGAGTTCGACGCGAGTTGGAAGGCGTTCGAAACAACGGGAACTCCCGGGCCGGGCGCGGCCTTCGCGATCGTTGATGCCACCTCCGGGGACCTGCTCGGATGCTGCGGTCTCGATGACTGGTCGGAGACCGACGTCGTCCAGTTCGGATACTGGATCAGCCCGCATGCGCGAGGACGTGGTCGCGCTACGCGAGCGGCGACGCTTCTCACGCGCTGGCTGTTCGAGTTGGGAGCTGCTCGCGTGGTCTTGAAGAT
This sequence comes from Microthrixaceae bacterium, assembly GCA_052386335.1. Classification (GTDB taxonomy): domain Bacteria; phylum Actinomycetota; class Acidimicrobiia; order Acidimicrobiales; family VFJN01; genus VFJN01. Next base: position 44,822 of record JBQTKH010000009.1, read on the forward strand.
CGTCGAGGGAAACGCCGCGTCAGCGGCGGTCGCTCGGCGTGCGGGGTTCGTCCACGAGGGAACGATGCGTTCGCATGGCGTCTGGCAAGGCGAGCGATGCGACGTCATGTTATTCGCTGCGCTCGCGATCGAATGGACTCCCAGCGTTCGCGAGGAAGGTTCGCGCCGACCCGGGTTCCGGCCAGAGCGATCGGTGGGACCGCCAGCAACGGTCCGCTTTGGCGACTAGGAACGTTCGGCGCCGTCCCTGCGGGCGAGCTCGCTCCGCCGCCAACCTTCCGGGGTATCGCAGACGACGACACCGCGAGTGCGGAGCTGCTGAAGTTGCCGGGTGACGTCGATGTCGGCCGGGTGTTCGTCGCTCGGGTCGTACAACGCGAGGCGGGTCGCCGCGAGGGAGAGGGGCACGACGACCGGTACTCGACCTGCGAAGCGCTCGACACATGAGGTGGCCGTCGCGGCTACGCACGCCGACAGCCAGAAGCCCGAGATGATCACGGCGTCGACCTGGCCCACCATTGCCTCGGTTGCGTCGACGAAGCCTTGACAGGAACCAGCGTCCATGGACGTCTTTGTCACCACAAGTGCGCCTGGCGGAGGGGCCAACCGCTGGTCCCAGACGCAATCGTCGCCCGTAGGGTCACTGCACAGCCGAGCGAGCGGGTGGTCGAGGTCTCCGTCGCTGAACTGCCCAGGCGCGTACAGCGACCTGATCCACACCGTTGGACCTGAATGGGCAGCAACGAAGGTAGCGAGCCGCTCGACGGTCTCGAGGATCACGCTGAACTGATTGGCAGGGTGGATCTGCCCGATCCGCCCGGTCGGGTCAGTGAACGCGCGCACAGGGTCGACCACGACAAGGCCGAACCGGTCGGTCTGGCGACCCAGCTGCGTCTCCGCCACGAACGCGACCGTAGGCCAGCGCTGGACGCCGAGGAGGTTCCAGCCGGCACCAGGTCCACCGGGTCGCCACCGACTTCCAGCCTGCGCAACCGTCTGGCGACGTGGTGTCGACGGTCGCGGGATTCGAGACCGGTGAATGCTACGGCGTCGAGTGGCCGTCGGTTTCGTGATGGATGTGGGCGTGTTGGCCGTCGCGGTTCAAGATCATGATGAGCTCGGCCGGGCCGCCGATGGCTGCGAATGCGTGTGGCGTCATGGTGCGGAACTCGGCAGCTTCGCCGGCCTCGACGAGGATCTCGCGGTCGCCGAGCGACAGGCGCACTCGCCCGTCGAGGACGAAGAACCAGTCGTGACCGGGGTGGACCCGTTGCTGTGGCTTTCTGCGTGTCGGTTCGAGTCGCATCTTGATCGCGATGGCATTGCCGGTCGGCCGGCTCAGCCTCCAGGTCGTGCGCTTGCCCGAGGTGCTCGGTGATCACTCGGCGGGTGCTTGCCGCCACCGGTCTGGTCGACGAGCTCCCCGACATCGACGGCCTTGCCGAACACTGGGGCGGCGACGTCATCCATTGCCCGTTCTGTCACGGCTTCGAGGTCCGGGACCGGCGCATCGTCCAGATCGTCACCCACCCGATGGGTCTCCATCCCGCCGGGTTGTTCCGTCAGCTGAGCGCCCGGTTCACGCTGGTGCTGCACGACGGCGTCTACGCCGACAACTCCGCGGTCGGGGCCATGCGAGCCGCCGGGGTGGACGTCGTCGACGGTCGCGTCCAGAGCATCGTCACGGGCGCGGACGGGCACCTCGGGGCGGTCGAGCTGACCGACGGCGCCCGCATCGAGGCCGACGCGGTCGTGGTCGGCACCCGGTTCCGGGTGCGCGCCGAACCCTTCGCATCGCTCGGTCTCCAGCCAGCGGAGCACCCGACCGGACTCGGCGATTTCGTCGAGACGGACGCGACGGGGGCGACGGCAGTTCCGGGGCTCTACGCGGCTGGCAACGTGACCGACCCCAGCCAACAGGTGCTGCAGGCCGCCGCCGACGGCAGTCGAGTCGGCGGCATGATCAGCTTCAGCCTCGCCGACGAGGACATCCAGGCCGCCGCCCGACCATCGGCCAACGAGGCCGACTGGGATCACCGCTACGGGGGCGACCAGATGTGGAGCGGCAATCCGAACGGCACGCTCGTCAGCGAGATCAACGGCCTCAGCCCCGGCCGCGCCCTTGACGTCGGCGCTGGCGAGGGCGGCGACGCGCTCTGGCTGGCCGAACAGGGGTGGAGCGTGACCGCGACGGACATCTCACCGCGGGCGCTGGCTCGCGTCGCGGCGGAGGTCGAGCGCCGCGGCGCAAACGTCGAGTGCCGGCATGCGGATGCGAACGCCCTCGACGCCTTCGAGGTCGGAGCGTTCGAGCTCGTGTCGGCCCAGTACGCATCGATCCCCCGCACTCCCGACCAGCGCGCCGTCCGCAACCTGATGAACGCGGTCGCTCCCGGCGGCACACTGCTCGTGGTCAGCCACGACCTCGAGCCCATGCGTGAACCCATCGACGCGCTCGCCCACAGTCGTCCCTTCGACCCGGACGCCTACGTGCGGGTCGATGAGTTTGCAGCCGCGTTGGGCAGCTCACTGGCATGGGACATCGAAGTCCACGAAACGCGACCCCGACCGGCCGGAGCCGCCTCCGCCGCCCACCACGTCGACGACGTCGTGCTGCGGGCCCGACGCCGCGCCAGCTGACGAGACCCCGCGTTCGATGCATGACCCATGCCAGACGTCGGCTCGGCGATGCGGTTCTCGCGTCAGCGTGCTTGTGCGACCTCGGTGTGGTCGGAAGTGCGCGGGGTGAGGAGCCCGGCGACGAGGAACCCGATGGCACCGAACATGGCGAGGGTTCCGATGATCGCGAGCACCGTCTCTCTGACGGTCCACGTATCGCCGATCAGCAGGCTGTAGACGACGTAGGAGATGACGAAGACCCCAGCAAGGATGGCGCCGATCCTCAGTCGACGGTGTCGGAGCTCGGAGTCCGGGACCCGGAGAGCGCGGGCGAGGGTGGTGCGCTGAGTGACGGCGAACGCCACGGCGGCGACGATGAGGACCATGCCGGGGCCGACGCCGGTCATCACGCTGGCGAACCCGGCGGCGGCCAGAACGCCGATGGTGATGTTGATGGCGATGGCGCTGTGCTGTTCGGTCATGATTCGCTCCAGGTGGTACCGGGGGATGGTGATGGCGAGATCGAGGCTGGTGCGGGCCCATGCCGCCCGCGCGCCGCGGTCGGCGGCCAAGTCCGCGAAGTGCTGCACGAGGTCGTCTCCGTACTCGCGGCGGAAGGCGCTTGGGTAAAGGCGGACCAGCGACGGGTACAGCCGGTGTGCGCCGGCCATGGTCAGGACAGACCCGGGCGCAAGTTGGCCCTCGTCATCCGCACAAGCCCGGCAAGCCGGTTGGCCTCCGCCGTGCACACGCGCTCACCCAAGCCGGTGAGACGGTAGTAACGACGACGCTGGTCATCGCCTGGCGCCGGAGGGCGGGCAAGCTCCTCGGCGAGGCCTTGGTCGACGAGGCGCTTCAGCGTTCCGTAGAGGGTGGCGGGCCCCATCCTCACGATCCCGTTGGAGGAGTCCTCGACCGCTTGCATGATCGCGTAGCCGTGACGCTCCCCGTCGGTGAGGGCGACGAGCACGTGGAGCTGCGCCTGCGGCAACGGGAGGAACGAGGATGGGTCGGGGAGCTCCATGGCTCTTCTCTATCATATTGAGATATAGTGTCAAGCGATAGAGCGCGAGTCGGGGACGAGCGGATGTGACATCGGCCCCACCCGCTGGTTCACCTGGAACTGACCCCGCGCGCCCACGCCGGCGGCTCGTCGTAGTTGGTTGCCTCGGCGGCTCTCTCCTAGCGTCACGGGTGTTCCACGGCTGCCCATGCAGGAGACGCTCGCCTCGATGACCACGCATGATCGTCCCTTCGGTCGTCACCTCGAAGACTTCACCGTCGGCGACGTCTACAAGCACTGGCCCGGCAAGACGATCACCGAGTACGACGACCATCTGTTCTGCATGATCACGATGAACCACCACCCGTTGCACACCAACGCCTGGTTCGCGGAGAACGAGACCGTGCAGGGCACGAACGTGGTGGTCGGCAACCTCGTGTACTCGCTCGTGCTCGGCATGAGCGTGCCCGACGTGAGCGGGGCTGCCATCGCCAACCTCGAGATCGAGTCGCTCCTCCATCCCAAGCCCACGTTCCACGGCGACACCATCTACGCCGTCACCCAGGTGCTCGACGTGAAGGAGACCTCCAAGGGCGACCGCGGGATCGTCACCGTGGAGACCAAGGGCGTCAACCAGCGCGGCGAAGAGGTCTGCTACTTCCGGCGCAAGCTGATGGTGTGGAAGCGCGACCATGCGCCGCACCGGGCCTTCCCCTCCGACGACGCCTCGATCTTCAGCGGCGAGTGAGGTCGGTGCGGCGCGGGACCCGGCGTGCGTTGCTGAGCGCGGCCGCTGTGCCCGTCGTGGCGGTGGCGGTGCTCGGCGCCGAGGTGCAGCTGGCGCGCATCGGTCCCGACCTGCCTGACGACACGCCGCTCGATCACGACGGGCACGTCGGTGGTGCCGGCCCCGCGCTGCGGATGGTGTGGCTGGGCGACTCCACCGCTGCCGGCGTCGGTGCCAGCTCCGCTCGCCTCGCGATCCCGAGGCGCGTCGCCGCCGAGCTCGATCGCCCGGTCGAGCTCACGAACCTCGCGGTGTCCGGCGCCCGGGTCCGCGACGTCGTCGACGACCAGCTGCCGCGCCTCGATGCCCTCCGGCCCGACGTCGTGCTCGTCAGCATCGGCGCGAACGACGTGACCCACCTCACCTCCCGAGCGGACTTCCGCCGCACCTATGAGCGCATGCTCACCGCCATCCCCGACGATGCGCTGATCGTGCTGCTCGGCGTGCCGGACATGGGCGCGCCCACACGACTCGCCCAACCGCTGCGGGCGATCGCCGGGCTCCGAGGTCGCCAGCTCGACGAGGTGGTGCGGACGCTGGCGGGCGACCACGACGCCGAGTACGTCGACATCGCGGGGGAGACCGGGCCCACGATGCGGTCGGACACCGCCCGGTACTTTGCCGCCGACCGCTATCACCCGAGCGACGACGGCTATGCCCTCTGGGCGGCTGCCGTGCTCGAGGTGCTCGAGGCGGTCCAGGTGCTCGAGCCCCCGCGCCCGGCCGACAAGGCGGTGGTCGATGCCGGTCGATGACGTGGCCGCTCGTGGGTTCGAGGCCGGCGCCGCCGCCTACGAGGCTGCCCGGCCGGGGTATCCCGACGACGCCGTCGCGGTCCTGCGGGACGAGGTGGGCATCGGCCTGGGGACCACGGTCGTCGACCTGGCCGCGGGAACCGGCAAGCTGACACGGCGGCTCGTCGAGCTGGGCGCGTCGGTCACTGCCGTCGAGCCGGTCGCCGGGATGCGTCACCAGCTCGCCAGCGTGCTTCCCGACGTCACGATCCTCGACGGCACAGCGGAGCAGATCCCGCTGGGTGACGCGTCAGCCGACGTGGTCACCGTCGCGCAGGCCTTTCACTGGTTCGACGCGCCGGCGGCCCTCGACGAGGTGGCGCGCGTGCTTCGTCCCGGCGGCTCCCTGGTGCTCCTCTGGAACGAGCGTGACGAATCCACCCCGTGGGTCGCCGAGATGAGCCGGCTCATCGCGTGGCACGAGCGAACCGTCTCCCGGTACCAGCACGTGAGCTGGCCCGACATCGTCGCCGCGTCCGGTCGATACTCACCGCTGAACGACCGAACCATCCGTTGGGACCAGCCGATGACGCGCGAGCTGCTCGCGGAGCGCGTGCGGTCCATCAGCTACATCGCAGCGATGCCCATCCCTCAGCGCGAGAAGCTCGCCGCGGAGGTCACCTACCTGGCTCGCCGCATGGAGGAGCCCTTCCCCATGCCGTATGTCTGTCGCGTCCAGTGGGCGAGCCTGATCTGAGCCGATCCGCCGCCCTGCTCGCCTGGTGGCAGGGTCGGCGTCGAGACCTGCCGTGGCGCGCGACGCGCGACCCCTGGGCGGTGCTGGTGTGCGAGGTGATGGCACAGCAGACGCAGGTGGCGCGCGTGGCCGAGCGCTGGGCACCGTTTCTCGAACGGTTCCCGACCGCGACGGCGTGCGCTGACGCACCCATCGCAGAGGTGCTCCGCTGGTGGACGGGGATGGGCTACAACCGCCGGGCGCTCAACCTCCACCGTGCCGCCACCGTGGTGGTGGCACGTCACGGCGGCGAGCTGCCGGATGACCTCGACGCGCTGCTCGCCCTGCCCGGCGTCGGCCCGTACACGGCACGCGCAGTACTGGCCTTCGCATTCGAGGACGATCACGCCATCGTCGACACCAACACGGCAAGGGTGCTCGCTCGATGGGAGGGGCACCGGCTGACGTCCCGCGCGGCACAAGCGGCGGCCGATGAGGCGCTGCCCGCAGGTTCGTCGTGGGCGTGGAACCAGGCGATGCTCGATCTCGGCGCGACGGTGTGCACGCGGCGGTCTCCAACCTGCACCCTCTGCCCGGTGGTCGAGTGGTGCGGCTGGACCGGCGCCGGCAACCCGCTCCCAGACCCAGCCGATGGGTCGGCGGGAGTCTCAGTGGGTCAACCCCGCTTCGCCGGGAGCGACCGAGAGGGCCGCGGGCGTCTCGTCGAGGCGCTGCGAGCGGGTGCCGTTGAGCTCGCCGACGTGCCAGCGCGGGCCGGCTGGCCCGACGATCCGGCGCGGGCCCACCGCGTCGCCGCGCGCCTGGTTGCGGACGGCCTGGCCACGAGCGACGGGGCGCGCCTCCGCCTGCCCTGAACGACCGCTGGGGGCTCAGTCCGTCACGAACTCGACGATGAGCTCGTTCACGATCTCGGGTCGCTCGAGCTGGAGGAAGTGGCCCGCGTCGTCGACGACCTCCATGCGCGAGCCGTCGCTCGTGAGGAACCCGCGGGCGGCCTCCGCGAGCTCGAGGCCGAGGCAGCCGTCGTCGCGTCCGTGGAGGTACAGCATCGGCTGGCTGGTGATCTCGCCGCCCTTGGCCTGCACCGCATCGAGGGCGGGATCGACGCCGACGTTGCTGAGCATGGCGCGGTAGTAGCCGAGCGCGGCGCCGAGGTTGGCCGGGTCGCGCAGCGCGTCCTTCACATGCACCAGGTCCTCCGTGGCGTCGTAGCCCGGGGACCAGTCGGCCCACAGGCCATCGATGTAGGCGAAGTCGTTCATGCCCACGACCATGTCGGCCAGCGCGTGCTGGAAGAAGAACATGTACCAGGAGCGCTTCAGCTGCGCGTAGCTCATGAACCCGCCGGCGACCGCGCCCGCCGGCGGCACGGCGAGGGTGACGACGCGCTGCCAGCGCTCGGGCTCGTGGTTGGCCGCGATGTAGGCGGCCATCGCACCCCAGTCGTGGCCGATGACCACGGCGGAGCCGTCGCCGCCGAGCGCGTCGTGGAGCGCGCAGGCGTCGAGCCCGAGCACCGCGCTCTGGTAGCGACCGTCGGTCGGCACTGACGTCGGCGCATAACCACGCATGAAGGGTGCCACCGCGTGGTAGCCCGCGTCGGCGAGTGCAGGCAGCAGGTGACGCCACGTCCACGCCGAGTCGGGGAACCCGTGCAGGCAGAGCGCCAAAGGTCCCGTCCCAGCCTCGAGGTAGCCGAACGTCATCCCGTTTGCATCGACCTGACCGTTGGTGATCGTCATGGCCGCGCACCGTAGTGCTCGCGCTCGCGAGCGTGGTGCTCACCGACGTGTGTGAGACACACGTCACACGCCGGACACCCCCCGGCAATCCGCCAGTAGCCTTTGGGACTCAGCTGGACCCGGGGGGAACACTGCTCAACGTCAGCTTCTTCGGGGTGCGGGGGTCCACCCCGTGCCCGTGCGACGCCAATCGCCGGTACGGAGGCAACACGTCCTGCGTGGCGTTGGAATCACCCGATCACGCACCAATCGTGCTCGACCTCGGGACCGGGCTGCGCTTCTGGGGCGAGACGCTCGACCCCGCGCAGGCGTTCGTCGGGTCGGCACTGGTCACGCACATCCATTGGGACCACGTGCAAGGCCTCCCGTTCTTCACTCCCGTGCTGCAGCCGGGTGCCCAGTTCGACGTGTACGGCCCACCCCAACCCGAGCACGGCTCCCTCGAGACGGCCTTCAACCACCTGATGCGGCCGCCCTACTTCCCGGTCACCACCAAGGAGCTGCTCGGCGACATCCGCTTCCACGACGCCTGGAACGAGGACCTCGAGCTCGATGGCGCCAAGGTGAAGGCGCGCTCGGTGCCCCACGTGGGCAGCACGAGCGGGTACCGCGTCGAGATGGGAGGTACGAGCGTCGCCTACATCTCGGACCATCAGATGCCGGCCGACGGCACGTGCTCGATCACCGATGAGGTGCTCGAGCTGTGCGACGGCGTCGACCTCCTGATCCACGACGCGCAGTACACCGAAGACGAGTTCACCGCGAAGGCCACGTGGGGCCACTGCACCCCCGACTACGCGGTGCACGTCGCCAAGGAGTCGGGCGCTCGTCGGCTGGTGCTGTTCCACCACGACCCCACCCATCACGATGGCGCCGTCGATGCCATCCTCGCCCACGCGAAGCGCCTCGCGGGGGGCTCGACGATCGACGAGGTCATCGCTGCTCACGAGGGCCTTGTCATCTCCAACACCTGACGACCGGTAGCGTCCCGTCGATGAGCGTGCCGATCCCCTTCGACTCCGCGACCTACCGTCAGGTGCTCGGCCACTTCCCCACGGGCGTCACCGTGATCACGGCCGTGGCTGACGACGGACCCGTCGGGCTGGCGGTGGGCTCCTTCACGTCTGTGTCCCTCGACCCGCCCCTCGTGGCGTTCTTCCCGGGTTCGGGGTCGTCGTCGTGGCCGAAGATCGAGCGCGCCGGCTCGTTCTGCGTGAACATCTTGGGCGACGACCAGGAGGACGTCTGCCGGCGCTTCGCCTCGAAGGACGACGACAAGTTCGGGGGCCTCGGGTGGGACGCGGCGGGCTCTGGGAGCCCGCGGATCTCGGGCGCCATCGCGTGGATCGACTGTGACATCGAGTCCGTCACCGCCGCCGGGGACCACTTCTGCGTGATGGGCCGCGTGCGCGACCTCGGCGTCGGACACGACGGCGGCCCGCTCGTGTTCTTCCGCGGCGGCTACGGCCGCTTCGCGGTGTAGTCGCGTGCCCATCTACGCCCTCGGGTCCGTTGAGCCCCAGATCGACCCGACGGCCTACATCCACCCCGACGCCGTCGTGATCGGGGAGGTGACGATCGGTGCGGAGGCGTCCGTGTGGCCCGGCGCCGTGCTGCGTGGCGATCCCGGTGGCATCGTGATCGGCGCCCGCACGTCGGTGCAGGACGGAACAGTCGTGCACACGACGCCCTTCCATCCCACGATCGTGGGCATGGAGTGCGTCGTCGGCCACAACGTCCATCTCGAGGGCTGCACCATCGGGGATGGATCGCTCATCGGCTCAGGCGCGATCGTGCTCAACGGTGCCGTGGTGGAACCGGAAGCGCTCGTCGGAGCGGGCGCGCTCGTATCGGGGAGCATGGTGGTGCCGAGTCGGGCCATGGCCCTCGGCGTTCCTGCCACCATCAAGCCCGACTCGGTGCGACCCGACCTGCACATCGCCCCGGGGATGCGCGTCTACGTCGAGCGCGGACGCACCTATCGCGAGCAGCTTCGGCGCCTCGACTGAGTCGGGACGGCGATCCCCTCAGACGGCGGCGGGCTCGGGCGTCAGCTCGAGAAGTGTGACCAGGCCGTCCATGGCGCGCTGGCGTGCCCATGCGGCGACGAACGCATCGTCGCTCAGGTACACGAGCTGGTGGTGCTCCGCTGCCTCGAGCACGACGTCGAGGAGATCCCACGTCCGGTCCGCAGGCACCCGTGCCAGCACCTCGTCGAGCACGACGGGAACCGGGTCGCCAGTCGGCCCTGCACTCGACGCGGTCTCCAGATGCGCGAGCAGCTGCTGACGGATCTCGGCGATCACGGCGGGGTCGCTGCTCCCGTCGTGACCTGTCTGGCTGAGCTCGAGGGCGGCGACGCGCCGCTCGAGCGCCGCATGGCGATCGGCAAGACGAGCCGCGTCGCCACCACGGCGTGCGCAGGCGAGCTGCTCGAGCAGGTCCTTGCGGCGGATCTCGAGCTCAGGGATGTCGGGTGTCTTGGCCTCGGCAGCGGTGACGGACGCCCACTCTGGACGCCGCAGCTCCGCGGCTGACTGCTGCAGCTCCTGGAGCTCGGCGTCGAGCTCGGCGCGGGGCCGAGCGGCTTCACGGGCGGCTTCGCGCTCGGCGGCTCGGGCGATGGCCCAGTCGAGCGCGCCAGCGCGGGCATCGAGCGCGCCGGCGTCGAACCCGAGCTCGAGGAGCAGCCCGTCGAGCCGCGCCGCGATTTCCTCGACGTCGGCTTCGGCTGCCGCGAGGCGTGTCTGCGCGCGCGCGACCGCACCCAGCTCACACTGGCGAGCGACTGCCTCGGGCACCGCTCCGAGCTCGTTGAGGTGGTCATCGCCGAGCTCGAAGGGAGCGATGGCGTCGAGCACGGCTTGCCGGGCCGCGGCAACTGCGGGCTCGGCTTCGCCGTGCAGCTCGTCCCGGAGCAGCTCGATCTCCTCTGCGGTGTCTCCGAGGTCGCGCAGCGCAGTGCTGTACGCGTCGATCTCGGTGCGCAGCGCCATCGCTCGATCCAGCTCCGCGGCTCCCACCAGCTCGTGCCAGCTTGCGATGGCCGAGCGGTGCTCGGCCATCGTCGTCACCACGAGCGACCTCAGCTCAGGATCGACGCTGGCTTCGACACGACGGATGTGGAACCCGAGGTAGGTGGTGGCATCGGCCAGCTCCAGCGCTGCGAGCTCCGCCCGGCTGGCCGACCGCAGTCGACGCTTGGGGCGGACGATGCCGCTGATGGTTGCGACTCCCGCGATGATCACGCCCACGGGGATGATCGGGAGCAGGCTGAGCGCACCGACCACGGTCAGCGCCGCGCCGAGCACGGCTCCAGAGATGCCGGGAAGGCGGACGGCGGCTGCCGCGCGCTCGGCGGCTTCCAGCTCAGCATGGGCGACCTCGATCGCCTCGATGAGCTGGGGCGCGGGACCCATCTCGTCGACCTCGACGCCGCCGAGCGAGACCTGCAGCTGGCGGAGCGCCCTCGTCGCATCGGCCGCCCGATCGGCGGCGCACCACAGCGGCGCCTGCTCATGCAACCCAAGCTCGGCCACGATCGGGTCAGATGGGGCTGGCAGCTTGGACACCGACAGCGATTGCAGCCGGTGGTCGAGCGACGCATGAGCGCTCACGGCCTGCCGGAGCGCGCCGATCAGCTCGTCGAGGTCGGTGGGTGCTTCGCCGGGGATCGCCGCCAGTCGCTCGCACTCCGGCGGCGCGAGGCGCGCTCGGCCGTCGAGGTCCGTCACGAGGGCGGCGACCGCGTCGAGAGCGTCGCTCCACGCCTGCACCAGGGCACGGGCGGCGTCGGCGGAGGCCAGGAGGTTGCGGTCCGAGTCGATGCTCGCGGTACCCGCATCGATGGCGGCGACCTCGGCCCGAACCCGCTCGAGCTGCGCGAGCACGAGTGCGTACTCGCGTCGGGCCACGCCATCGTGTGCGGCTCGCAGATCGCGCTCGAGCTGCTCGAGGGCCACCTGGAGCGCGTGAACAGCGTGCTCCTCGGCGAGGGCGGCATCGAGCTCAGCGGTGAGCTCCTCGAGCGCGACCCGTGCCTCTCGAAGCTCGGGGGGCTCATTGGCGCGCATCGCGCGCGTGCGCGCGCCGAGGTCCTCCGAGCTGAGAACGATCAGGGAGCGGACGGCGACTGGATCGGCGCTCAGGCTGCCCAGGGGGTCCGGAGCAGGGGAGCCGTCCGCATAGCGAGCGTTGAGACGACCGTCGGCCGCCTGGACGGTCAGGTGGCGGCCCTGGCCATCGGTCATGTGGAGCTGGGTCCGCTCGCGCCCGGCGCCGGCCGAGCTCAGGATGCTCTCGCTGAGCGCCAGTCGCTCGGCGGTCCCCAAACCGCACAGCATCGTGAGCGAGGGGTGGAAGCGGACGTGAAGGTCGCCCTCTGGGTCATGCAAGGTCAGCTCGTCGAACTGCACGCGGTCTCCTTCGGTTGCCGCTGTTGCATCGGCACTCGGAGCCCCGACCTGTAGCCCTTGTAGGTCGTTTGAACTAGTGGCTCGACCCCGACAACGGGGACAAACGGGTCACGCCCCGCTGTCGAGCCAGGCGAGACTGGAAATCGGGAGGTTTCGGACGATCGCGAAGACGGCAGCCACCGCGATGAGCACTCCAGGCGCCCACCGAGGAAGCGCCAACGTGCGGGTCGGGCGACCGATCGCCGCTCGCACCCAGCGCCACCAGATGATGGCCCCGATGGGCACGGCGGCCACGAGCAGGAGGTTGTGATCGAGCGCGTCGCCGACGTTGCCCCTGGTGAGCGCGTGCAGCCCGCGGAGGGTGCCGCAGGCGGGGCAATCGATGCCCAACAGCGCCCTGGTGGGGCAGGTGGGGTACAGGCCGCCCTCGGCGGGGTCGACCAGCGCGAGCAGCGCGCACCCGGCCACCGCGCTCATGGCGAGCGACGCCTGGCTCGTGCGCTCCATCCCCCAACGGTACGCCCCATCGGCGGGTCGCGTTCGCCGATCTCACTGGCCAGCACGTGGGGTGACACCAGTAAGTTGACCGGCGGGTCAAGCGGGGAGAGCGGCGACACATGCCCGAGGGCACGACGAAGGTGAGCACCGGGTGGCCGCTGATCGTCGCGGCCTGCCGCACGCGGTGGGTCGGGCTGCTCATGGGCGTGCTGGTCGGGCTGGGCTGGACGGCCGGCAAGGTGAGCGTGGGCATGCTCGTGCAGCGCGCCGTCGATCAGGGCATCGAGGCCGACGACATGCCAGCCCTTCGGCAGTGGGCGCTCGTGATCGCCGGCGTGGCGCTCGTCGTGGGCTGCTTCACGGGGCTGCGTCGCTACGCCGCGTTCCGCGAGGCGCGGTGGGTGGAAGCCGACCTGCGCGAGCGCCTGTTCGCGCACCTCCAGCGCCTCCACTTCGCGTACCACGATCACGCGCAGACGGGTCAGCTGATGAGTCGCGCCAACACCGACCTCCAGCAGATCCAGGCGTTCGTCGTGATGATCCCCCTCACGATCTCGAACTCGGTGACGGTCCTCGCGGTGACGGTGATCCTCCTGCGGACCGACCCGCTGCTCACCGTGCTCGCGCTCGGCAGCCTGCCGTTCCTGAACGTGCTCGCCACCCGCTTCTCCCGGCGGTTGCACCCTGCGGTGCTCGGGATCCAGCAGGAGTCCGCCGAGCTGGCCGCGGTGGTCGAGGAGACCGTCGCCGGGGTGCGGGTCGTGAAGGGCTTCGGCGCGGAACGGGTGCAAGCGGCTCGCCTTCGGGTGGAGGCCGACGACGTCTACGAGCGCTCGATGGAGGCGGCTCGGGTCAGGGCCCGCTTCCTGCCCGCCCTCGAGCTGCTTCCCAACGTCGGGCTCATCGCCACCCTCGGCTACGGCGGGCACCAGGTGATCGACGGTGGTCTCACCCTCGGTGAGCTCGTGGGCTTCAACGTGTACGTGGTGATGCTCATCTGGCCGCTTCGCATGCTCGGCATGATCTTGGCCCAGGCCCAGCGGGCCGCAGCCTCAGCGGAGCGGGTGCGGGAGGTGCTGGAGACGGCGCCTGTGATCGCCGACTCGATCGGGGGTGCGCCGCTCCCGCCAGCCGGACCGTCGGGAGGTCGCGGCGACGTCACCTTCGAGGACGTGCGGTTCTCGTACGGGCCGGGCCTGCCGAACGTGCTCGACGGGTTCGACCTCGTCGTGCCGGCCGGACAGTCGGTCGCGCTGGTCGGTGCGACCGGGAGCGGCAAGAGCACGGTCGCGCGCCTGATCCCTCGCTTCTACGACGCCATCGACGGGCGGGTGCTGGTGGACGGGATCGACGTGCGCGAGGTGCGTCTGCGCGAGCTGCGCAAGGCCATCGGGATCGTGTTCGAGGAGACCTTCCTCTTCTCGGAGTCGATCGGCGCCAACATCGCCTTCGCCGACCCCGATGCGCCGATGGAAGCGATCGTCCGCGCCGCGCGGCTTGCGGGCGCCCACGAGTTCATCGAGGCGTTGCCCGATGGCTACGCCACGGCGATCGGCGAGCGCGGCTACTCCTTGTCGGGCGGCCAGCGACAGCGCATCGCGATCGCCCGAGCGATCCTCGCGGACCCACGCATCCTCATCCTCGACGATGCCACCTCGTCCGTTGATCCGACCAAGGAGCACGAGATCCGCGACGCCCTGGCCGAGGTCATGCGCGACCGCACCACCATCGTCATCGCGCACCGCCCCGCCACGATCGCGCTGGCCGACCGCGTCGTGCTGCTCGGTGGCGGCCGAGTGCTGGCCGATGGCACCCACCACGACCTGCTCGCGACGAACGATGCCTACCGCGAGGTGCTCGCCTCGGCGTCGCATCGCGACACGCATCCGGTGGTCGATCTCGAGGACGTGCGCTGACATGTGGATGCAAGGGGGCGTCGACGAAGCCGATCGTCTCGATGCTGAAGCAGCGCGTCACCTGTTGCGTCGTGCCTTCTCGATGCTCCGCCCATACCGCCGGGCGATGGTCGGGGCGCTCTGCATGGTCGTGCTGTGGACGGCGACGACGCTCGCGGGCCCGTTCCTCGTCCGCCACGGGATCGACCAGGGGATCAAGGCCGATGACGGCGGTGCCCTCGACGCAGCGGTCATCGGGTATGTCGTCGTTGCGGTCATCTCGTTCGTCACGTACCGCTTCCAGGTGCTGCTGATCAGCCGAATCGGCGAAGCGTTCCTGCGCGATCTCCGGGTGCGCGTGTTCGACCACCTCCAGCGGCTCTCGATGCCGTTCTACGACCGCGAGAAGGCCGGCGTGATCGTCTCCCGCATGACGAGCGACGTCGACTCGATGCAAGAGCTGGTGCAGATGGGGCTGCTCATGTTCGTGAGCAACGGGTTGCTCCTGATGGTGTCGATCGTCGTCTTGGCGGCCGTGTCGTGGAAGCTCCTCGTGCTCTCGGTCGTGAGCCTGCCGGTGGTGGTGGTCGCCAGCATCCGGTTCCAGCGGGCGTCGAACGTCGCCTACCTCGACGTGCGCGATGGCATCGGGAGCACGCTCTCCCACCTCCAGGAGGGGCTCGCCGGGGTGCGCGTCGTGCAGGCCTTCGGCCGGGAGGAGGTGGAGTCGGCTCGCTTCCGGAGAGGGAGCCGCCGCCTCTACGACGCCCACATGCGGTCAGTGAAGATCTCGGCCTGGTACCTGCCGGTGATCGAGGTCGCCGGGCTGCTCTCGACGGCGATCGCGGTGGGTGTGGGTGGCTGGTGGGTCCACACCGGCGAGCTCACCGTGGGCACGGTGACGTTCTTCGTGCTGACGCTCTCGAACCTCTTCGAGCCCGTGCAGCAGCTCTCGCAGCTGTTCAACATCGTCCAGTCAGCCGGTGCCTCGCTCAACAAGCTCTTCGGCCTGCTCGACACGCCGGTCGACGTCCCGGAGCGCCCCGGTGCGGTGGACCTGCCCGAGCGCGGCGAGATCACCGTCGACCATGTCGACTTCGCCTACGCGAGCGGCGCGCCGGTGCTCCGCGACGTGTCCCTCACCATCCCCGTCGGGGCGCGCATCGCCCTGGTGGGACCCACCGGAGCGGGCAAGTCCACCCTGGCCAAGCTCATCGCACGGCTCTACGACCCAACCGCCGGCACCGTGCGGTACGCCGGGATCGACCTTCGTGATGCAACGCGGAGATCGCTTCGCCAACGGGTAGTGGTCGTGCCCCAGGAAGGGTTCCTCTTCAACGGCACCGTCCTCGACAACGTGCGGTTGGCTCGCGAGGGCGCCACCGACGTCGACGTGCTTGCTGCGCTTCGAGCCATCGGGGTCGACGAGCGCTTCGCCGAGCTGCCCGACGGGCTCTCCACGGAGGTGCAGGAGCGAGGCTCGCGGTTCTCAGCCGGCGAGAAGCAGCTCGTCTCGCTCGCCCGTGCTGCGCTCGCCGATCCGGCGGTGCTGGTGCTCGACGAAGCCACCTCCAGCCTCGATCCGGGCACCGAGGTGATCGTGGAGCGGGCCATGGCCAAGCTCATGGAGGGCCGCACCGTGATCATCATCGCCCACCGCCTCTCCACAGCCGAGCGAGCCGATCTGGTGGGGGTGGTCGCCGAGGGGCAGCTGCTCGAGCTGGGCACCCACGCCGAGCTCGTGGCCGAGGGCGGCCGCTACGCCGACCTGTTCGCCACCTGGTCAGGTGGGATCGGCGGGCCGGAATTGTTACCATCGTCGTAGGAGAAATCCCCTCGCACCATGCTCCGCCCCGAAAGGCGCCTGATGGCAGTCACCGATCTGGACCTCTCGAAGTACAAGCTCGGTTGGAGCGACGCCGAGGACTACGTCTTCAAGCCCAAGAAGGGCCTGAACGAGGACATCATCCGCGAGATGAGCTGGATGAAGGGCGAGCCCGACTGGATGCTCGAGTTCCGCCTCCGTGCCTACCGTGCCTTCCTCAAGCGGCCCATGCCGAAGTGGGGCGGCGACATGTCGGAGATCTACCTCGACGACATCTACTACTACATCAAGCCCACCGCGGGTGGGGTCGTCGACCAGTGGGACGAGCTGCCCGACGCCATCAAGAACACCTACGAGAAGCTCGGCATCCCCGAGGCCGAGCGCAAGTACCTCGCCGGCGTCACCGCCCAGTACGAGTCCGAGGTGGTGTTCCACCGCAACCGCGAGGACCTCGAGCGTCAGGGCGTCATCTTCTGCGACATGGACACCGCGCTCAAGGAGTACCCCGAGCTCGTCAAGCAGTACTGGGCCAAGATCATCCCGCCCAACGACAACAAGTTCGCGTCGCTCAACAGCTCGGTGTGGTCGGGCGGCTCGTTCATCTACGTGCCGCCGGGTGTCGAGGTGGACATGCCGCTCCAGGCCTACTTCCGCATCAACGCGGAGAACATGGGCCAGTTCGAGCGCACGCTGATCATCGCGGACGAGGGCTCCAAGGTGCACTACATCGAGGGCTGCTCGGCCCCCGTGTACACCACCGACTCGCTGCACTCCGCGGTCGTCGAGATCGTCGTGAAGCCGTCTGCTCGCGTCACGTACACGACGATCCAGAACTGGTCGAACAACGTCTTCAACCTCGTCACCAAGCGGGCTCGGGTCGAGGCCGAGGGCCACATGGAGTGGATCGACGGCAACATCGGCAGCCGCCTCACGATGAAGTACCCGGCCGTGTACATGGTGGGCCCGAAGGCTTCGGGCGAGGTGCTCTCGGTGGCCTACGCCGGCGCCGGCCAGCACCAGGACGCCGGCGCCAAGATGGTGCACGCCGCCCCGGAGACCACCTCCAAGATCGTCTCCAAGTCGATCTCGAAGGACGGCGGTCGCACCAGCTACCGCGGGCTGGTCCGAGTCGAAGACGACGCCTACGGCTGCAAGAGCCACGTGCAGTGCGACGCCCTCATCCTCGACGAGGAGTCCATCAGCGACACCTTCCCCTACATGGAGGTCGGTGCTCGTGACGCGGTCGTGGGCCACGAGGCCACCGTGTCCAAGGTGGCCGACGAGCAGCTCTTCTACCTGATGAGCCGTGGCCTCTCCAACGAGCAGGCCATGGGCATGATCGTGAACGGGTTCATCGAGCCCGTCACCCGCACCCTGCCCATGGAGTACGCGGTCGAGTGGAGCCGCCTCATCGAGCTCCAGATGGAAGGCTCCGTCGGCTGAGGGCCGCACCGAACTGGTTGGTCCACGCGGTCAGGAGCTCGTGCACCACCAGGTCGGCTGGGTGTCGCCCCCACGCGGCATCGAGGGCGCGACGCCGCTGGTCCGCCCATCGCTCATCGCTCCAGGTGGTCGTGGCGTTCACGATCGCCGCAGCTCGATCGGCTCGAGCGACAGCGTCGGTGCCGTCGTAGCGGATCGCTCCGGAGGCCAGGTAGTCGGAGCCGTTCAGGGACCGGGCCAGGACGAGAGAACCCGACGCCATGGCCTCGATTGGGGAGATAGGCATCCCGAGCACGTGGTCCACGCCGTGCGTGTGCAGGTAGATGCCAGCCCGCGCGGTGAGCTCTGCCGCCTCCCCATAGCCGAGGTCGGTGACGATCTCTACGGGCGATCCCAGCTCCTGGGCGCGCTGGATCAGCTCCTCGACCTTGTGCTCCGCCTGGTAGGCGTGACCCACGCCCAGTACGAACCGGAAGTCCGGGCAGCGACGTGCGGTCAGGAAGAACGTGTCGAGGTCCTTCGTGAGCAGCCCCGCGGAGAGCCTGACGACGAGGGTTCGGTCCTTGTCCGCCGTTGGCGAGATGCGTTCGGGGTCGAACCCCACCGGGTGCGCCGTGACGTTCGGGTGGTCCTCGAGTCCGCCCATCATGTGTGGGAAGAGATGCAGCGCGACGCCGGGATCGCGCGCGAGCTCGGCGATCACCTCGTCGTTGTGGTCGAACCCATGGCATCGGACGGCGTGCGGGATGCCAAGTGAGCGAGTCACCTCTCGGTGATCACGACCGACGTGGAGCCAGTGAGTCAGGACGAGGTTGGGCCGGAAGTCGGCGATGTGCTCGGCGAGGTCGCCGCGGCGCCAGGTCACCCCCGGCTCGTAGGCGGCGGCAACGCCTTCGTCAGACCACACCTCCACCTCCGCGCCCAGGGCCCGGAGTCCGACGATGTCTGCCTGGATGTAGGTCTCGGTCACCTGAGGGAAGTGCCACTCCGACACCAGGACCCGAAGCCCGGCGGCCGGCTGGCCGATCACACGCCGCCGGATCGCGTGAAACGCGGGTCCCCACGGCTCCCGGGACGAGATTCGGTCGGGACGGGTGCCGTCGTAGACCTGACCGATGCGAGGGATGCGCGCCGGCGGCGTCAGGGCGTTGAGGCGAATCACGAGGTCCCAGTCGGCGAGCCGCGGGAGCGATTCGTCGAAGGGGGCGAGGCCCGGGCCCGATCCGTCACCGAGCTGTTCGAGCAGGGTCCGGCGGACGAGGACCGTCCCGAGGTCGATGAAGTTGGCATCGGCGAGCTCGGACAGCGGGTTCAGCGTGTTCCGGACGTACTGCGGGGGTGACCCGCTGTCGAGGACGAGCTGCTGATCGAAGGCCCAACCGGCTGCGGGTGGCAGGCCGTCGACGGCGTCGGCCAACCTCGACGGAAGCCACCAGTTGTCCGAGTCGAGGAAGGCGACCAGGGCTCCCGCGCACTCGCGCAGTCCCCGGTTGCGAGCCACCGAGGCGCCCGAGGGGTCGATCCGAACGACACGGATTCGAGGGTCGTCGAGATCGATCCCGAGCACCAGGCTGACGGGCACAACACTTCCGTCATCGACGATGACGAGCTCCCAGCCCTGGTAGGTCTGGGCCAGAACGGACCTGACTGCCTGACGCAGCTGCTCTGGTCGGTCGCGCACGGGGACGACGATCGAGACGAGGGGGCCATCCGTCGCCGATCCATCCGCCCCCGAGGTGGCGACATGCTCGACCAACGCACCCATCGTCGTGCCGATGCGGTCCCAGGACTCGTGTGCGAGGTTCTCGCGGGCGGTCAGGTCATGACGGACGTTGGCCAGCTCAAGCGTCAGCACGTGCACGGCATGACGCAGAAGCTGCATGTCATGTCGGAGCGAGTCGCGCTCCGCAGCGTGCTCCGACGCCAGCTGGTGCGTCGAGCGCTGGGTGAGGTCGACGTGCTCACGGAGGAGGACGAACTGCTCCATCGTCGCTGCGGGATGTCGAAGGATCCGAGCGACGACGCGCCTCAGCCGGCGAGGCATCGCGCCCAACCGAGTGGTGCGATCGTCAGGCTCGGGGTCAGGCACGATGGGTACGGTAGCGGCAGCCCGTGGCCACCTCACCGAGAGGCGCGTCGGTCAGCCGAGCTCGTCGTCGAAGACGTCTTCGATCTTGCAGGCGAACAGACGAGCGATGCGAAAGGCGAGGGGGAGGCTCGGGTCGTACTTGCCGGTCTCCAGCGCGTTCACCGTCTGACGGCTGACATCGAGCGCGTCGGCCAGATCGGCCTGACTCCAGTCGCGCTCGGCGCGGAAGACCTTGAGCCGGTTCTTCATTCGTTGGACTCGCCTGGTTCGGAGCGACCCCTGGCGAAGGCCATGCCGACCATCAGGCCGACGCCAGTCACCAGCAGCGTGACTCCGGGACGGACCCGAATGGAGTCGTCGAGAAGCCAGATCACGTAGGCGCCAACGCCATACGCGAGCACGATGGAGGTGGCGATCATCGCGGCTCTCCCCGCCAGCTCGCGCTCAATCCCCTCTCGGCGCGCGTCGAGCCAGAGGATCCCGAACGAGGTGCACCCCGCTAGCGCAGTCACCAGTGGCGCACTTCCTCCGTCGCTCGGCCATCCGAGCGCGGTGTCCACTCGAACCGCCGCGATCAGGGCGACGAGGTTGAACACGCGCACCGCCTTCCTGCGCCGTCGGCCCCGCACTCGGCGGGCTCGGTTGGCGGCGATCACCTCGTCGGGGCTGGTCATCGAACGCGACTGCGGCAGGGGATGAGCATGCCGACAGTCTGCAAGCAGACTTGTCAATCTGTCAAGGAAGCTTGTCTTATAGGTCGGCTGCCGCAGCAATGAACACCACTGGTGGCACACTGGCGGCGTGCCGATGCGTGAGGACTGCAAGTACTTCGAGAGCCGGACCTACGGGAACGGCGAGACCGTTCGGAAGTGCGATCTCGACCTCGCGCCCGAGGCGCCGTGGCGGTGCCCGGAGAACTGCCCCAAGTTCACCAGGCGCCTTGCGGATGTGAACTGGAGCCACGGCACGCTCGTCACGCCGCCCACCCCCGACGAGCCGCTCGACGCGCTGGACCGTGACGACGGCTCCGTGGCGGCCGTGCTCGATGAGGCCGAGGACTACATCAACTCGATCGGCGCCCAGGTCCTGGCCGACCTGGCCAAGGAGCAGTCGTCGGGCGGACGTCTCAAGCGGCTGTTCCGCCGCAAGTAGCAACCAACGTCTGTTCACAGACGTTGGTTGGTTGGTTGGGGGGTTGGGGGGGTTCGCCGGTAGGATGAGCCGGTTTCCGGGGGCCACGTGGCCCCCGTTGCGCGACTGCTGAGAGGTTCCGCTGAGCTCGTTCACCCCTGAAGCCATCGCCGCCCTGGGCGGTCCGGGCTGGTTGGTGGATCGGCGCGCGGCTGCCGTCAAGCGCTTCGCGGAGGCCGAGCTGCCGTCGGTGGACGAAGAGGTCTGGCGCTACAGCCGGATCGGCGACCTCGACCTCGCCAGCTACACCGCTGCTCCGGGAACCGGCACCTACGAGCACGGAGCGCTCGGACGGGCTCGCGTCGGCCGGGCCAGCGAGCTCGATGGCTCGGCCGGCCTGCTCGGTGAGCTGCCCGACGGCGGCGACGCCCTCGTGTGGCTCCACCACGCACTGGTCGCCGATCCGGTGATCATCGACGTTCCCGCCGGCGTCACGGTGGCCGAGCCCATCGTGGTTCGTCACACCGGTCCGGCCGATGGCACTGCCGCGGCGGTTCGCCTCGTCGTGCGAGCGGGGGCTGACAGCGAGGTGCGCATCGTCGAGGTGTTCGAGGGCGGTGGTGGTGGTCTGCTCCTGCCGGTCACCGACATCGCGCTCGAGGGCGCAGCCCGGGTTGGCTACGTCGGCGTGCAGCTGCTCGGCCGATCCACCTGGTCGATCGCCCAGCTCGATCTCTCGGCCGACGCCCAGGCCACGGTCACCGCCGGGCTTGCCGGCTTCGGGGGCGACTACGCCCGGGTGCGCACGAACTGCCGTCTCGTCGGGCGCGGCGCCACCGGCGACCTGCTCGCCGCCTACTTCGGTGACGGCGACCAGACGCTCGACTACCGGACCTTCCAGGAGCACGTAGCGCCCGACACGACGAGCAACCTGCTCTTCAAGGGAGCCGTGAGCGATCGCTCCCGTTCCGTCTACACCGGCTTGATCAAGGTGGACGCAACCGCACACGGCACCAACGCCTTCCAGACCAATCGCAACATCAAGCTCTCCGAGGATGCGTGGGCCGAGTCGGTCCCCAACTTGATCATCGAGAACAACGACGTGCACTGCAGCCACGCGTCGGCGGTCGGTCCGATCGACGAGGAGCAGCGCTTCTACCTCGAGAGCCGAGGCGTCCCCACCGTGGATGCGGAGCGGCTCATCGTGGCGGGGTTCTTCGCCGAGGTGTTCGACAAGCTGCCCGCCAACACCCTTCGACCCAGCCTCGACGCGGCCGTGGCCGCCAAGCTCGAGGCGGTGCTGGCATGAGCACCACCGAACGCGTGGCCGCACTCGACGACCTCAAGCCCGGCACCGCGATGCAGGTGACCGTCGGCGCCCATCGCATCGCGCTCGTGCGGATCGACGACGACGTCTACGCGCTCGGTGACGTGTGCAGCCATCAGGACGTATCGCTGTCTGAGGGCGACGTCTACAGCGATGACAAGAGCATCGAGTGCTGGAAGCACGGCAGCACGTTCTCCGTCGTGGACGGCAGCGCGGAGTCGCTCCCGGCCACCAAGCCCGTGCCCGTCTACGAGGCCCGCGTCGTGGACGGCCAGATCGAGGTGACGGTCCCGTGAGCGAGCGGAGCGAGCGAACCATGAGCGCAGCTGCGTTGCCCGGCACGAAGTGCCGATGCCCACTGTGTGCATCCCGACGGGTGCACCAGTGAGGCACGTCTTGGAGATCAAGGGCCTGCGGGCGGGTGTGGCGGGCAAGGAGATCCTCAAGGGGATCGACCTCACGATCCGCTCGGGTGAGGTGCACGCGATCATGGGCCCGAACGGCTCGGGCAAGTCCACCCTCTCGCACGTGATCATGGGCCGCCCTGGCTACGAGGTGCTCGGGGGCACGATCACCCTCGATGGCGCCGACGTGCTCGCCATGGCGCCCTACGAGCGAGCCCAGGCCGGGCTCTACCTGGCCATGCAGTACCCCACCGAGGTGCCCGGCGTGCCGGTGCTCGACGTGCTCGAGGCGGCGTTCCGTGCGTCCGGCCGCGATGCCAGCGAGGTGGCAGGGAAGATCATCGCCGAGGCGGAGCGCATCGGGTTCGACGACAAGTTCCTCCTACGACCGATGAACGTCGACCTCTCCGGCGGCGAGAAGAAGCGCAACGAGACCCTTCAGCTCGGCGTGCTGCGCCCGGCCATCGCGATCCTCGACGAGCTCGACTCGGGCCTTGACGTGGATGCGCTGCGGGCCTGCTCTCGGCGCATCGAGCAGGCCACCCACGAGACGGGCTTGGGCGTGCTCGCGATCACCCACTACAGCCGGCTGCTCCACGAGCTGCGACCTGACCACGTGCACGTGCTCGCCCGCGGCGCCATCCAGATCACCGGCGGCCCCGAGCTCGCCAACGAGCTCGAGTCCACCGGCTACGCGGCCTTCGGCGAAGACCAGCCGGTCGTCGCCTCGAACGGTGCGGCGGCGGCGGACCCCTTCGCGGATCCGCTCGCCTGATCCCGCGCTAGACAAGCCCCATGGCCGACGCGGTGCTGTCCGATGACGAGGTCCAGGCCCGCCTGGGCGACACATCTGCCTGGGTGCTCCGCGACGGCGCGCTGCACCGCGAGCTCACCTTCGAGGACTTCAGCGAAGCCTTCGCGTTCATGACCAGGGTGGCCGCGGCGGCCGAGCGCCTCGACCACCACCCCGACTGGTCGAACGCCTGGAACAAGGTCGTGATCGACATCTCCTCGCACGCGGCCGGTGGCATCACCGAGCGGTGCTTCGCGCTGGCCGACGCGGTCGACCAAGCACTGGCTACGCGCCGCCGGATTCGTCGATCGCCTGGAGGAGCGTGTTCCAAGAAAGCGTGGCGCACTTGATCCGCACGGGGAACTTCACGACGCCCCGCAGTGCCTCGAGGTCGCCGAGCTTCACCTCGGGATCGACCTCGGTGAGCGCTTCGTCATCGCCGCCGTCGAGCGACTGCTCGTGGATCGACATCATCCCCTTGAAGGCACGGGTGAGGGCCTGCACCTCCGCGAGCGTCTTGCCCTTGACGGCGGCCGACATCATCGAGGCCGAGGACTGGCTGATCGAGCAGCCCTGCCCTCCGATGCGGATGTCGCCGACGACACCGTCGTGCACATCGACGAAGACCACGATCTCGTCGCCACAAAGCGGGTTGAAGCCCTCGACGCGAGCGGCGGGGGGCGTGGGGAGCTCGCCACGGTTCCGCGGTGAGCGATAGTGGTCGAGGATGATCTCTCGATACAGGTCTTCGAGGCCAGGCATGCGGGTTGCGATCCTACCGGTGGGTCGGGGTTCCTTGGTTCAATGGGCGAAGAAGTCCGCGGCGGCGCCGATGGCGTCGGAGAGCGCGTCGACGTCGGCTTCGTCGTTGTAGACGTACAGCGACGCCCGGGCGGTGGCCGGGGCCCCCAGGACCTTCATCAGGGGCTTGGCGCAGTGGTGGCCGGCTCGAACGCACACGCCGTGCTCTTCGAACACCTGGGTGAGGTCGTGCGGGTGCAGGTCGGCGAACGTGAACGACAGCACGCCGCCGCGCTCGCTGGGTTCCGAAGGACCATGGATCGTGAGGTCGTCGCCGAACCGACCCACGAGCTTGCGCAGGGCGTAGGCGGAGAGCTCGACCTCGTGCGCGCGCACGGCGTCCATGCCGAGACCGGTGAGGTAGTCGACGGCGGCACCGATGCCCACGGCTTCGGCGATGGGAGGCGTGCCCGCTTCGAACTTCCAAGGGAGCTCGTTGGTGGTGAACCCCTCCTTGGTGACGTTGAGGATCATCTCGCCGCCGGTGAGGAAGGGCGGGGTGGCGTCCAGGATCGTCTCGGTGCCCCAGAGCACGCCGATGCCGGTGGGTCCGCACATCTTGTGCCCGGTGAAGGCGGCGAAGTCGGCCCCCCAGGCCTGCACGTCGGTGGCCACGTGGGGCACGTACTGCGA